>CAJXYV010000007.1 GCA_913063525.1 uncultured Verrucomicrobiota bacterium
CTGCGTTCAGCGCCGCGCCCTTGCGCACTTGGTCGCCCACGACCCAGAGGTCGAGGGCGTTTTCTAACACGAGGTTTTTGCGGATTCGGCCGACGAGGCAATCGTCCTTGCCCGTCGTATCGAGAGGCACGGGGAAAACTTTGTTCGCTGGATCGTCCATCACCTGCACGCCCGCTTTGCCGGCATAGGCAGCACGCGCCACGGCAGGATCGACCGGGCGTTCAAACTGCGCGGTGATCGAAACCGAGTGCGACCGATAGACGGGCACGCGCACGCAGGTGCAGGAAACCCGCAGTTCCGGCAGGTTCATGATCTTGCGACCTTCGTGGAGCATCTTGAGTTCTTCCTTGGTGTAGCCGTTGTCGGTGAAGGCGTCCACTTGCGGGATCACGTTGAAGGCGATTTGGCGCGGATAGACTTTCGGGGTGAATGCTTCGCCGTGAGTGATCGCTTTCACTTGCTCTTCTAACTCGATGATCCCTTGAGCACCCGAGCCGGAGACCGCTTGGTAAGTCGAGGCAATGATCGACTTCAGGCCGAACTCCTTGTGCAAGGGAGCCAAGGCCATCAGCGAAATAATCGTCGTGCAGTTCGGATTGGCGATGATGCCGCGCGGACGATTTTTGGCAGCTTCCGGGTTGATTTCGGGCACCACCAAAGGCACACCTTCATCCATCCGGAAGGCCGAGGAATTGTCGATCACCACCGCGCCAGCAGCAGCGGCCGATGGTCCGAACTCCAGTGAAATCCCGCCACCCGCGCTGAACAGCGCGATGTCCACGTCGCCGAATGAATCATGCGTCAGTTCTTCCACCACGATCTCTTCACCGCGGAATGTCATGGTTTTGCCAGCCGAACGCGCCGAAGCGAGCAGCTTCAATTTGCTGAGCGGAAAGTTCCGTTGTTCGAGGCAAAGGAGCATTTCTACACCGACGGCACCCGTCGCACCAACGATCGCTACATGGGGATGATTCATTTTGTGAAAGCCGGCATCTTTTGCCGGGGCGCGGAGCATAGCCAGATCCGCCGCGCTGGCAAACGATTCATTTCCTCACTTCTTGACTCCTGTGGGAGGGATATTGGCTGGTGGAGTGGATCGAGTTGGGGAGGTGACCGCTGCGGGTTTTGGGGTCGCCGCAGCAACTGGGGGCGTGGCGGCAGTAGTCTCCACGGGTGCTTGGGAGTTGGTTGGTGCCTTTGGCGAGGTCTTATCCGCAGTTGAGGTCGGGTCGAGCTGGGGCTCCAGTCCTTCGATAAGGTTATTGATCGTTTCCCGGCGGCGCTTGATTTCCTGCTGAATCTGGTCTTGAAGCGATTTGAAACGCTTGATGTTTTGCTCCATTTCGGCAGAAGGTGTCTTTGGTTTTTTTGACTCTTCGAGGTTGATGCGGGTGGCCAGCGCCTGGTCGATCTTATCAAGGCGTTCGACCTCTTTCTGGAGGAATTCGTATTGAGTTGATGCGGTGTTGGAGCGCTGGAGGCTATTGGAGAGCTGGTTGACTGACTGGTTGAGGACTTCGATGGGTTTCAGCAGCGGCCGCAAATCGACAGCTGGAGGAGCAGCCACCGGCGGGGTGGACTGGATCGCGGTAGGGGCTGTGGGCGGCGTAGCTGTCGGCTTCAGCACATGATAAGAAATGGCGGCAGCAAGGACGAGATTGGAACCAGCGAGGATCGCTTGAGATAGGGAGTTCATTTTGGATTGATATTGCGGTGCTGTTTGGATACTGGAAACAGGTCAATGAGTTAGGGAACGGCGTGCTACAAGGGGCTATAGTGTAGCGTTTTTTGAAGTGAGAGCCTAGCCATCCAGTACAGAACTTTAACCCAAAAACGTCGTTGTGTGTACGTTAGGGTAATTACTTACGAACACAATTTTTTTGATCAAGATGCCCGAACGAATGCATCAATGAATTGTTTTAGAACGGCACGTCGTCATCGAAATCGCCGTCGTCGCGGAGATCTGCGATTGAAGGCTCCGCGCTGCTTGTTGCCGAGCTTGGGCCAGCCCGCCGCGGGGATTCCGAAGCTGTGCCGGCACCCTGAATCTTCCAGCAAGCGAGGTTGACATAGTACTTGCCGTTATACTCGTTGCCGCGGATGTCGAAACTCACGGCGACGTCTTGTTCGAGTTCGAACGCGTCCAGCATGGAACACTTGTCCTTCACGACTTCAAACTTCAGGTCCTGCGGATATTTGTCCGCAGCGGTGGTGATCACAAATTCGCGCTTGGTGAAGCCGCTTGCGAATGATTGTGCTGCGCCGATCCATTTCAATTTGCCAGAAGCCTCGTACATGGCCGGAGTGTTTCAATCCGCACGACGATGTCAATTGTTTGGGATGGACCTGAGTGTTTTTGCCAGTCATATTTTCAGAAAGTAAAACAAAATGAGTTCTTTTAGATTCAATTGGATGGGTGCATGTGGCTGTTTGTTGATTTCAGCTGCTATCGGCGGCTTATTTTTGACGTGGAACGATCACAGGATTCTTCAAAAATCTTCAATTGCAGGCACCGCTAGTCGAAAAATTGATCGAGCCCTAAATCGATCATCTTCGTCCAGTTCGTCGCCTGAAGTCCGTCGGCGTCCACCGAGGCAGATGCCTGAATCGGGGAGCCTTAATTCGGCATGCATCAAACTCCGGGAACTTCTGCGATCCGAAGATTTCAGCGGTATTCACGACGAGCTGGAGGCCTTAGCTAGTAGTCATCAGCTAGTCGATGTTCGTGAAATCCTTGCAGATTGGTGCCGGACAGGAAGCGTCGAGCTTGCCCAGTGGAGCCTTGAGCTGAGCCATGAAAGTGATCCAGCATTGAATTTAACCCTCCACGTAGAGGCGTTATCCAATCCTTCGGAAATTATCCGAGATATCGCGGCATCTGAGTTGGAGGACAAATCGGGGTTTCATTTTACGAATACCGTCCAAGCTCGGTCGTGGTTGGCGGATCGGACGAGTCACTAAAATAGGTGATGCCTCTCAAGGCTGGGTTTTCTTACTTCGCAGAATGAAATTGCCTGTCGAATTCCACGCACCGGAACTCAGGACGATCCTTCCGCTTGGGAAGACGCGAACAAATTGCCAATCCTCCGTGGCTGTCAAGATGGCTCCTCGCCTGCCGACCATTAATGGCCCCCCTTTAAATTGGATGATCTTCCGGTCACTCACACAGTCAAATCTGGTCGAGCGTACCCAGACTTCATCGGATTTAGGCGCATGTATCCATGTTTGTACGCCGCCCTGGCCCGTCATTCGCACCAAGTTGCAGTCGTCTGAATTCTCTTGAAGCATCTGAATTCCGCCTGCGCTGACAAGCACAGCCTGTCGACCGATAATGGCAGATGGACCGGCCAGCTGAATTTTAATTCTCTGGAGATCGATGTGTCCTCCATCTGGAGAAATCGCCGCTAAAGCACCTTCGGATGAGCTGCTGACGGCCGAGTCCCATTCGCTCGTCCATCTCCAGCATTTTAGGAAAGTTGAAAGGTTGCCCGAGAACTTTTGCACAAGTTCCAGCGGGGCCATAGGATTGGGAAGTTCGTACTTCGATGCTTGCAACGGCTCGAAGCGAAAGGGGGGCGTTCCCGGTGTTTTTAAGGTGAAACTTAGTCTGGAGGCTGGTTTTGCCAATTGGACTTCGAGATGCCCGATTGCGTCGAACACTGGAAGTTCGGATTCTCGCCAAAGTTCGATCCCCTCAAAATTTAATCCCGAACTGCTTGCAAAAAAACCGTTAGAGGCATGCACGGCCCCAGATTTGAAATCATAAACAGCCTTATTCGATTGAAATGAAAAAGGGGAGGTGCAGGGTTCTTTCACCGAAAGGTGAAAATCATAGGCTTCCAGCAGGTTTGGTGGATCCAGCACTTCCGCCCTCGATGCAGTCAGTGTTTGGGTTTTACCTCTGTTTAAAGGGGCAAGTGGAACGAATAAGTCGTAAAAAACTAATCCGGATTGAAAGATTCCGGAGATCGCCTCGCCCCCCCTTTCCTCCAAGGTGAGGCCGCAGGCGATGGTCGGAAACAACAAGCCACCGCAAAGCATCATTAACCAAGGGCGGGTCAGTTGCTCCTTGGCGAGGCGACAATCTAGAAATGAAGAATCGTAGCGAATAGAATATTTTTAGCTTAAACAGCGTCCGAGACGTTTCTAATCCAGTCTGAGGTTAAAGCGAGATCCTGAGGCTTTTCGTGACGGTGATGGTTCCGACACCCGTTCCGGTTAGGGAAATCGTAAGGGTGGCAACGCCTTCTGGCATGTAATCAGGAATGGTGATGTAGGCCTCATCCGATTGAGTGCCACTCAGCGTCGACATCTCTTCGGATGTAGTTGCAGCACTGCCGTCGACCGCAACAATCCCGAGTCCTTGCGTAACTTTACATGCGATTTTTCCTGAAATTGAAGTGGCTGTTTTGGATCCTTTCGGGAGAGCAGAAAGCGTATAAGAGAACATAATATTTTTATTGGCAAAAAGATGAAGATCGGTCTCGCTGACGCGAACCAGCAAATCGCTGCCAATTTTAGCTTGGGACACTTCTTTGTTGGTCGTTGGGGACACGATTTGAAGTTTTCCCGCGGGTTTTGTGGCTCCATGTGAAGAGGCGATTCCCATCGATACAATTGCTATGGTGATTAGTGTTTTATTAGCCATGACGCATTCAATACGCGACTGATTGCATTTCTTGTCAATCATTCTTTTCCGCAAGGCGCCGGGTTAACTCTGCAACACTGGTCATGAGCTTTTGTTCAGATCGAGCAAGCATGGTGGGTAGTCGTGTGAGGACGGTATCACAAAAAACGCCCGGCCCCTTTGCAGGAGACGGGCGTTTTGAATGCGAGATCGCGGGGATTACTTCGAGGACGAAGTGAAGCTCGCTTGGCTGGCGCCTTTTTTGATCTTGCTGGATTTGATCCAGCTCATCGTGGAGCGAAGTTTCTCGCCGACCTTTTCGATCGGGTGAGCGGCTTCGGCCTTGCGGATGGCGTTGAAGTTTTTGTTGCCTGCGGCGTATTCGGCGGTCCACTCCTTGGCGAACTTGCCGTTTTCAATGGCCTTGAGTTGGGCGGCCATGCGCTTCTTGACGGAGGCGTCGATGATTTTCGGACCGACGGTGACGTCGCCGTATTCAGCGGTCTCGGAGATCGAGAAACGCATGCCGGCGATGCCTTGCTCGTTCATGAGGTCGACGATGAGCTTGAGCTCATGAAGGCACTCGAAGTAGGCCATCTCGGGTTGGAAGCCAGCTTCGACGAGCACTTCAAAGCCCGCTTTGACGAGGGCCGTGGTGCCGCCGCAGAGGACGACTTGTTCGCCGAAGAGGTCGGTGACGGTTTCTTCGCGGAAGTTGGTTTCGAAGACACCGGCGCGGGCGCAGCCGATACCGCCGGCCCATGCGAGCGCGGTCTTCTGGGCTTTGCCGGAAACGTCCTGGTGGATAGCGATGAGGCCGGGAACGCCTTTGCCTGCGACGAACTGCGAGCGCACGGTGTGGCCAGGGCCCTTTGGCGCGACGAGGATGACGTCAACGTTGTTAGGGACGGTGATGGTCTTAAAGTGAACGGCGAAGCCGTGCGAGAAGAGCAGCGTCTTGCCCTTGGTCAGGTGCGGCGCGATGTCCTTGTTGTAAACCGCAGGAATGACGGTGTCTGGGGTGGCGACGAAAATCACGTCGGCAGCCTTGACCGCCTCGGCGGTGTCCATGACCTCGAAGCCGAGCTTCTTGGCAACTTCGCGGGACTTCGACTTCGGGTAGAGGCCGATGATGACCTTGAGGCCACTGTCCTTGAGGTTGAGCGCGTGGGCGTGGCCTTGCGAGCCGAAGCCGATCACGGCGAGGGTTTTCTTCTTGAGAGGCGCAATCGGTGCGTCCTTGGTGGTGTAGATCTTCGCAGCCATGGCAGATCGGTAGGTTGGTTCGGTTAGGGCACGCCGCTGCCATCGGGGCAACAGACGGGGCGGCAACGTGGCGAGATGAGGCGGCGGGGTCAAGCAACAACAGGTAAATTGCTAAAGCATCGGTGGTTTAAACGAAAAAACACCGCCGGGGGACGTGAATCTGGCCAGTTTGGGTTGTTACGGGCGAAGCAGCAGCTCGAGCTCCGGCACGTTTTTACGAATTTCGTCGGCTACCAGATTTGCGGTTTTCGTCGCTCCTTCAGTGGAAAGGTGGGTCTTGTCGGGCTTGGTTGGGTCTTTGGTCTTGGCATCGAAAGCCACGGCAGCCGCGGGTCCGAGCTGGTTCATTTGTTCGATGCTGCGCGCGTTGAGGTCGATCAAGGGCACCTTCTGTTCCGCTGCCACGGCCTTGGTCGCCTCGACATAATCGCAGAGTACATCTTGTCGTGCCTCCCCAGCTTGCGAGTCGGCGAACGATTCGAGATGGCTGGATTCGATCTTTCCCTGCGGATTGAAATTCCGTCGCGTCAGCGAGGTGACGAGCACCGGCTTTGCGCCACTGGCCCGCGCCTCGGCGATGTAGCGCACGAGATTTTCGCGGAAGGTGGTCTTTGCGTCGGTTTCGCGTTCGGGGCCTTTGCCGGGCGCGTCATTGTGGCCGAACTGGATCAAAATCCAGCTCGGTTTGGCGTCCAGCGCCTTCTTCCAGTGGCCTTCGGCACGATAGCTCTTCGAACTGCGGCCGCCCCGGGCCATGTTCAAGCATTCCACACCGGGGGCGAGCCGTTTTGAAAACGCATCGCCCCAGCCGCTTTTGGTTGCCACAGTGGAGTCGCCGACAAGGACAACCCTTTTACCTAACGTCGCAGGCTCGTCCGCTGCGCGTGAATTGGTGACGAGGATCGCCGCGCAACCGAGCATGGCACAGAGAGATACATGGAGTGATTTCATGATGATTTTTGGGGTAGAACTTTAGGACGATTGTGTGAAAAGAACGCGCATTGCGATGGACACGCTGCGGCCAGCGGGTTCAGCCGAGGTCGTTTGCACGGACAGTAATCCGGCGGCGAGGAGGTTGAGAAGGAGGAATCGTTTCATAAGATGATGAGGCTTTCAAATACGTGCAGTCTTGGGCGGTCTTGCTGTTTTTTGCGCGCTTGATGAGAGGTGTTGAAGGCAACAGACCAGAGACGAGAGGTGAGAATCGAGATGGAAGGCTTTTCCAACGCGTTGGAAAAGGTGACTGACGAGTTGGAAAAGGTGACCGACGCGTTGGAAAAGGTGACCGACGCGTTGGAAAAGGTGACCGACCGGTTGGAAAAGGTGACCGACCGGTTGGAAAAGTTGACCGACCGGTTGGAAAAGGTGATCGACGGGTTGGAAAAGGTGATCGACGAGTTGGAAAAGCTTTCCAACCGATTGAAAGCTCTTAAATCGGACAATAACTCTTCGGACGGGTTGGTAAGCTTTTAATAGGGATTGGGTTGGTTTTAATAAAGAGTTGTTTTAGCGCTCCAGCGTCGCACTCATCAGGCCGATCACCACTTCATTCGCCAGCGCGCGCACGGTGAGGGATTTCAATTTTTTCGACTGATTCAGCGGCAAATCCAACACGGTTGCCGCGCCGCCTGCCACGGTGCGGCCTTTGCCTTTGAACTCCGCGACATCGAGGATGCGGATCTTTCCGGTTTTTAAGTCCACCCGTGGCGGGATCGGCTCCGGGCGGCGGAAGGCATAGTCGTCCATGAAATAATCCTGATCAATCGGCCACCAGTTCGTCGGGTTGCGCAAGGCGAGCCGCTCGGTCGAGCCGTCCGAGTAAGTGACGATGACCTCGCCGTTGTCGAACTGGCTTTGCATGGAGTCGGTTGATCCGGCCATGAGCAAATAGGCATGCGAGGCGTTTCCACTCAAAGCCACGGTGACTTCGTGTGGGTAGTTGTCCCATTGCGAGGTGAAGACGATGTTTTTGGTGTCGCCCGGGCCCGGAGTTTGCAGCGGGGCGCCGTTAGGCAATACGATGCGGCCATGGTTTTGATCTGCTACCGCGCGCAGTCCGGAATCATCGACCTCAAACAGATCGCTCGGATGGCACCAGTTTCCGAACCCTTGTTTCGGCACCGCCAGCGAGCAAAACGGCGAGCGCGGCGAGAGGTATTCGTTTTTAAAAATCTGGGTGACTTTGTCGTTGAAGATGGGGGCCAAATCCACGGCGGCCCATGTGGTGGATTTCGGTGCGGGTGTTTTCCAATCCATCGTCGGCGCGTTGGCTGCATGGACCACCTGCGCCGGAGATGTCGTATCCTTGATCGCTGGCGTCTTGTCGCCCTTCCACGTGATCGTGATGACGTATTTCTTTTGCGAGGAGCAAACGACTTCAACGAGGGGTGCGCCGACTTGATGATCTAGCCAGCGTGTTTTCACCTGTCCATCGGCACTCACGCGTTCGATGGATTCGCGGCGCGCTGGAATCACGAGACGCAGCGACATCGGTTTAGGGAATTTCGGTTCGATCGAAAACGTTTCCGTAACGCCGTCCCGCTTGTATTCGAAGACAAAATCCGGGTGCTGGAGGCTCGCGTGATCCCACTTGGCGGGGAAGTGGGGTCGCACGACGAGTTCTCCTGCAAGGGCGTCGGGTTTGATTCCAAACAGTCCTTCAATCAGCGCGCGCGAAGTTGCGCCTATCCCGTCGGCAAAGTCCCGCTGCGCTTCGCGACGGGCAATGTCGAACTGCGTGCACATTCCCACATTGCCGGGAGACAAGCCCATAAACATACTGTCGAGCAAGCTGCCTTTGAAAAGACGCAGCGCGGAGTCACTGCTGCCGGCCTGCCAAAGAGCAAGCGCCGTGTGCGTGGATTCGGCCATGACGACGTTGTTGGTTGACCACGTGTAGGGCATCCAATTGGTGGTCGGCATCGTGTAAAGATTTTCGTCGGGCACGTTGTCGCCTTGGATCGGGATATGGACCATTTGCGTGTTCACGTAGCGGCTCATTTGCCACGCCTCGAGCGGAGTCGGGACTTCGGAATCCACCGTGTGATAGAAAGTCCACAGCGCGGGGTTGGGATGCAGCGCTTGGCGGCCGAGCAGGTCTTTTGATTCGGCAAAAATCCCCTCGTTATGTAGCCATAGGTTTTGACGCATCGCTTTGGCGATCAAGTCGGCTTCGCGCTCGTAGGGCTTGGGGTCCTTGCCGAGCAGCTTCGCCACGCGGGCGGCCATCCGATTGTGGTAAGCATTCAGCGCGCTGGAATGGGTGGCTCCGCCGCCGTTGTAAAACAAACTGTCGCTCGCCCAGATGCAGCAATACGCTTCGTAAAGCGGCAGTTTGTCCGGGCCGACCTCGCGCCGGAACAAGCGCCGCTCCCAGGCGAGGTGGCGCTCGATCACCGGCCAGACGTTCCGTGCGTAATCGACATCGCCGGTCCAAAGCAGGTGGCGGAACCATAGGTCCACCGCCAGCAGGTTCATGTCGTAGTGGCTGTTGCTGAGGTCGCCGTTGGAGTGCAATGCAGGCTCGTTGCGTGCCAGCCGCGCTTTATCGCTGTCATCTGGCGGGACAGGTGCGGGCTCGCCGGACTGCGAGCTGGGAACCGGCTGGGTGTTTTGTTTTGGCAACCAATTCATCAGATGCCCGCGTGTGCGCTCGTGCCAGCCGAGTTCATCACCCGAGTAGCCGCCGCGCCAGCCGAGGAGCTTTTTGCGCCAAGCGACCGCGCCGTGCATGAATGCGTTTTGCGTGGTATCCCAGACGCTATCCGCCGCGATGCAAAGCGCCGACGCGGCGGCGTTGATAAATGGATCGGGTGTGTCCACGACGATTTTCCCGGCGATTTGCTGGCGGTTGCGTTCCGCCTTTTCGAAAAGCTGCGGCAGGTCGGAAGTCGTTGTTTCCCCGGTGCGGAGCAGCGCAAAAAACATCGGCTCGCCCGGTTTCAGCGGGGCTTCCGTCACCACCACGGGAAACTTCGGTGCAGGCTGGCCGGTGGTGGAAAGAAGCTTGGGAAGTGCGTTCCAGTTCTCACCATCAGCGAGGGTTGTTTTTGGGCTGGATGACGACAGGCGGCCGCTGATCGTGGCGGGCTTGCTGCGCAGTGTGAAAGCGCCGTTCTCCACGGTGATTTCATTGCCCTTGCAGAGCTGTGGCTTGAACTGGAAAAATTGGCTCACCGGCAGCTTTTCGCAGCCGATGTCTCCATTGCGGTCTCCCTTTTCCCCGCTCACGCCACCGTAAACGTAAACAAGCTCGACCCCGTCCGCGTTTCCTTGCAGCTCGGCGCGAAGAATCAGGCCTTGGATTTCCTGGGTGGGAATCGCCGTGAGTCGCAGCGTGGCATGGTCGCCGAGCAGCGGATCGCGGACTTCGTAAATCATCGACCCGGGGCGATAGCGCGTGGTGATATGCGCGGCATCAAAGAGCCACTTCGCGCTGCCGCCCTTTTTCAACGCGACGCGGAGATTCCCGCCACGCCCCGGCAGATAGAGGGCGAACTCCGGCTTGTCGCCTGCATCCACGCGGAAAGCGGTGTGGGTGCCATAGAGCGGGCGGTTAAAAAACTCGCCGCCATTTTCGATCACGAAGTCCGTTCCCTCGGGATGATAACGCAAGGGTCGCGCGATATTACTTTCGAGATTGGGCGTCTGCGCGCACAGCGCGGAATTCAGCACAGCGCTGACGGCAAGCAGGCGAAAGCCAGTGAAGGACAAAGTGGAAACTAGGGTGCGGGTGATCACTTTTTTACATCAACTACTGGAGGCGACATTTGCATCGGCTTGATGGTCCCGTCCTCATTGTAGAAGAGGGGCTCGACGCAGACACGGCGCTCACGCTTGTCCGGCGAGGCAGCGACGTGGTAGAAGAGATATGCTTGGCCTTTGAACTCCGTGATCGAGCCATGCACATTTCCGGAATGGTTGTCGAGGATCGCCCCTTTGTAATCCCAAGGCCCGAGCGGGCTCTTCGCCATGCTGTAAACCATCATATTGGCCTGGGGTGCCCCGGCGGGACGCGTGGGATAGCTTGCGTAATAAATGCCGTTGCGTTTGTGAATCCACACACCCTCGTAAAACTGGGGCATGTCCAGAACCTGAATTGGGCCGTCGCGCGTGACCATGTCCTCCTTGAGTTTCACCACCCCGAGTTGCCGGGCACCGCCGTAAAAGAGATAAGCCTGCCCGTCGTCATCCATGAAAATGTTCGGATCAATGCAGTATTTAATCCCGGCTTCCTTCGATTTGATCAGCGGCTTGCCCAGCGCATCCTTGAACGGGCCGGTGGGCGAATCCCCAACCGCCACACCGATCTCTCCACCGGCGGGGAAGTAGAAATAGAATTTCCCGTTACGCTCGATACCGTCCGGTGCCCACGCTTCCTTGTCGGCCCACGTGATGTCTTTCAGACTGAAAATGACGCCGTGATCCGTCCACTTGGACATGTCATCGGTGGAAAAGGCATGCCAGTCCACCTCGTCCCAATGCTGCATGTTCGGGAGGTCATGGGTTGGATAAATATAGAGTTTGCCATGAAACAACCGTGCCGAGGGATCGGCATGGAAATCCGGCAGAATCGGCTTCTGGGCCAACCCCGGCAAAATACCGGAGAAGATGACCAATGCAGCGAGGAGGAGTTTTTTCATGTGGTGAATTTTAAAGCGCTTTGAGCGTGGGTCGAGCAGGCTGGCAGTGGAAAGTTTGTCGTCCTTTCATCCGAGGTTGATCTCCATACTGTCGCGGGCAAGCAAACCTTTCACCATGCTAGCTGGCAGTTCCGTTGGGGCACATTCTCTCAAATGGAATCGCAATAGAGTGTGGCTTTCCGGCAGTGTTTTTTCCGGGCGACTAGAAGCCCGGCATCATCTAAACTGAAGGCTCAGGCTGACACGTTCACCCGCGGGAAGGTCGATTGTCCGGGCATTCGCGCCCGCCGGAGCCACTTGGGCTTTGCCGCCGATCACATCAAAGGTGCTGAGCAAGGCCGCTTTCGGAACGCGCATCGTGATTGTCTGCGACTTCTGAGAGGTAAGTTCCACCTCCATGGTTCCAGGCCCCCACTTGAGGCGGTTGATGGCGATAGCACCTCGCGCCAACAGGCCTTTTACCTCGCCCTCCTTCATCGCGGCCGGTAACGCGGGAAGCAGGTCGAGTTGGCCCGGCAGGGAGAACACTAGGGCATTGTTGATGACCTCCGGCATGGCACCATTGGAATCCATGTTAAACGTCTTACCATTCTCGTAATGCGCCGCCGCCATGCTGGAATAGATGGAGCCACCAGTCGCCATGCGGGTCAGGATCTCCCAGACTTCTTCGTTTCGTCCCAGCCGTGCAGCGCTCAGTGCCAGATGCATTCGCCCGTGCGAGGCAGTCTCGACCCCGCGATTTTTGTCACCGGTGTTCTCTGGATTTCGGAACCAGCCATTCATCCGCGCGTCGTAAGCGGTTTCCGATGCTTTCCACATCTCTGGCGTGGTTTTTGGATCGAACTCATAACTCTGCCAGATCGCATACAGGTGCGACATGTGGCGGTGATTGTTCTTATTGGGCGATCCGGGCGTTGACCACTCCTGTAGTTCGCCATCCGGTAGGACAAGATAAGGCGGCAGCTTATCAAGCATCGCCTGCCACTTGGGGATGCTTTGCGATTCGATCTTCAGTTCTTGGCACGCGGCGATCAGGTTCGCAAGCAACTCATGAGCGACCATGATGTCCTGGGTGGAATTATCACCATCGCCATTCTCGGCGGAGTTCGATGGGCTGAAGCGATACTTTCCAGTTCCGTCCACGAAAAGGAAATCTTCATAGAAGAGCGCGACTTCTTTCATCAATGGCACCGCCTGGTTCATAAGAAATTCCCTGTCCCCGGTGTAACGATAGTAATCGTAGTACCAATGCGCCAGCCAGCCGGCCCCGCAGGTCCAGAACGAGCCGTGAAAACGGCTGCTCCAGTGGATTTGCCTGCCGTCGTTGGACTCGCGTGACGGAGCCATGATGCCGCGCGCGCCGTAAAAATTCTTTGCGTTCTCGCGCCAGCCGGGAAGCGTTTCATCGATTAGTCGAAAAAAACCCTGCAATAACTCCGGCGTGCCTGAGCTCAGTGTATGAGTGATGGCAAGCTGAAGGTTCGTATTTGTCGTATAATCGCCCGACCATGCGGGCTGCCAGGTGCCAGTCCAGATTCCTTGTAAGTTGGGCGGGTGTTCGCCGCTGGCGCAGATGATCATATAGCGGGAGCCATCATAGATTTTTTCGAGCAGTGCAGTCGGGATCGTCTGGTCTTGCTTCGCCCGAGCGAAAAGCTCCTCGCTTGGCAACTTCCGTTCCGCGCCGCCGCCAAAATCCGTCACCACGCGATTGAACAATTCACCATGGATCCTAGCATGCGCGGCGAGCAGTGAGTCGTAATCGGTAGGGAGCCTTTGCAGCTCCTCTTTTGTCTCCGCCAGGCGGCTTTTCTCACCCTGCTTAAACGGCACCACCCGCGCCAGCACGAGTACCTCCCTCGCCTCCTTGATTCGGATTTTCTGTCCATCGCTTTCGGCGCTGCCGCCGCGCGTCACGACTCGAACGACGATGTCGTAGCCGCCTTTGCCAAACTTGTAGGTGTTGTGCATCGTCGCACCGTCATTCTCGATTTTTAGCTCGGACTGGATCAGGGTATTGGCGGCGGAGTTGTCTTTGGGCTCGGCCGGGTGGTTGAGTTGATAAGCGCGCACCTGCGCGGTGGGATCAATGGGGAGCGGCGTGAAATCGCAGGTCACATTGTCGCCCGTCAGCGACAGCACCACGACATTGTCCGGACGGGACACGAACATTCGCCGCAACTGTTGCCTACCCCCGGTTGCCCAGCGTGCAGCGATCTCGCCAGTCGCGAAATTTTCCGTGCGAAGGTATTCGGTAGCGTTACCCTCGGCGTTGATTTTTAGCATCATTCCCGGATGAAACGGGTCGGTGTTCTGAATCATGCCGGGCCACCCTGCCTGTTTCCCTTTTTCCTCCATGAAAGCCATCCCGCGGTTGTAGCCCCGCTCCTTGATGATCTTCCGCAGTTCCTCGAGATTTTTGCCGATATCGGGCACGTTCTCAACGTTTCCCAGCGGCAGGAAAAGCCGACAATGATTCAGCACCAAAGTTTCATCACCGGGCAAGCCGTAATACATCAGTCCCATGCGTCCATTACCGCTCAGAAATGATTGTTCCCAGAAGCGCGCGGGCTCCCTGCTTGTTGCACCACGGTTAGGAATGATGGCGCTGTCCGTAGCTTCAGCAAGGGTTGACCCTGCGATCAAGAGTCCAGCAAAAGCAGTTGTCAGAAATGGTATGATTTTCATGACGAGAAATTAAAGGGCGGATGCCGTCATTGAATGGCCGTAGTTGCTGATATGCGGGAGAAAATTGGAGTTAGTGGCCATTCTTCGGAGCAATGCCGATAACGCCTGTGGTTCCGCTGAGTTTGCTCCAGAAGAAACCGTATGAGGCGACCCAGACGAAGCAGACGAGCGGAACAATGAAACCGGCGGACATTCCGTCCTTGTCCGCAATGTAGCCCATCAGCTTGGGCATGATGGCGCCACCCATGATGGCCATGACGATGAAGGAGGATGCCTTTTTTGCCCTGGCTCCAAGCCCGTGGATCCCGAGTGAAAAGATGGTGGGAAACATGATGGACATGAAGAAGTAGGTGAGGAAAAGCGCGACGGCGGAAAGCCAGCCGAGCTTCAGGAATACCAGCAGGCTGCATGCGCCCGCGAGACAGGCGAAGGTGGAGAGCACCTTGTGGACGGGGTGTTTTTTGAGGAGCGCGGCACCGAGGAAGCGGCCAAGCAGGAAGCAGAAAAATCCACCGGCCGCGAGGTTGGACGCTCCCTTGTCGCTCAGGCTGAGGATGCCGCTCTTGTTGATTTCAAACCATGCGCCGAACGATCCGGTTTTCCACGACTCCGGAATCGCCGGGATCTGCGTGGTCATGTAGTTGATGAAATAGGCGAAGATCCCGCATTGTGCGGCGACGTAAAAGAACTGGGTGAGCGTGGCTCCCGAAAAATGCGGGTGGTTCCAGATGCTGTGGTGGGTGATTTTACGGTTGTTTTTGAGGAAGACGACGGTGCCGATGGCGAGCAAGATGCCGGAGGCATACCAGAGTCCCTGTGCTTCCGTGAGTCCCAGTTTTAGGCCCACGGCGGGAATGGCGACGATGGCAGAAAAGATCATGCCGACCGACACCGAGAGGACTGCGATATTGAGCCACAGTAGGGAAAGTGCGGTGCCGCGGTTAGCGGGTGGGGCCGCCACGAAAGGGGACTCGGCGGAATCGTCGAGGTGGAATTCATCCTCGGACTTGATGTCGGGCAGGTTGGAGAAAAAGAAAATGAGCGCGAGGACGAGCACGAAGGCCCCGACTGCGGCGTAGGGGATCCAGAGGGTGGCCGCGCCAGTGCTCTGGCCGGCGGCATCCTGGCCGTAAAAAAACTGGGCTCCGGCGATGGGTCCGAAGATCCAGCCAATGCCGTTGCAGGACTGGGCGAGATTGATGCGGGTGGCGGCGAATTGTTTCGGCCCAAGGACGGTGGTGTATGGATTGGCAACGGTCTCAAGGAAGGTAAGGCCGGAAGCGATGACACACACACCTAAAAGGAAAGCCGGGAAAGTGGCGATCTTGGTGGCGGGGATGAACCAGAATCCGCCGGCGGCGACCATCAGCAAACCGGCGATGATGCCGCCCTTGTAACCGAGCTTGCTGGCGAGCCAGCCGGCGGGCATCGCCATCAGGAAATAGCCGAGGTAGTGGGCGAACTGGACCCAGGCCGACTGGGCGAGCGTGAGGTGGAGCTCTTTCTGGAAGTGCTTGTCCATCACGTCGATCATCCCGTTGCAGAAGCCCCATAACAGGAACAACGAACTGACGAGGATGAAGGGAATGAAAAGGCTTTTGCCTTCCTGTGAGGTGAAGAGGCTAGGTTTGGTCATGGGTTTTTTACGGTTGAAAGGTTAGAGTTCGATCATCGCCTTGATGACGCCGGTCTCGGGACGGGTCCAAGAGTCAAAAACATCCGCCACGACATCGAGTTCCGAGCGGTGGGTGATCCACGGTGCAGTATCGATGCGGCCGGATTCGATGAGGCTGATGATGCGGGGAAAATCCGCGGGATGCGAATTGCGACTACCCATCAGGGTGAGTTCGCGTTTGTGGAAATTCGGGTCGTTGAAGGTGACCTCGCCCGGAAAGAGTCCTACAAACACCAGACGCCCGCCGTGCGCGGGATAGTCGAAAGACGCCATCATCGACTTGGGGCTGCCCGTGGCATCAAACACCGCGGTGGGCATGTCGCCACCGGTGATGGCTGCCAGGGCATGGATGACGTTTTCATGGGTGCCGTTGATCGCGTGTTGCACACCGAGCTGTTTTTGGCAGAACTCGATGCGCGCCTCGTTGATATCGAGCACGATGACTTGCGCGCCTTTTTCGACGGCAAACTGCATGGTCGCCAGCCCGATCGGTCCTGCGCCGATGACGAGGACAAATTCACCAGCGTCGACTTGCGCCCGCTCCACCGCGTGTGCGCCGATGCTGAGCGGCTCGACGAGGGCAAGTTGTTCGTAGTTGAGCTTCGAGGATGCATGCAATTTGCGGGCTGGAAGGACAAATCGTTCCCTCATTCCGCCATCGGTGTGGACGCCGATGACCTGCATGTTCGTGCAGCAATTGCCGCGTCCGCGACGACAGGCGATGCACTCCTGGCAGTTCACGTAGGGCTCCGCCGCGCAGCGATCGCCGGTTTTTAGATGGCTCACGCCGTCACCCACGGCGATGACTTCGAGGCCCAGTTCGTGCCCGAGGATGCGCGGATAGGAGAAAAACGGTTGCTTGCCGCCAAATGCGTGGATGTCCGTGCCGCATACGCCGACGCGGTGGACGCGCACGAGCGCTTCTCCGGGACCGGGGTTGAGTGGTTCCGCCGTGTCCGTGAAAACAAGATGGCCGGGTTCTTCGAGGAGAAGGGTTTTCATGCCGATACGAGAATCATATTGGAATATGGAGTGGTGTCGCCCGTGCGGATCAGTCCGATGGCTCCGGGGATACGTTTTTTGAAGACCGCTTCATGGCTTTCATAGGTCACCGGGATTCCTGCGAGTGCGGATTCAAACGCGGCAACCGTGGCCGCGTCATTGGCCTCGCGAAACCCCCCGGCCATGTGAACGGCACCCACCGTGAAATTTTGCCGGATCGCTGCGAGCACCTGGAGTACGGTGGGCACGTCGTCGATGAGCGAGATGTCCACCGTTTCGATCTCCGGCCAGAACGGGAAACCACGGTCGGCGATGATCAGCAGGTTCGTGTGACGGACCCGCGCCAGCAGGTCGAGGATCTGGGGATTGAGGATGCCGGAGTTGAGCATGGCGGAGTTGTTAAGAGAGGATGGGATCGCGGTGCTCGGGAAGCCCACGGGTAAAGTTATGATTGCGGATGGGTGTGAGGATTTCTAACACTTCGGCGAGTAGCACTTCATCCAGCGGCTCATTGGCATAGGCGATGTTATCCCGGATGTTCTGGGGACGGGCGGTGCCAACGAGGGTGGTGGCGATGTCTGGGTTGGCCAGACAAAACTGCACGGCGAGTTTCACGACATCGACGCCCCTAGCCTTGCAGTGTGCGACTGCTTTACGGCAACCTTCCTGGATGGCCTTGCTGGCAGGGTGCCATGCCGGCGCGCCACGCTCGGTCAGTAGGCCCATACCGGTGGGCGACGCGTTGATGATGCCCACGCCCTTTTCCTTCAGGTAGGGAATCATCTCCGCGAGCGACGTATCATTCATCTCATAGTGACAGAATGATAGAATGGTCTCCACCACACCCGGACCGACGCGGTCGAGCAGGGCCGGAAACACCTTCAATGGCAGCCCGGTGATGCCGACGTGCCCGACCAGCCCCTGCTCCTTCATGCGGTGCAGCGTGGGCAGGGTCTCGTTCACGATCTGGTCGTGATCTGCGAATTCGATGTCATGGCACTGGATCAGGTCGATGTGATCCACGCCGAGACGCACCAAGCTGTGCTCGACGCTGCGCTCGGTGCTGGCCCGCGAGTAGTCGTAATCGCCGCGATCTTCACTGTAGCTGCCGATCTTGGTGGCGAGGATGTAGCGGTCGCGCGCCACTCCTTGCAAGGTGCGGCCGAGGTTCAGTTCCGCGAGCGATTTGCCGTAGGCAGGTGAGACGTCGATGAAATTGATGTCGCCGTCGAGCGCGGCGTGGACCGTCTCGATGCAATCGTCGAGGGTGATTTCATGAAAAACGGCACCCAGTGATGACGCGCCAAAGCTGAGGACGGAGACCTCCAGTCCGGTGTTGCCGAGTTTGCGATATTCCATGGTCTGGCTGGGTTTGGCGGGGAAGTGAGGTCACCCGTCCATGAGGATGGTGATGCGGGTCATCCAGTGCTCCGAACGCTAGCGGGAAAGTGGCGTTTGAAAATGGATGCACTTTCCAAAAAGATGGATATTCTTGCCGCATCGCGATGAACATGCCTGAGATCACACCGCTGCCGCCGTTATCCCGCCAGGTTTCTTCGCACCGCTACTTCCACCTGGAGGCGAAGCTGCCGCCGGATGATGTTTTCGTGGTCTGCGGCGGAAGGGAACGTTGTGATCCCAATTACCTCATGGAGCGACCGGGGTTTCCATGCTACGGGCTGGAATTCGTGGCCGAAGGAACGGGTGAGTTGCTACTGGATGGACATTTTCACCCGCTCCATGCCGGGGTGGCGTTTTTCTATGGCCCCGGAATTGCCCACCGGATCTCCAATAGTTCCGGCCAGTCGATGACTAAATATTTTGTCGACTTTTCTGGCGCCGGTGCGGAGGAGTTTTTGAGAGAAAACGAGCTACCGCCCGGTCGGGCGGTGCAAACCCTGCAATCCGATGCCATCCGCTTTCTCATCGACCAGATGATCGCCGATGGTGCCGAGGCGGCGGAAAAATCGGCGGATTTGTGTGTCCTCTATCTGCGCGCCATTGTGTTGAAGCTAGCCGGAGGCATCGCGCCTTCGCCCTCGCCCGTCGCGGACCAGATGCCGCAGTTCCGGCAGTGGCGGGAATTCATCGACGCAAATTTCAGAGAACTGCGTGACCTTGAGGGGATCGCGACGGCGCTGCACGTTCGCCCGGCTCAACTGTGTCGGATGTTCCAGCGCTACGGCCAATCCAGTCCGTTCCGCTACCTGACACGCCAGAAAATGAATCACGCCGCCGAGCTGCTCGTTACGACAAATATCCAGATCCGGGAAGTGGCTGACGAGGTGGGGTATCCGGATCCCTATCACTTTTCCCGCTTGTTTAAACAACACTTTGGGTACTCCCCCCGGGAATTCGCAAGGCTCTACCGGCGGGTTGTGCTGTGACGCCAGAGAGTCGCCGCTAAATTCGAAGTTGTCGCAAAAAACGTAACCAGTAACCTTACGACCCACCCACGAAACCACCGTTTGCATGATCGATTCCCACCACCACTTATGGAATTACTCGCCGGAGGAATACGACTGGATTCCTCCGGGCACACCGCTGGCGAAAGACCAACTCGTTGCCGAATTGGAGAAAGCGACCACGGCCGCCAAGGTCGATGCCACCGTGGTGGTGCAAGCCCGCCAAGTGCTGGCCGAATCCGACTGGCTGCTTTCGCTGGCGGATGCCACCGACCGGATTCAAGGCGTGATCGGCTGGGTGCCATTGATTGATCGAAACGTCGGCGAGCCACTCGGGCGTCTGGCGGCGCATCCCAAGTTCAAGGCGGTAAGGCACGTCCTCCAGGGCGAACCTGACTCTTATTTCCTTCGCGATGATTTCCACCGGGGGCTCGGTCTCCTTCCGGACATCGATCTCCGCTATGATCTGCTAGTGTTTCAGCGGCAGCTCCCGGTCGCGATCCAACTTGTCGACCGCCAGCCGGAGCTGGGCATCATCATCGACCACATAGCCAAGCCTGAAATTCGGAAGGGACAAATCGACCCCGCCTGGCGATCCGGCATGGCGGAACTCGCCAAACGCGAAAACATCCTCGGCGTGAAAATTTCCGGAATGGTTACCGAGGTCCTCGACGCGGAAATAGACGAGCCCACGCTGCGCGCCTATTTTGATGAGGCGCTTGCGCTCTTCGGACCCGACCGTTTGCTCTTCGGCACCGATTGGCCCGTGTGCCTGCTGCGCGTCGAATCTTATCAGACTTGGGCGAAAATGGTCCGGAGATTTGTCGCGGACCTGTCTGCCGACGAAGCCGACGCCATCCTCCATGACAACGCGGCGCGGATTTACGACTTGTGACCTACGGCTTCGATCCCTTCGGTCGCGGCAAGGCCGGCCACCATGTATTCCGAATTGAAGGGGCATCCTTTCGTTATTGATCGTAACTGTGATAAAACGGGCGGAATACCTTGCGGGCGGCGGCAGGCTTGCCGAACCATCGCGTCAGCGCTGCCGGCCATTTGTCATCAAGGGGCACGAGCGTGAAGCTGCCAGCGAGGTGTGGAGTCTTCGCCACATCGACAAGTGTCTCGGGCAGCCAACCCTTATTGCCGAGAGCGGAGATGACCGCGTTGTGATTCAGGAACGTTTGGTTGTCGTTGCGCTCAACGGCGACATCGGCGGGCGTCGTCATTGCGAGCGCCACGCCCGCACCTGTGGGATTCGTTAGCAGTGCCAGCTCGGTCTCGCGGCGGTTTCCTTGGAAGTGAAGGTCTTCGCGATTGAGGTGGAACAGGCCAAACTCGTCCAGTCGTTCCTTGCCCGGATAGGCGGGGTAAGGTCCCTGGCCGATCCAGCGAAACTCCGACAATGAGTCCGGCAGCACGACAGACAAGCCGGCCTCCAACAAGACTCCTTGGGCATTCGTCGCAGCGTAATCGTAGCTGATGGCAATGGCGCCGCCCGGCGAGATGTCTGCCTGATAGCTGCCGACTAATGCCTGCTCGGGCTTGTCCTGTCGCGGGTAGGTTCCGGAGACAACGAGGTGAACGGATGCTCCCTGCCTCGTGACTTTGATCACGGGCGAATCGAGTTTCGTGAGCATCGCCATCGGCCAAATATCCACGGCTTTGGCTTTGCGTGAATCTGTGGCGATGCGCTGGCTATTCAGGGAGAATTTGCGGCCGGTGTGCGGATAAATGCCCGCCATCAGCAGACGTCCCTGACGGTCATGAATGGTTAGCTCGCCACTTGGGCGCGCGACGGTGAGTACCCACCGCGGCAGTGTGATCTTCACCTCGGTTTCGGTTTCCGTTATGCTTTGTGCCGTCCCGATTTGCAAGGTCGCCGACCATGTGTGGCGCTGAGCGTCGGCGAGGTCGAGACGCACGGTACGCTCGGTGATCTGAAGAGCCTTTTCATCCAAGCAGCGCACATTGAGTGCGAGCACATCGCTGCTGGCATCGGCGGGGATGTTCACGGGGATGCGCACGGTTTCCTTTTCGTGCGCTGGGGCGTGCATCAGGATTTCACCTTTCTGGACATCGGTGCCATTGCGCTGCAATGACCATGCCAGCTTCATCCCGGCAAGCGCGCGGAAGTCGTGGCGGTTCTCGACGGTGAGTGCGATTTCCTGCGCGCCCGGTTTCACCGCGGCAGAGCGCTCCGCAATCTGGACAGCTGAGTAAACTTTGCGCGTTTCCCAGAAGTCGGTCTGCGGAGTGCGGTCGGCGTAAACGATGCCGTCGGATCCGTCAGCATCATGGGTGTCATAGAAGCGGTTCTTGTCCAGCCACACCGCGCCTAGGGGCTTTTTCGAGTCAAAAGGCTTCCGGCTTTTCACCAAAAGTCCTTGGTCTTGGAAATGCCAGATGGCACCACCGGTAAACTGCGGCGTCGCCTGCATGATTTCCCACTGATCATCGAGTCGGTCAAAGCCGAGACCCCAGGAGTGGACGTATTCGCTGTAGATCGTCGGGCGCTTCAACGTTTTCGCCTGCTCGCGGAGTTCGGCATTGCTCGGATAATGCGGCGAGTAAACGTCCACGAACTCCGGAAATTTCTGCCAGCTTTTTTCAAAGTCATCCGGTGTCTGGGGCAAACAAACCGGCCGTGTCGGATCCAGTTCTTTGGCATAGCGGGCGGCGTCCAACTCGATCTTCTCAAACGGGTTTTCGTTACCAATGCTCCAAACGATGACCGAGGCGTGATTTTTGTCGCGCATGATGGTCGCTTGGGTGCGTGCCAGGATATGGTTGCGGTAGGCTGGATCCTTAAGATGTTTGTAGCCTCTGCTGCCAATCGCCACCTCGTCCATGACATAGAAGCCCACCTCGTCGCAAAGCTCCAAGAAGCGCGGCTGCGGAGGATAATGCGAAGTGCGCACATGGTTGATGTTGCCCTTTTTCATCAGATCGAGATCGGCGCGCATTTTCGCCTCGGTGATGGCGCGGCCATCCACCGGATCCAAGTCGTGATGGTTGACTCCGCGCAGTTTGATCGGACGACCATTGAGAAGAAACACGCCATCCTTGATACTGATTTCACGCAGGCCGATGCGTTCCCCGATGGTTTGCAGCGGCTGGTCTTTCGCCGAAAGCGTAAGCTGCAGGCGATAAAGCGCAGGTGTCTCCGCCGTCCAGAGTTGCGGATTCACCACATGCACCGTCGTGTCGTAGTGGCCGTTAGGCTGCTGCGGCAAATCGAACTCGCTCACCGTTTGGCCATCCGGTGCCAGCAACTTTCCACGAACCTCACTGCCAGGCTGGTTCACGGTGACGCTAACCGACAAATCCGCCGACCCGTCCGCCGCCAGTTTGGTCTGCGTGGACACATCCTGCAGATACGTCGTCGGCACGGAAAAGAGGGTGACGTCGCGATAGATGCCCGAGAGCGCCCAGTCGTCATTCACGTCGAATTCATAGCCGAACGGCTTGGTCGTCACCTGCACGGCGAGCACGTTGTCCGCCTTCGCGTTGGTCTGCAGTGCGTCGGTGATGTCGAAGGTGTTAGGCTCGTAAGCACCCGCCCCGGATGCGCCGATCTTTGTGCCATTCACCCATGCCTCAAATCCGTAAGCCACGCCCTCGAAACGCAGGCACACTCGCCGTCCACCTCGCCAAGCTGCGGGCACACGAAGCGTGCGCCGATAGAGTCCAAGCCCGTCTTTGAGACCTTTTATATCGTAGCCCGGCTCGGCAAAGCCCTTCATTTCCCAATTCGCTGGGACCACAATCTTCTTCCACGCCGAGACATCGAAGCTCGGCGCGTTAAAACCCGCATCGGCCCCGGCGTTGAGCGAGGGAATGTATTTGAATGACCAATCGCCGTTGAGCGATTGCGTGAAACCTTCGGCCTTCGCCGGGTAAACGGAGATGGGAGCGGCGGTACTGCGGGTGATCGTAGCAAGCGTACTCGCTGAAATGAGAGCTATGATACAAAAACAGCCCAAGCGGATTCGGCGCAGCCGTTTCATTTCTGGGTGCTGGGTGATTCCTTGCCAAAATCGCCAGGCGTTACCTCTGCGGTGTCAATGAAGACCGTGGCTGGGCGCGCATCGGGTTTGAGCAGGTTCATACGCACATTGTTGAAATTCACGCCGCGGACGTGCCGCGCGTAGATGCCGTAGGCGGGCAGGGTTTTTCCAAACATATCGAACTCCGGATAGGCCTTTTCCTTTTCCGACAGACGGACTTTTGCCGCCTCGGCAGTGCCGCCACCCGGCAGTTCGAGCTGGATGTTTTCCAACGTCAGCGCCTCGACCGGATAGCCGGGAACGCCGTTGATCAGCATTCCGATCATCTCAATGTTTTTGGCCGTCACGTTTTTGATCGTTACGTCGCGCAATTTGCCGGGGTTCGGCTTTGGTTGATCGCCCTCGCGGAAAGTCTTGAGGCGTGCACCGAGGCGGATGCTGATGGGCACGATCACGCCATCCATCGTGACGTCGCTGATCGTTACGTTTTTCAGATCGCCGCCGTCCACGGCATTCAGGGCGATGCCGGACATCTTGGTGTTCGTGATCTGGCAACGGGAAATCGAGATGTTCTCAAAGCCGCCGATGGCCTCGGTGCCGAGCTTGATCGCATTGCAGCGGGTCGAAAGTTTACAGTCGGTGGCGACGATGTTGCGGCTTGGTTTCCCTGCGCTGGTGGCCTTGATGCAAAACGCGTCGTCGCCGCTGATGATGTCACAATTGCGCACCTGCACATTTTCGCAGGAATCCAGATCGATGCCGTCATTGTTGTGCATTTTCAAGTCGCGGCAGCGAATGGTCACGCCATCGACAAGGGTGTCCTTGGTCTGGAAAAAATTCAGCGTCCACGCACCGGGGTTGGTGAGGCGGACACCCCGGACCGTGACGTTGTGGCAGCGCACCCAGCGCATCAGCATCGGCCGCATGGCGTAAGGCTTTTGCTTTGCTTTCAACTTCGGGCTTTGTCCGTCTACCGTGCCCTTGCCTTCAATGCCGACATTTTGTGCATCCATGGCGACGATCAGCGCGTGGCCCAGCGGGTTGCCGCTGCCGTCGATGAACGGATCGAGATTGCGGTAATCGGCGGCCTCCGTGCTGCCGAGCAAGGTGGCCTGATCTTCGAGTCGCAAGGTGACATTGCTTTTGATCTGGATCGTGCCGGTGAGATAGCGGCCTGCCGGGAAACGGACGGTGCCGCCACCGACTGCGCTGCAGTCATCAATCACTTTTTGAATGCTGGCGGTGTTGAGCGTCGTGCCGTCGCCGATCACGCCGGCCTGTCTTGCATCGATGACCTTCTCGCTGCCTGCCATCGCGGTAAGGGTTGCGAGAAGAAGGCCGACTGTGGAGAGCGCGCTGCGGAAGGTTGTTGTGAGATGAGACATAAATTGAAAGTTACGGGGTTGGCGGAGCGAGTTTGTTATTTTCCTGCAGAAGTTCGGTAGATGGGCAACTGGCGGGCAATGGCAGATGAGGGCTTGGGCGTGGGAGCATTGATGCCGTTGATCAATAGGTTATCGAAATACGGGGTGCTGAGCCTTTTTCTTTCACCCCCTGCCATCAGTCCTGCCATACCGCGAGCGTAAAGGCCGTCCGTCGCAGTCAGAACCAGCTTGTCGTCGACGAATCCCATGAGGGTGGATCCTTGGAAACATAGCTTCAGGTGATGCCATTGGTTAGGGCTTATGCCGGGGAGTTGGACCGTGGCAAGCACCTTCTCTCCGCCTTCGCCGTCGTCCTTCAGGCCTCTGAGAATCGCCTGCTGCTCGGCATCACCGACGGGTTTCTTTTTGTCCTTTTTGCCGCGGATGACGACCAGCTGGCATTGCCCGTTGTCGGCGAGTTTCAGGAAATACCCTTTCGGGATGAAGCCGTAGCCGGTGCCGACATCATTGATCCGGCCCATCACCGCCGCCGAGTCGCCTGGGTTCAAATACACATCGGCGCTGACTTCGTAGTCTTGCCACGAGTCGTCGCCCAAAATGGTATAGGGCAGCCAATCCGGAGCCCACGAAATGGTGGGCTTCGGAACGACTTGGCGCAGGCACTTGCCTTGCTTGTCGGGGCGCTCGGCGATCTCGAACGCATCGGCAATGTCGGCGGTGTAGCGCGGCAGGTGGCCCCATTCTTTGGGCGAAGCATATTGCTCGAAAGTCTCGTAGTAGGGAAACGGAAACGGCTTCGGCGTGGGAATGTCGGCGAACGAGCCTTTCTGTTGCCCTGTGGTGGTGGAGAGCGAATAGATGGAATCGGGATCCAGCGTGATCGTAAATGTGCCATTCGCCGGCTTGATACCAGGTTGTTGAATGAATTGCTCCTTCGCATTGCTCCGCCAGACGCAGAGCCCGTTGCCAGACAATCCTCCGCTGATCTGAAACTGGAGTTGTTGCGGGGCTTTTGCATCCTTGGTCTCGATGATGATACTATAATCATCGCCCGGTGATTTTAGCGTCACCATGGAACCTCCTCCGCTGAGTTCTCCGCAACCGCCGTTGAGATACTGCCACCCGACTTGGCTGAATTGGCCATAGTGCGCGTAGCCCCACAATGCCTCGCGGACTTGGTAATGACCGCTCCAAGGCGAGTGCGCGAGCAGCATCGCCGGATCCTCCGAGAAGGGCTCCATCGCATAGAGTCCCGCGATGTCGTACCAGTTCACGGTGCGTGTCGCTCCGCTGCTGATGAAGTTATCGTTGAAGGCCTGCACGATGCTGATTTCGCAATCAAAGCCCTTTTTATAAACGTGGTCCTCGGTATCCCAAATGGGCTTATTCATTTGGGCCGCCATCTGCTGAACCTCCGCAGTCGCTGGAAAACGCTTCGGCGCATTGGTGCTGAGCGTGTGGCCGCTGATGATGTCGATCGAATCGCGCAGTTTCTCATCGGTCAGCATCTCCTTCACAAAATCGAATTTGTCCTTCGTGAAGTGATCAAACGCGTGAACCTTGACGCTTTTGAATCCATTAGCGTCCAAGGTCGTGCGCAGCATTTTCACAAACTCGGGGCTATAGCCTTTTTCGTTGCGGCAGCCGAGGGCATCGAACTCCAGGCCATAAACTTTTCGAAGCCCCTCTAGCCATTTGACGTAATAGCCGATGGTGTCCTGTGTCCAGAACTGTGCGTCACCATACTTTCCGGAAGGGAACTTTGCCCCGTCTCCCACCCAACTGGGCGCACTCCAAGCGGTGCCATCGAGTGAAAGGTCGGGATTGCGCTTTTTCGCCTCGCACAGGATCCACCACAGATAGCCGCGCGTGTAGTCGAGGTCGTCGCGTGTGTGCATGTGGCTGGGCATCGATCCCTGCGTCGAGTTGCCATCGCCGGGAATCTCGACCAGCAGCGCGCTCACGGATGCCCCGAACTTCGGCTTGTAAACCATGTCGAGAATTTGGCTGCGCTGCGGCTCGGGGTAATCCTTGAGCAGCACCGAAGTCGCGCCGCCGCCATTGACCACCCCAATGCCATCAAAGCGCTTGCCCCCGGCATCGCCCTTGAGCTCCACCACTTGAGAATTGGCCGCTTGTCCCCACTGCGGTGAATGACAGAGGATCGCTAACAGGAAGAGAAGAGGTGTGCGATGAGGGCGCATGAGGTTTGTCAGTTTTATGGGGTGTTTTTAGCGGCTCCGCCCGGTTACCATGTTCGATGAGTTACAAGGCATCCATTCATTCATTGATCGTAGCTGTGATAGAATGGGCGGAACACTTCGCGTGCGGCAGCTGGCTTGCCAAACCACCGTCCGAGCATTGTTGGCCATGCTTCTTCTAGAAGCACCAGCGTGAAGCTGCCGGATAGGTGTGGAGTTTTATCCACATCGACGAAGGTTTCGGGCGGAGCTCCTTTGTTGCCGAGGCCCGAGATGACTGCGTTATGGCTGAGGAGCGTCTGATCGTCATGGCGTTCGACTGCCACATCGGCGGCATTCGTTGCGAGAGCCACCCCCGCGCCCGCAGGCGTGGTCAGTAGCGCCAGCTCGGTCTCGCGCCGGTTTCCTTGGAAGCGCAGGTCTTCGCGGTTGAGGTGAAATAGGCCGAACTCGTTGAGCCGATCTTTGCCGGGATAACCGGCGTAGATTCCTTGGCCGATCCAGCGAAACTCCGTCAGTTCCGATGGCAGCACGACGGATAATCCTGCTTCCGAGAAGTGGCCCTTCGCCTTTGTCGGCACATAATCATAGTGGATCTTGATCGTTCCGTTGGGTGCGATCTCCGCCTCATAACCGCCGACGAAGGACGATTCGTCTTTGCTGTCGGGTAGCGGATAACTTCCCGACACCGCGAGGCGCACGGAAGTGCCTTGCTGGGTGACTTCGATTTTTGGGGCGTCGAGTTGGGTGAGTGTTGACGCTCGCCACGTGCCATTGCGGCCAGCACTTCGTCCCTCGGCCATCGTGAGTTTGCGCCCGGAGTGTGGATCTATCCCCGCCACCCGTATCCGTCCCGCATGGTCGCGGATGGTGAGTGCGCCGCTCGGACGCGCGACCGTGAGCACCCAGCGTGGGTGGGCGATTTTCACTTCGGTTTCACTCTGAGTCACCTTGAGCTGGTCCGCTGCCGGCAGGCTGGCTAGCCACGAATCGCGGTGAGCGTCATTCAAATCGAACCGAACCGCGCGTTCGGTGATTGGTAGACCCGCTTCATCCATGCAGCGCAGGTTCAGAGAGAGGATGTCCCCAGTGGCATCTGCGGGAATGGTTAGGGGGATTTTCAAACTCTCCCGGTCGTGCGCCAGTGCGTGCAATGGGACATCGCCTCGCTGGACTTCGTCGCCATTGCGCTGAAAGGACCATGCCAGCTTCATTCCGGCGAGCGCTCGGAAATCATAGCGGTTTTCAACGGTGAGGGCGATCTCCTGTGCGCCCAGCTTCACCACAGCGGAGCGTTCCGCGATTTGCACGGGCGAATAAACTTTGCGCGCTTCCCAGAAGTCGGTCTGCGGCGTGCGGTCGGCGTAAACGATGCCATCGCAACCATCGTTGCCGTTGGTATCGTAGTAGTGGGATTTGTCCGGCCACACATACTCCGTGGACTTGTCGCGATTCACCGGGTTTTCGCTGCTCCGCAAGATTCCCTGATCCATGAAATGCCAGATGGCGCCGCCGGCGAACTGCGGTGTCGCCTGAAGAATCTCCCACTGCTCCTGGATGCGATCCGTTGCCAAGCCGAGGGCATGCGCGTACTCGGTTAGGATGGTCGGACGTTTCAGCGATTTTGCCCAGCTACGGAGCAATCCATTGCCCGGGTAGTGTGGCGAATAGATGTCCACGAACTCCGGGATGCGCCCGTAATTTTTCGCAAAATAGCTCCCGATCTTGGGAATGCAGATCGGCCGCGTTGGATCGAGATCCTTGGCGCGGCGACCGGCTTCCATCTCGACGTCGGTGATCGGGTTTTCGTTGCCAATGCTCCAGACGAGCACGGATGGACGGTTTTTGTCGCGGGTGATGGTTGGTTCCACCCGTGCCAGGATGTTGTCGCGGTAAGCGGGGTCTTCGAGGTGTTCTTCGCCTTTGCCGATCGAGACTTCGCACATCACGTAAAAACCCAGCTCGTCACAAAGCTCGATGAAGCGCGGTTGTGGCGGGTAGTGCGAGGTGCGGACGAAGTTGATGTTGCCCTTTTTCATCAGCTCGAGGTCGCGGCGCATCTGCGACTCGGTGATGGCGCGGCCTGTCTCTGGATCGAGGTCGTGATGGTTCACGCCGCGCAGTTTGATTGGGCGTCCGTTGAGCCGGAGAACGCTTTCGACGATGGAAATTTCCCGCAAGCCGATGCGTTCCTCGGTCGTTTGCAGCAGTTTGCCTTTGGCCGAGAGCGAAAGCTGGAGACGATAGAGTGCGGGAGTCTCCGCCGTCCAAAGCTGCGGAGATGCGACGTTGATATGGGCCTCATAAGCCCGATCAGCCCGATAGGTCGCATCGAACTCCTTCACTACCTTTCCATCAGGTGCCAACAGTTTCCCATGAACCTCACCACCAGGCTGGTTCACGGTGACGCTAACCGACAAATCCGCCGAACCGTCCGCCGCCAGTTTGGTCTGCGTGGACAAATCCTGCAGATGCGTCGTCGGTACGGAGAAGAGCGTGACATCACGATAGATGCCGGAAAGCGCCCAGTCGTCATTCACATCGAATTCGAAGCCGAGGGGTTTGGTCGTGACCTGCACGGCCAGCACGTTGTCGGCATTTGCTGCGGACTGCAGCGCATCGGTGATGTCGAAAGTATTCGGATTGTAGGCGCTCGCCGCTGACCCGCCGATTTTCGAGCCATTGACCCACGCCTCGAAGCCGAACGCCACGCCTTCGAAACGCAGGCACACACGGCGTCCGTGCCAATCCGCCGGGACGCGGAAGCCGCGCCGATAGAGTCCAAGCCCGTCCTTGAGTTCGAGCGCATACTTCGGCTCGGCGAAGCCCTGAAGTTCCCAGTTGGCAGGAACGGAAATCCTCTTCCACGTGGATACGTCAAAGCTCGGCGCGTAAAAATTCGCATCGGCTCCAGCATCGAGTGCCGGAAGGTATTTGAAGGACCAATCGCCGTTCAACGACTGCGTGAAGCCCTCGGCGCGCAACGGAAGAATGGAAGTGGGAGCTGCGGTAGCAACGCTACCACGGATCTTGCCCCTAGCGTCGCCCTTGAGTTCGACGACTTGAGTTGCCATCGCTGGCGGCACGGCGAAAGCCAGGCTGCCCACGAGGAGCAGCTTGTAAACGACGGATTTCCAGTAGGCCATGGGCTGCAGTGTATCCGGCGGACTCGGCCCGTCACTTACTCAATCGGAGTAGACCCAGCCGGACGTCAGATCTCCCGCCCCCGTGGCCCCCAGAAAACGACTTTCGTTAGCAAATAGCTCTTTAGGCACGCGTCAACACCTCCGGTTGACGCGTCAACCGGTGCCGTTCGAGCGTCAACCGGTGCCGTTCGAGCGTCAACCGGTGCCGTTCGAGCGTCAACCGGTCCTGTTCGAGCATCAACCGGTCCGGGTGACGCGTGGCAAAAGAGCAAATTTCGTCCGCCGATCAGGGTTTTGCGGCCGGAGTGACCGAATTGGCGCGCGGCGAAAGGAACTTATCGAGCGGATCGACGGGCAAGGCCTTCAAACCAGCGATGACGCATTCGGCGTTGACGACGGCACCGTCCCAGCCGGTGTGCAGGTTTTCCTTGGGGGAGGGGACGTAAAGCGTGTCGACCTTCGCCGTGCCGAGTTCTTCGTATTTTTTGGCGATGAGTTCGTTGAGCGGAACAAAAGGCGTGTTGGTTTCCTTGGCGACTTGTTCGGCCCATACGGCATGCGCTTTGCTGTCATGTGCGAATTGTTTGCCGTCGGCGTCCCAATGTTTGCGCGGGGTGAGCGAGCAAATGATCGGGGTGGCTTCCTTCGCGCGGGTCTCGGCGACGAATTGTTTCAGGTACCAGCCGAAGCTGTGCACGGTTTCGTCGTTGTTCATCGCGGTTTCGTCGCCGATGCCGCCGAGTCCGCCCTTGCCCTTGGCTCCGCCGTTGTCGTTCGCTCCGAATTGGAGGATCACGAAGTCGCCTTTTTTGATCCGTGGCTGCAGGTCTTTCCAAAAGAAACCATTGTAAAACGAACGGCTGCTGGTGCCGCCAAACGCGCGGTTGACGACGTTGATTTTTTTCAAGTCAAAGTAAGCAGTCGCCGGTGCGCCCCAGCCCCATTGGCCGGTCGGGCCATTGTCGCCAGTGGTGCCGTTGCGAACGGTCGAGTCGCCGATCAGCCAGAGCGTGGGCAGGCTGGGATTTGCCGGCATCGGCGGCGCGTATTTGCCATTGCCCGGCGCACCGGCGGGTGCTTTGCCTGTGCCGATCTGCGTCGCGCGCGGAACATCGCTCACTTTGAGGGGGGCGGCATTGGCATGGCTTTGCGCGGAGGCGAGCGGGGTGAGGGCCGCAGTGAAGACGAGGCCGAGGTGGAGCAGGAGATGGTGGGTGTTGGTTTTCATAAAGTCGATGGGGTGGGTTGAATGATGGGTTAGAAATTGCGGCGATGTTTACGGCAGTTCCAGACTTAGGAAGTCATACATCACGTGGGTCTGGGTGTCGGTGTTGGCTTGTTCCAGAGTGATGGTGTTGTCCCCTTGTTTCAGCCGGGAAGTGGGGATCGTGAGATACTCGACGCAGTATTTGGCGTGGATGGATTCGCGGAGCAGGGCATTGCCTCCCTGGATGGAAGGTGTCACGATGGCAAAGGGTTTGGCCTCGCTGTTGACGAAAGTATTGATTCTGGCGCGGCCGTGGGCGCCGGCAAATGCAAAGGTTAGAGTCGCATCGCCCTCGGGAATGGCGGCGAGATTGAAGTGGATGCGCCAGCGCCAAGGTTCTCTTTTTTTGCCGACTTGGTACCAGCTGTGCGCATAGTTCCAGTCCTTTGAGACGTCGCTCTTGCCGACGGTGTATTCCAGGGGGTTTTTGAATTCCTCTTGGAAGCGCGTCCAGAGGTAGCCGTGGAAGTAGTCGGTGCCGTGACGGAATTCTTTGGCCGTGCGATCGGGGACTCCGATCTCCCATGCAAGGGATTTGCCTTTGTGCGGCACCTCCCAGACGACGTCTTCCGCCAGCGGGTTGCTGCCGGCCTTGATCACCACCTTTTCCCGCGAGTACTCGCCGACGGCACCATCGGTGAAGGCGTAAAAAGTATAGCTGCCCGGCCGAACGCTCGGGATGGTGAAATGGCCCGACGCGTCTGCTTTCGCCCAATATTGATAACGATTGGACTCGAACTGCCAGTTGCCACCCGGAGGCGGCTGGGCGAGACCGACCCAAGCGTTGGCGGCATTCAGCCCCGGCTTGAGAGCGTCTTTGATGACCAAGCGGCCGCTCAGTGTTCCCCGATCTTTTGCGGAAGGATAGGCGGGGTTGTCGGTCAGCCAAGTGTAGGGCCAGGCGGCCTTTTCGGATTCGACCTGCTTCTTGGCATCGGCCCACATGGCATCGCCGCCTTGTTCGCTGGAATTGCAGTAAAGCAGGAAGGGTCCGTAAATTTTCTGCCACTCCTCGCCCGCGTTCACGGTCGTGCTGGAGCTATTGTAATGATCCATGCCGAAGTGGATGTGATTGATGCCAGAGGCGGCGTTCAGGTCCTGCTTGGTCGGGCCGTCGTTGAAGTAATCGTAGCCGCCGAGCACGATCCAGCCGCCGACCTTGTGTTTGTCGCTCGCGTGTCCCCAGCAGCCAATGTCGTAGTAGCTGGCGCTATAGTCGTATTTGCAGTCGTACTTTCCTGCCCAAGGGCCGGTGGTAAGTTTGGTGATCTCCTTGATCCCGGTGGGCTCGGCGCGTTTGTAATCTTCTGGACTGGGCATCTGCCAGTGGCGCAGGTCGTCCACATAGATCTTTTCCAGCAGGTCGTTTGAGAGCTTCCAGACCATGCGCCATTCGCCGACACCGGTTTTCGGGTAGGAGGCGGGGTGGCTGAGAATGGCGTAGGTGTAGATCCCGGAGCTGCCGCGCTTGAGGACATAGTGGATTTCGCAGTCGAACGCCTGCGGTTCGTTTTTGCGTTCGTTTTTGAAACCGATGTCGACGAGGTCCGGTGTTTTCGTTTTTACGAAGTAGCGGCCGCCGCCCGGATTTCGATAATTGGGGCCGCCATCCATGCTATAGTACATCTCGTTGGCCATCTCGAAGTTTTTGTACTTAAGCGAGGAGATGCTCGCGGACTTGGTAATGGTGGCGGTAAGGATGCCGTTGGAAAGGATAACGCCGGAACGGGATTCGCGCAGCGTCACGCTTGGGCCGCTGAGCCTTTCATCCGTTGGCGGTAGAATTTGCTGGAGTGGGGCGCGCGGCGTCGGTTTCGCCGTTTCGTCGCCCGCTGGTGCTGGCTTTGTTTGTGATTGAGCTTCTGCTTTGGCCATTTGTTCCGTGGCACGCTGTTGCAAGTCAGTAGAGCCAATGGGAACGATGCTGCTGCCGCCCAGGTAAACGACGGTCATGTTCTGGCCGTTGATTTCCACAAGATCCACCAACGTCCCGGGCGATGCCTGAGTGGTGCCAGCGACCTGCCCATCTAAAACAACCGGAAATTTGGCCGCGGTGACTAGGGCGACTTGTTTTGGCCAGTACTCCTTGTGGGCCAGGATCCACTCCAGCGGATCGGGTTTAGGAGCGGTAATTTCGGCGGGAGCTGCCGGAGGATCGGGTGCAGGATCGGCGGTGACCGTGGGCGCTGGGACAGGAGCGGGATCGGGGGCTGGTGGCGAGACGGGAATCGGTGCAGGGGGGGCGCTTATTTCAGGCGTGGTCACCGCTTTTTTCGGATATGACGGGATCGTTATCTGCACCACTTGCTGCGCGGGCTGATGGCCCTTGTCATTCACAAGGAACCATGCCCCCGCCGCGATGCCGATGATGGCGAGTGAAATTTTCATCATCCCGCCCCCCTTGGGTTTTTTAGGGATTTTGCGCGGGCCCGGTCGTTTCGGATGTGGGGTTTTTGAAAGGGTTGGCGATGCTGCAGCGACTTGGGCAGATGCAGGTTCTCGCTCTTGTGATGGAACGACAAAAGACAGACCACATGCCGGGCACTCGATCGTGGAGCCGGCCCAGGTCGCATCGGCGTCCAAATGTTGCGCGCAGTGAGTGCAGGAAAATTTCATGCGTGGAGTTCCGGAGTGATGCTGGGCAAGTGCAGCGCGTGGGTGAGGAGCTTCCAATGACGCATAGGTCACAGCTTACAGGGCTGCTTCAGCGCGTCATTAACGCATTCGGAGTAATGCCATATCCCGAAATGCACTTGAGGGTCCCGCCTGCCCTTGCGTCCTGAATGGATGCTTCAGCGCGGTCCGTTGCCGACGCTGATCAAAACAAAAACCCCGCCGCCCACAGGATGCGGACGACGGGGTTTGGATGAATCCGATGAGGATTACTTGCGGAGTGCTTCTTCGCGGGCTTTGGCCTTGGCGATGACGTCGTCGGAGACGTTTTTCGGACAAGGAGCGTAGTGGCTGAACTCCATCGAGAACTGACCGCGGCCGGAAGTCATCGTGCGAAGGTCGCCGATGTAACCGAACATGGCGCTCAGTGGGGCCTCTGCCTTGACGCGGATGCCACCGGGTGTTGGTTCCTGGCCTTGGATCATGCCGCGGCGGCGGTTGAGGTCGCCAATGACGTCGCCGACTTTTTCTTCGGGGGCGAAGACGTCGAGTTTCATCATCGGTTCAAGGATTTGCGGAGCGCACTTGACCATGGTCTGGCGATACGCGGCCTTGGCGGCGATTTCGAAGGCGATGTTGCTGGAGTCCACGGCGTGGAAACCACCTTCGTTGAGCATGACTTTGAAGTCCAAGCAAGGGTAGCCCGCAAGTGGTCCCTTATCGACGCAGGTTTTGAAGCCTTTTTCGACGGCGGGGATGAACTCTTTCGGGATGCTGCCGCCGGTGACCTTCGATTCGAAGATGAAGCCGGAGCCGACTTCGCCTGGTTCGATGGTATAATCGATTTTCGCGAACTGGCCGGAACCACCGGACTGCTTCTTGTGGGTGTAGCTGTCGTTGACGGCCTTGGTGATGGTTTCGCGATAGGCGACCTGTGGCGCGCCGACGGAGACCTCGACCTTGTGGGTGCGCTTGAGGATGTCGATTTTGATGTCGAGGTGGAGCTCGCCCATGCCCTTGAGGATCATTTCGTTGGTTTCGTCGTCGGTTTCGACGCGGAACGATGGATCTTCCTGGATCATCTTGCCGATGGCGTTGGCGAGCTTTTCAGCGTTGGCCTTGTCCTTCGCGGCAACGGCAATGGAGATGACGGGATCGGGGAACACCATTGGCTCCAGCGTGGCTGGGTTCTTCTCGTCGCAAAGGGTGTGGCCGGTCTGGACGTTTTTCAAACCGACAAGCGCGACGATGTCACCCGCTTGGGCGACGTCCACTTCGTTGCGGTCATCGGCGTGCATTTCGACCATGCGGCTGATGCGCTCGGTTTTGCCGGTGAAGGAGTTGAGAACCGTGTCGCCCTTCTTGATGGTGCCCGAGTAAATACGGGTGAAGGTCAGCGCACCGAACTTGTCGTCCATGATCTTGAATGCGAGGCCGCGGAATGGGGCGCTCGGGTCGATGATCGCGAACTTGCCGGTTTCGTTGCCCTCGGCGTCCACTTCGGGGAGTGGCTTGACGTCGGTTGGGGACGGCAGGTAATCGACGACAGCGTCGAGCACGAGTTGGAGTCCCTTGTTTTTGAACGAAGAACCGCAATAGGTCGGGAAGAACGCAAGATCGATCGTGCCCTTGCGGATGCACTTCTTGACGTCGTCGATTGAAGGCTCGGTGCCTTCAAGGTAAGCTTCCATGATCGCGTCGTCCTGTTCGACGGCGGTCTCGATGAGTTGGGCGCGGTATTCCTTCGCCTTGTCCGCCATGTCGGCTGGGATCTCTTCGATCTTGAAGTTTTCGGGTTGGCCGGATTCATCCCAGATGTGGGCTTTCATCGTCAGCAGGTCGACCACACCGACGAAGTCACTTTCGGTGCCGATCGGCAGCACCATCACCAGCGGTTGTGCACCGAGGATCTTTTTGACCTGGGCGACGACACGGTAGAAATCCGCGCCGATCCGGTCGAGTTTGTTGACGTAAATGACGCGGGAAACGCCGGAATCGTTGGCGTAGCGCCAGTTGGTTTCGGACTGGGGCTCGACGCCACCGGAACCGCAGAACACGCCGACACCGCCGTCGAGAACTTTGAGCGAGCGGTAAACTTCGATGGTGAAGTCAACGTGGCCGGGAGTGTCGATGACGTTGAATTGGTGACCTTTCCAGAAGCAAGTCGTCGCGGCGGACTGGATGGTGATGCCGCGCTCGGCTTCCTGATCCATGAAGTCCATGGTGGATGCGCCATCGTGCACTTCGCCGATCTTGTGGATCTTGCCGGTGAGTTTGAGAATGCGTTCGGTGGTGGTCGTTTTGCCCGCGTCAACGTGGGCGAAAATGCCGATGTTGCGGTATTTGCTGAGGTCCTTCATAACGGATAGATGCTTCTGGTTGGCGGGCGACGGTTTCGCGCCGGGGGCAGATTCCTAGTCGCTTGCCACCATTTGGCAATCCTAGAGTCAGTTTCGCGGGTATTTTCATTCATCTCAAGGGGAGTTTTTGGAAAGATCAGCGAAACGCGGAGGCGCAGAGGCTGCAGAGAGGAGCGCTGAGTGGGAGAAGGGTCTCGGGCCTTGGGCCACAAAAATATCCAGAAATCCTCAGCGTCTTCCTCCGCGACTTCCGCCTCTCCGCGTTTCGCTTCACCCGAATATAACCGTTCCGGCTTGCTTCATCGGTGCGAGAAGACTTGGCTCGTCCCCGCGATGGCGAAATCCCTGATGCGACCCGTGGCGCGGCCGATCCGGCTCGATGGCCTGTCACCTGTTGAGGTGGCGGGGCAGTTGCGGCATCTGGATGGCTTGGTGTTTTTCGACACGGCGGGGAATTTGCCGTCGGGCGGCAGTCGGGCGGTCTCGGTCATCGCCGCCCTTCCGCAGCAAGTGCTGCGCGGCAACATCCACGGGGCAGGGGATTTGGAGGCGCTTCGCCGCGCACTCGCGGCAGGCCCACTCGTCGCCGGCGACCAAGGGTTTCCCTGCGGCGGACTCTGCGGCTGGATCGACTACGAGGGCGACTTCGTCTTTGGCGACTACCCGGAAATGCTCGTTTACAGTCACCGCGACGGCAGCTGGTGGGAGACGGGCCAGCTTTCCCAACAGCTCCGCGCCAACACCGGCACTGCCGAGATCAGCGACTTCACCCCGCTGACCCGCCGCGAGCAATTCACCGACGGCGTCGCCCGCATCAAAGAGTGGATCGCCGCCGGCCACATCTATCAGGCGAACCTCTCCCACGCCTTCGCCGCCCAAGTCAGCGGCGATCTTTTCAGCCTCTACGAAACCCTGCGCGAGGCATCGCCCGCGCCGATGGCCGCCTACCTCGCGCTCGACGGCCGCGAAATCCTCAGTTCCTCGCCGGAAACCTTTCTGAAAATCTCCGGCCGCGGCATCGAGACCCGGCCGATCAAAGGCACCCGCCCCCGCTTTGCCGACCCCGACGAAGACCGCCGCTCCGCCTACGAGCTGCAAACTTCCGCCAAGGAAATCTCCGAGCTGGTCATGATCACCGACCTCCTGCGCAACGACCTCGGCCAAGTCTGCGAATTCGGCAGCGTCGAAGTGGCCGAGATGCTCCAGCTCGAAACCTTCGAGCAAGTCCACCACCTCGTCTCCACCGTCACCGGCACCCTGCGACCCGAGATCGATGCACTGGCTGCCATCGCCGCCTGTTTCCCCGGCGGCAGCATCACCGGCGCCCCCAAAAAGCGCGCCATGGAAATCATCCAAGAGCTCGAACAAGCCCCGCGCGGTGTCTATTGCGGCGCCATCGGCTGGCTCGGCTACAACGGCGAAAGCTCCCTCAATATCGCCATCCGCACCCTCGTCCGCCGAGGCAACCAGCTGGTCTATCAAGTCGGCGCTGGCATCGTCGCCGACTCGGATCCCGACAAAGAGTACGAAGAAACCCTCCACAAAGCCGCCGGCATCCGCCTCGCCGTCGAACGCTGGCAGAACACGTCGCCTCAAACTCGCTGAAGAATTTCAGCTGCTGGGTCCCGCGATTCATAAGCGGTCGTACACTCATTCTCAATCCATCATGAACAAAAACCTATCATGATGCTGTCAGGTTGCAGCTTTGGGGTCAATGAAATCCGTTAAATAAAATATCGCAAAAACATCCAAATCGGATATTGTAGTGCTCTTCTTACGATGGGATTGAGTCAACAAAATCTGGAGGAAGCTCACGCTCCACCGAGGACGTCGATATTCTCGACATGCGGGACTGGGGCGGCGGAGTGGATTGTGCGTCCCCAATGCCGGACGCGCTCAGGGAGGTAGCGGATGAGGTCGATCGCGCCGCCGCCTGTCGCTAGCTCTAGTGCCGATTTATTTTTACAGGTTGGGCGTAGTTCGTTAGATATTCCTCATGAACCGCTTGAATCTCATCCCTCGCTCTTGGCTTTTCGTTCTCGCGGTCGTTTTCTGCCTCGGTGGCTTCACGGTTCACGGAGAAGAATCACCATCTGCCGAGAATATCGCCGAATGGCGTAGTGCCGCTGAACAGGGTAATGCAGCTGCGCAAAACAACCTCGGGAATTGCTATCGCAACGGCATAGGTGTGGTGAAAGATGTTGCAGAGGCGGCTAAGTGGTATCGCAAGGCCGCTGAACAGGGTAGTGCTACTGCGCAAAACAACCTCGCGAATTGCTACAGCACGGGCGAAGGCGTGGTGGAGGACCAGGTCGAGGCTATGAAGTGGTACCGCAAGGCTGCCGAACAGGGGGTTGCCATTGCGCAATATATCATCGGGCTTTACTACGCCAAAGGCGAAGGCGTAATGAGGGATCACATCAGGGCAGTTTATTGGTATCGCAAAGCCGCCGTACAGGGGCATGCTGCTGCACAAAATACTCTTGGATTTTGCTACAATGAAGGCACAGGCGTGGTGAAGGACGAGGTCGAGGCGGCGAGGTGGTGGCGTAAAGCCGCTGAACAGGGTATTGAAGCCGCACAATACAACCTAGGGGTTTGCTGCGCCCTTGGCAAAGGGGTGATGAAGGACGAGGTCGAGGCGGTGATATGGTGTCAGAAGGCCGCCGAACAGGGTTATGCAGACGCGCAATACAACC
>CAJXYV010000008.1 GCA_913063525.1 uncultured Verrucomicrobiota bacterium
ATGAGATTTGCGCAGCGCGGGAAAACGCGATTTCCTACGGCTGGGAAGACGCCGAGTACACGGCCACAGACATCCGCGATCTCAAAGGATCGTCGGCTTTCACGGTAAAGAAGCGGGGTGAAGTGCTGGGCGATGTCGAGCTCGGCATTCCCGGCAATCACAACATTCTCAATTCCCTGGCGGCGATTGCGCTGGCCGACAGCTGCGGCGCGGAGTTTGCACTGGTCGCCCGCGCCTTGGCGACTTTCGCCGGGGCCAAGCGCCGCTTCGAGACGAAGTATCTGTCGCCGAACTACCGCATCATCGACGACTACGGCCACCACCCGACCGAACTCGCGGCGACTCTCCAAACCGCCCGCACGCTGAAGTCGAAGCGGCTGGTGGTGCTGTTTCAGCCGCACCGCTACACGCGGACCAAGGCGCTGGCCGATGATTTTGGCAAAGTCCTGCAAGCGGCGGATCTGGTTTTCATCACGGATGTTTACGCCGCTTCGGAAAAGCCGATCAAAGGCATTTCTGGCCAGACCTTGGTCGAAGCGATGGGAGCGAACGGCGATGTCCCCTGCACCTACGTCCCCGATTTAGCGACGGCGCATCACGCGGTCGGCCACGCGCTCCATCCGGGTGATTTGTTGATCACGCTGGGCGCAGGCAATGTCCATGAGGCGGGGGCGCGGATCGCGGCGGATTTGAAGATTCTCGAAGAGATGCGCGGGTTGATGCCTGCGGGCGAAATCGACGGCAAACTTTACGAGCCGATGAGCCGCCACACGACATTGTTGGTGGGTGGTCCGGCCCAGTACTGGATGGAGCCGCACAGTTTTTACGGCTTTGCGTTCCTCGTCGATTACTGCCGCGAGCGCGGCATTCCGGTGCGGGTGGTGGGCCGAGGTTCGAACCTGTTGGTGCGCGATGGTGGCATCCGCGGTGCGGTGATTCATCCGACGGGCGGGGTTTTCTCCGAAGTCATCGTCGATGGCAAAGGTCATATCACCGCGGGAGCGGGCGCTAGGCTCAAAAAACTGGCAAGTCTTGCGGGTGCCAGCGGAATCGGCGGCTTCGAGTGGATGGAGGGAATCCCCGGCAATGTGGGCGGAGCGCTGCGCATGAATGCGGGTGCGATGGGCATTGAAATGTTCGACCAAGTGGTGCGCGTGACTTTCCTCGACGAAGACGGCGTCATCCGCACCCGCGAGCGCGACGAGATTGTCACCCAATACCGCAACGTGCCTGAGTTGCGGCGGAACTTTGCGTTGCAAGCGGTCTTCAAAGGCAAAGCTGATTCGGCGGCGAACATCAAGGAGCGCTGGGATGCGTCGCGCGAAAAGCGCAAGGCCAGCCAGCCGATCGCGGCTTCCGCGGGTTGCACTTTCAGAAATCCCGAGGAGGTTCCTGCAGGCCGTGTGATCGACTCAATGGGGCTGAAGGGAAGCACGTGTGGCAAGGCGGCGATTTCGGAAATCCACGGGAACTTTGTGGTTAACCAAGGCGGCGCATCCGCACTGGAGATTCTAACACTCATCGAATTCATCCAAGAAAAGGCGCGCACCGAGCGTAGCGTGGAACTCGAAACCGAGATCAAGATCCTCGGCGAAGAAGAAGCTTCATTTTAATTTGAAAACATCATGTTGAGTCACAAAAAAATCGCAGTTCTCATGGGTGGGCCCGGTTCCGAGCGGGCCGTTTCGCTGGCATCGGGCAATGCGGTTTTGAAGGCGTTGCAGGGGCTGGGCCTCGATGCGGTGGGCGTGGATGTCACCCGTTTTGAGATCGATCTGCCCGTGGGCACGGATCTCGCCTTCAATGTGATTCACGGGACTTTTGGCGAAGATGGTCGTTTGCAAACGATCCTCGAAGGCATGGGTGTGCCGTACACCGGCGCGGGGGCGACGAGCAGTCGCATCGCCTTTGATAAGAATCTGGCTAAAGCCGCGTTTGTTGAACACGGCGTGCCAACGCCACGGGCTGAAATCATCGATGTTTCCGGCGGACCGCGCTTGCCATCGTTTCCCGCTCCTTTTGTGGTCAAGCCGCCGCGCGAAGGTTCCAGTGTGGGAGTCCACATCGTCCGCAACCAAGCAGACGCCGAAGCAGCGATGGCAGACGCTGCGAAATATGGCGACGATATTCTCGTCGAGGAATTCATCGAAGGCCAGGAACTCACCGTGGGCGTTCTGAATGATGTTGCGCTGCCGATCGTTCACATCATTCCGCCCGATGGTGTTTATGATATGGCCAGCAAATATCCATGGCTATCGGGTGCCAAGGGCAGCCAATACATTTGCCCAGCGGATCTCGATGCAGAAACCACCCGCATCGTTCAAGAAGCCGCGCTGGCGGCACATCGCTCGCTGGGCGTGGAGATTTATTCGCGGGTGGACGTGTTGCTGGATTCCCAGAACCGCCCGTTTGTGCTGGAAGCCAACACCATCCCCGGCATGACGGAAACCAGTCTGCTGCCCAAAGCAGCGGCGGCCACAGGAATCGCTTTCCCTGAATTATGCAAAACCATCGCCGAACTCTCCCTTCAACTTCGCTCCGCCCATGTTTAAAAACCATATCAGCAAGTCCCGCCGCCGCTCCCACTCCAAGGTGCTGGAAGTCCGTGTCATGTCGCCGCGCATCGCTTGGTTCGGCTTTCTCAAGTTCGCGGGCGGTTTGACCAAACTGGCCCTCATTCTCGCGGTCATCACTGGCATTGGTTGGGGCGTCTGGCTGGGAGTCCAGCACGCGTTTTACAACAACCCCGATTTCCGCCTTCAGGTCATCGAGCTCAACGCCAACCCGGTCATCGACGAAGTCGGACTGGCCAAGACCGCAGAGATCGACCTAACCGCCAACCTTTTCACCATCGATGTGAAAGAGGTGGAGCGGAAACTCAAGAGCTTGCCTGCCATCGCCGAGGCTCATGCAGAGCGCCATTTGCCTGGCACACTGGTGGTGCAAGTGACAGCCCGCACCCCGCGGGCGTGGATTTCTTGTCCCGCTGTGGGCCTGCCCGAAGTGCGGCACGCCGGCGCGATGCTGGTCGATCGCGATGGCATCGCTTATCCCTGCCCGGAGCTGCAGCTTGAATCCGCGCTGCGACTTCCTGCGATCCAGCTGCCTGCGTCTGGGGGAACTCCGATTGTGGCTGGACAAAAAATCCAGCAGCCCGAACTGGCGCACTGCTTTCATTTATTAGACTCTGCCTGTGAAGCTGATCCCGAGGCGACGCAATGGGTGGAATCGGTAAAACAAGTCAACGAGTGGTCGCTGCTGCTCGTCACTCGCCAAGGCACAGCGGCGACATTCGGGGTGGGTGACCACGACCGCCAGATCCGTAGCCTGCGCGTGGCGATGGATCATTCCAGCGCCAAAGGTTATGTGATTGAAACGATCAATCTGATCCCCAAGCACAACGTGCCGATCACAGTCCGCAATGAAACGCCAGCGGCCAATGCAGTGCCTGTACCCGCTGCGCGTCCCGCCGCAGTCCTAGTCAAGCGCCGCGCTCCGTCCACTCACAACTGATTCATTTTTCCCAATTCTACCCCTATGGCACGTCGCACGAAGATTCACGTTGGACTCGAAATCGGCAGCAGCAAGACCTGCATGGTCGTCGGCGAGGTGAAGGCCGACAGTGCCGTCAAAATTTTAGGGATTGGCGTTACCAAAACCGCCGGGGTTCGCAAAGGGGAAATCTATGATTTCTCCCAAGCCCGCGCCTGCCTCAAGGATGCGCTGGCGAAGGCGGAGGATGCCAGCGATGTCGAAATCGGCAGCGTCTATCTGGCGGTGACAGGGGCCCATATCCAAGGCATCAACCACCGTGGAACCTATCGACTGCCCGATGGCGAGCCAACGGTGACACCCGAGCATGTCGAGGAAGCGCGCAGCATCGCCCGCGAAGTCCACATTCCCCAAGACCACGTTTATCTTCACCCGATTATCCGCAATTACTGGCTCGATGGGCTGGAGCATTCCATGAGCCCTGTCGGCCTTTTCGGCAAAACCGTGGAAGCCGACTTCCACGTGGTTCACGGCATCGGCACCCGCATTCAGAATAGCATCAAACTCGTCCGCGAGATGCCTTTGGAGGTCGACGATATTGTGTTCTCGCCCATCGCGACCGCACAAATGGCGCTCGACCGCGAGCAGCGTGAACGCGGAGCGCTGGTGATCGACATCGGCGGTGGCACTACCGATTACGCCCTCTATCTCAACGGGGCCATCGCCGCATCGGGCTGCATTCCGGTGGGTGGTGACCACATCACCAATGACATCCACTTAGTCACTGGCCTACCATTTTCATCGGCGGATCGTCTGAAAATCACGGAAGGAGATGCCTCGGCAGACCCCGTTCGCTCCGTCGGGATTGCGAAGCTAACGGACGATCGCGGATTTGCAGAAGTCGAAGTGAGCCGCAGCATTCTCAACGAAGTGATCCGCCAGCGCCTCGAAGAAACGCTCAAACTCGTGCGCCAACGCCTGCCTGTCGGCTCGGTCGGGGAGATCGGCGCGGGAGTTTTCCTCACGGGCGGCACCAGCCTGATGCGCGGGTTCAGCGAGCTCGCCTTCGATGTCTTCGGTCGCGACATTTACCGCCCCGAGCTGCCGGAGCTCAGCGGAACCCAGGCGAGCTTCCGAGATCCGCATTACGCGACAGCCATCGGCCTGATCCGCTACGCCCAGATTCTGGATGCCGAGCGCGCGAAGCCGCCCGGGATCTTTGGCAAGATCGGCCGCATGTTCTGGTCGTCTGGACAATAAAATCTCAACTCCTCAAATTCAAAAACCGCCATGATTCCCTACATCCGCGATCCGAAGCAAACGATCCCCACCTCCTCCGTAAAAATCATCGGTCTCGGCGGGGCCGGGGCGAACATGCTCGAACGCATCGCGCTCGACGGCATGGAAGGAGCCGAGTTGCTGGCCCTCAACACCGATCAGCGTACCCTCTCCAGCGGGCTCGCCTTGGAGAAAATCCAGCTCGGCGTGAATCTCACCAAGGGTCTCGGCACGGGCGGCGATCCTGAATTGGGACACCGCGCCATCTTGGAATCGGAAGACCAGCTCCGCGCTTCCATCAAAGGTCGCCGCATTGTTTTTCTTTGCACCGGTCTCGGCGGCGGCACGGGTTCCGGCGCGGCCCCCATCGTCACGCGGATTGCCCGCGAGGAAGGCGCGTTCATCGTCGTTTTCGCCACCATGCCCTTTGCCTTCGAAGGCAAGCGCAGGCGCGAACAGGCGGAGACCGCTCTCAACGAACTCGCGGTTTTGTCCAATGCCCTTGTCACCTTCGACAACAATCGGATGGGCGAGCTCGTGCTCGCCAAACAAGGGGTCCACGAAGCCTTCGCTGCCGCGGATCACATGATTTGCGAATCGATCAAGGCCGTCATCCGCCTCGTCGTTCGCCCGGGCTTGATCAATGTCGGCCTCGATGAACTGGTGAGCGCACTGCGGACCAATCGCTCCCGCTGCCTCTTCGGCTCCGGCATCGCCAATGGCAAAGACCGCGCGGCCAGCGCCCTGAAAAACGTGCTCAACAGCCCGCTGCTCGACCAAGGGGCCCTGCTAAAAAAAGCCCAAACCGTTCTCGTTCACCTCTGCGGCGGCGAGGACCTCACACTGTTCGAGATCGAACTCCTGATGCAGCGCTTGCAGAAATTCATTCCCGAAACGGCCCACGTGCTCTTCGGCGCCGCCATCGATCCCGCCATGGGCGACTCGCTTTCCATCACTCTGATCAGTGCGCTACCCGAAGATTCACTGGCCATCAAATCGCGCGATTCGCTCAGCCAACATTCCCAAGAAAATCCGATTCTCGATCCAGATCAAGAAATCGATCCAGAGCTGATGGCCGAGGACCCGGTTCCAGCGCTGCCCACCCCACCCGAGAACCCGCCTGAACCGACAGTCGCTGCAGAGCCAATCGCCGTGCATGCTTCAGAAGCTCCGCTATTTGACGCCGCAGCGGCAGAATCGGCACCGGAGCCCGAGATGGAACTCCTCGCAGCCCAGGCCATCGTCGAGCCGCTGCCCGGACCCGAAAAGCCTTCCGAACTTCTCCCGCTAGTCGAAGATGAGATTCCAGAATCACCCGAAACTGCAGAAGCTGCGCCCGAGGTTCCAGCCGTAGCCCCAAGTCCGAAAAAGAAGTCGCCGTTCTCATCGCCATGGAGCAAACCCAAAGAAGCTGCGCCTCTCGAAGAACCGATTTTCCAAGAACCCGCAGCGCCCGCCGAAGCCGAGCCACCCAAGCTCAAACTGGGGATCAAAGCTTCTGGCCCGCAAAGCGAGTTGTCGCTCGATGCCGCGCCGCGCGGCCGCTTCGAAGGCGAAACCCCCAATGTTTATGAGGGCCAAGACCTCGACCTGCCACCCTTTCTGCGGAAGAAAAAATAAAGCCGATGATCGATTTGCACAAATATGAAATCCCCGGCCACGTATCCTTGACCGTAGGCCAAGGTGGTTTGCCAAAAATACTCATCGAAACAGCATCCAGCTCTGCCGAGGTTTACCTTCACGGGGCCCACGTCACTCACTTCCAAAAAAAGGGCGAACCCCCACTTTTATTCATGAGCGCGGCCAGCGATTTTGCCGCTGGCAAACCGATCCGCGGCGGGGTACCGCTTGTTTTTCCATGGTTTGGCGGACGCGAGGGCCTGCCCGCGCATGGCTTCGCCCGCATCGAATCGTGGCAACTCACCGCGACCTCACTGCTGCCCCACGGCGCTGTCTGCTTGCACTTTTCATTGCCGACACCCGAGCCCTACAAAGTCGAATGGATCGTCACCGTGGCGGAAACGCTTTCGATGGAACTCATCGTCACCAACATTGCTGACAAAGAAGTCACTTTCGAAACCTGCCTTCACACCTATTTCCAAATCAGCGAGATCGATGCCATCTCCATCACCGGCCTCTCAGGGGCGAACGGCCTGAACAAATTGACAGGCTGCGACTTTGTTGAAGGCGTATCTCCCATTCGCTTCATCGCCGAAACCGAGATCGTTTATTCGAACACCACCGCCTTCGTCGAAATCATCGATCCCCCGTGGAATCGCAAAACACGGATTGCGACGTCAGGGTCCAACTCGACCGTCGTCTGGAATCCATGGATCGAAAAATCCCAGCGCATGCCCGACTTCGGCGATGGCGAATACCTGCAAATGGTCTGCGTCGAATCGGGCAACATCGCCACGAATTCGGTCACCCTCCCGCCTAGTGCAGGTGCTTCACTAAAAGTGGAGCTGAGCAGCGAGGCGCTGAGGCATGAACCCTAAGAGGCAAACCGCCTCTTTCCAAGCCCCCAAAACAATCGCATGTCCGCCAAAGCCACCGGGAAAGTCAGCGCCGCAGTGATGCTCAGCCGCGTCCTCGGCCTAGCGCGGGAGGTCATGTTCACCACCATCTTCGGCGCGGGTGCCGCGCTGGATTGTTTCCAGCTGGCCTTCCGCGTGCCGAACTTGTTGAGAGACTTATTCGCCGAGGGCGCACTCTCCCAAGCATTCGTCACCACGTTCTCCAAAAAACTGAAATCCGATGGCGAGGCATCCGCCTGGCAGTTGGCGAACAAGATGATGACGCTAGCCACCGTTTTCATGAGCCTTGTCACGCTCATCGGCATCTTCGCCGCACCTTGGATCGTCGATCTCCTTACCATGCTGGCGCGCAGCGACAACAACAGCCGCGTCTATAGCCCGGATAACATCGCCCTCACCGTGACCATGGTCCGCGTGATGTATCCTTTCATCCTGTTAGTATCTCTAGCAGCACTGGTGATGGGCATGTTGAACGCCAAAAGCGTCTTTGGCATTCCTGCGCTGTCGTCGTGTTTTTTCAATATCGGCTCGATGGTGGGCGGCGCGGCCATCGGTTACTGGATGGATCCCGCATGGGGGCCGCGCAGCCTGATCGGGTTTGCCATCGGCGTGGTCATCGGCGGTCTCGCGCAGCTCGTCTGCCAGTTCCCCGCCTTGTCGCGCGCGGGTTACCGCTTTGCGGCGAACTTCCAGTGGCGCGATCCAGGCGTGCGGCAGATTTTACGGCTGATGGGCCCCGCGGTCATTTCCTCCTCGGTTGTGCAAATTAACGTGGTGGTGAACTCGATGTTTGCGGTGCATGTCGGCCCGGGTGCCGTTAGCTGGCTCAATTGCGCGTTCCGTTTGATGCAGCTGCCCATCGGGATTTTCGGCGTGGCTGTGGCCACAGTCACCCTGCCAGCGCTTTCACGGGCCGCCATCGGCGGGATTTCCGCGGACTTCGGGCCCACCCTTTCGAAGGGCCTACGGCTCGTCGCATTCCTTGTCATTCCATCGACCATCGGCTTGGCCGTGTTGGCAGAGCCGATCATCAGCCTGATTTACGAACACGGCCACTTCACCCCCCAGCAACGCATGGAAACCGCCCTCGCGCTGCGGGCATACGGCTACGGCCTCGTGTTCTACGCCGCGCTCAAAGTGCTGCAACCCGCGTTCTATGCCATCGATAAACGTTGGTTTCCCATGATGGTGAGTTTCCTTGCACTCGGCATCAATCTCGGCTTCAACTACCTGTTTGTTTATGTCCTCAAATGGGGCCACGAATCCCTCGCGCTGACGACCAGCATCTCCGCCTCGGTTAACTTCCTGCTGCTGTTTTTCGCCATGCGAAAGTTCGCGGGAAATCTCGATGGCGGCGCGCTGTCATGGCTGCTTGGCAAACTGGTCCTCGCCGGTGCGCTGATGGCCGGCGTTTGCGCACTCGCAAATCTCTATCTCTTCCACGACCTCGCACAACTCCACTTTTCGCTTAAATTGATCGAACTAGGCATGACCATCGCCGCCGCATTTATCGTCTATTTCCTCGCCGCGAAAATCCTCCGTGTTGCCGAAGCCCAAGAAGCACTCGCCATGATCACGCGCAAGTTCCGCCGCTGAGTCTCTTCGAATGGAGTCCAGACTTCAGTCTGTTCTTTTACGGGTTAGATCGGCGGCGCCGGGATCAAATAAGCGTTGGGAATGCCTTGGTCCAGCGTGGCCAGTAAAACTCCATGCCGTTCCGCCAAACAGCCGAGATGCGCATCCGTCGTTCTTGCCGCAGCACCACACCAAGCAGGCCACGACCCAACAGAGGATTGATCATCGGGCAAAAAAGCATGGCTCTTTCCCAATGATTTCAGCATTCCTGACAAGGTCGCTGCCGCCTCGACGACCTGCAGGCTACCACCTGTGCGCTGCACAGAAACGCGGACAAAACCCAATTCAGGAATCGTAGATGTCATCAGGACGACACCACCTTTTGCCCTCATCGCGCCGATCCATTTCGCCGTGCGATGATGATCCACGTGATCGGCCCAGCCCCAAGCGACCAGCACATTCACGTCGAGCAGGTAGTCCATCACGGAAAATCGGCTAACATTGCTCCGACCGTTTCAGTGGTCAACGGCACATGCCCAGGCAGCGGCGCAAAAATCATCGCCCCCGTATAGGGGCAGACCTGACGTGTTGGCGTGTCAAGTGGCACCGTCACACCTGTTGCCTTTCTGCGCAGGTATTCGGACAAGGTCGTCCTCTCCTGCTTTGCCAACGAGCGGATGAGTTTGTCCTCACTGTCGCTCACTTTGAAAGCGATCGTTTTCATGAGTAATACCATAATGCCTGACCTAGCAGGCTTCAATCGAATTATCTGCTTCACGGGTGGTGGGGCTATCCTGCTTCAACTCCTGCGGTATCTGCCATCTGCTTCTAACACTCCTTGATGGGCTTCGCTAAGTCCGCCGGATTCCACCAGGCGTCACCGTCCAGCACGGGAGGCAATGAGCTTCCGTGCACTGCGCAAGCGACCGATCAAGTAGATCGCCACGATCAGGTGGATCCCCTGCCAAAAGTAAAAGGCTCGCGGCACGGAGCGCGCCAAGTTCACAGGCAGCTCGCTGATCGATAATAAACTGGTAGCGGCGTAAATGGGCGCGCTGGCGGGCGAAATCCCAAAGATCCATGTCGCGGCAGGAATCAGCCGATCACTCGATGCGCTCAAAATAGAACCGATCATCAGCGGCAAAACTCCGACTAAAATCACCACCAGACCAACGGTGCGTCCACCGTTCGCTTCTAACACCGCGTGAAATCCCAACCCGCCCGATAGCAGTGCGACGCTAAAAAATCCCAGCACGTGCAATGGCACCGAGTGGCCGGGAAACCAGCGGGATTCGACCAATGCTTGGGTGAATAGATACCATCCGCCTCCCCCAGCCAGGGCCATCACGATCACCCAGCCAAATGCCGTTGCCGCGTCGGCAAGGATCGCCAATGAGGATTCCCCTTGTTTGCGCGCTCTCCGCCAACCGCGGATCTGAATCTCTGCCGATGGGGTGATGATTTTAGTCATCGTGAATAACAGCAGCAGCGTCGCCAGCCCATAAATCCCCGACATCGCGACGCCTTCCGACGCCTTGGGAGACCAACCGCTCCAATCGAGAATCAATCGCGAAATTTCCCGCGACGGGAAAAGATTGCCAGGTTCGATCAGCGGCAGCGCATTGCCTAACAATAGAATCTGTACCCATCCAAAAAAACCAGTCGCCCAGACTTTGTTCAACAACAGCGACTCACTGCGCCGCCATTTGCGACACAGCATCACGATGAAGGTGAGGATCAATCCGCCTTGGCAAAACACCGTGAAAACCGCCTCAGGCAAGGCGAGGTCGAAAAACTTCACCTCGGGCGCGAGCTTTTGGCTGGTGGCGACGATGGCACCAGCGCTGCGAGGAAGGATTCCGGGTAAACTTTCCTGAAACACGGGGGTGACGGTGAGGTATTTGAAAAACACCAAGCCAAACTTCGCCATCTGCGGCACCACCGTGTAGAGGCAAAAAACCAAGCCGATCGAAACCAGAAATGCCCAACGTCGATTGCGCACCACCGTGCCTGTCACCAAGCCCGTGAGATGATAGGTCAGCGCCGTGGTGATGAAAACCGCGTACAGCGGAATCCAGACATGGGCCGCCACTTCACCCCGCCACAGCGCCCATCCGGTGAAGGGCATCGTGATCAAAAACATCAAATACTCGCGTATGGGCAGGCCGAACAAGTAGCCCAGCACCTTCGACAAGGGACTCATCGGGATGAGCCGTTGGTAATCGATCACTCCTTCATCAGCCTCGGCTGTCATTCCGCCCGAAACCTGGGCGGTGCCTAACACAAAAAGGATCAATGCCTGGTAAATGAAGAGCGGTATCAGCGCGCTCCGCTCGCCATCCACGATACTCAAATGCGCCCGGGATGTCCCCAGCGAACGCGACATGAAAAACAAAAATCCCGCCATCAAAACGCTGATCAGTAACGCCAAGCCTAAGCCATGGAAACGCAAACGCGACTGGCAATAACGCCTGAAAATCGGATTCTCCCAGATTCTCCAACTTGAATGCCGGCTGGAGGAATCAACAGTTTTCATGGTTTCGGATTTCATGCGCGACGGTTTGTTTCAGCCACATCCACGAGGATTTCTTCAAACGACGAGCGCTTTTCTTCAAACGCTCTCATCCGCGCACCCAGTCGGATCAGCCCCTCCATCAGATCCGCTTGGCCATCGTCATTGCCGGTGAACCCAAAAACTAACTGCTCGCCCACGACCTGTAAATCGTGCACCGCCTCCTGAGATTTCAGCCACACGGCGGCATCTTGGTGGCGGGTGAGCAAACTCACGGTCAGCGTTTTTTCGTTTCTGCCCAGCTGGTCGCGGACCTCCTCCGCCGTCCCCGAGGCTAACAAGCGCCCGCGATTCATCACACAGAGCGAAGAACACATCTCCGCCAGTTCACTCAGAATGTGCGAGCTAACAAATACGGTGGCTCCCGTAGCTGCCAGTTTCCGTAGGGCTTGGCGCAGATCGCGGCGGGCCAGCGGATCCAGACCACTTGCAGGTTCATCGAGGATTAAAATACTGGGGCGGTGTAGCAGCGTTTTGGCCAAGACCACGCGCTGCGTTTGGCCTCGCGACAGGGCCTTGCACCAGTGATCGCGTTGATCTGCTAGAGCGACTTCTTCCAGGCACTCCGCCACCCGGTCCCGGCGCTGCGCGCGCGTGCCGAGACCATGAGCCGCCGCATGAAATTCCAGAAACTCCCCCACCTTTAGATCCGATGGCACAGGCGCGAGATCGGGCATGTAGCCCACGATGCGGCGAGCCATTTCGATGTCTTCTAACACATCCACCCCGCTCAAGATCACTTCGCCATACGTCGGCTCCATCAAGGTGGTGAGAACCCGAAAAGTACTGGTTTTGCCAGCCCCATTCGGCCCCACCAAACCAAAAACTTCACCCGCTGGCACTTGGAGCGTGAGGTCATCCACCGCGACGAAGTTGCCATAGTCCACCCGCAGGTAACGGATATCGATCGCGGGCGTCGTTTCCATAGCTGTGTTAGAAATTCGATGGATCGAGCGAGTCCCAGTTTTTCGGCAAACTCAGACCGATCGCGCCAAGATCCTTCTCTTTTTCGATCCGACGTTTTTCGCGATCCTCTTCATAGGCCTTGCGCTGATCGGGTCTTAAAACCGCGAGAATCGCATCCTGCTTCGACTGCTGGGATGTGAGCGCACCCGCATCCGTGCCCAGTCCTTCAAACTGCATCGACGGGTCAAAATCACGGGCACCGCGGGCCAGGGTGCTGAAAACTTGGCCGCGCTGAACATCGTCAAGCCCGACGATCGCATCGAGTCGCTCCACTTTCATATCCGCCTCCTGCTGGACCCGCGCAACCCGTTCGGTCATTTGATCCGTCTTGAACGCGGCGAGTTTATCACCCGTCAGCACCCTTTGCATGTATAGGTCCAAGCCATTCTCCAGTCGGAAATCCGCCGATGCTTTCACCAAGTCTTCCAACTTCGTGCCATCCCGCGAAACCAGGTCGGTAAAGCGTTTCGATTCATCCACCGCCTTTTGCTCAAACCACTTTTTCAGCGACTCCTGCTGCGTCGGGTTCAATGAATACTTGCGCGCCAGCTCGCCCGCCATCCCGTCGATTTTGCGCTGCTGTTCCCGCACGCGCACCCGGTCAAATAGCGGCGCGAGATCTCGAATCAACGGCTGTGTCGCCCGGAAAACATCATCCGGCGTCACGGGTTTGCCGTCCCGAATGGCCTCGGTGATACTCCGCGCCCCGTCTGCTAGAGCGCGCCCCGGGCGGCGGCGACCTTGCGGATCCTGACCTTCCAAGGCGATGACACGGTTGTTGGCCCGCTTCAGTTCCACCTCTAGTTTACCGACTCGCTCTTCGGCCGATCCTTCTTTGGGCGGCATGCTTTGGAGGAATAATATAGCTCCGGCCACACCAACGGTTAGACCGATGGCGAGTGAAATCATGGGATGGATAGCGCGCATGCGATTGATAGGAATATTTAGGAAGATTACTTCAGCTCCCGCCGCATCTCTACGATGCCATTGCGGATCTCAAAGGCAGAGCTGCGGAGCTGTTCCAAGGCGATCCGCCGTTCGGGATCACGCTCCAGCTTGATCAGAAGCTGGCAGGCACCCACCGCCTCGTTCAGCCAGTTCAGGCAGCGCTTCAGGATCGCCAGCACAAACCCGGTTTCCGGTTCGTACCCGCCGCGGCCCCCGTAGAGCGCACCCGCCAGTTTGCCGCTCACCTGCAGCAGATGGTTGACCAGCTCATAGGAGGGCGTGCCCGGCCCGGCATCGCGTTCCACCAAGTCCATCGCCCGCATGGCGAGCTCTTGGGCCTTCGCTTGCAAGGGGTGCCCGTCTCCTTGGCTGCTGAAATCATCGTCCTCATCCTCGTCTTCATCCTCATAAGCCAAGCGCTCGGCCGTTTCAAAATCATCCTCATCTTCATCCGCCTCGTCTTGGTCGGCCAGGGCATCCAACAGCCCGTCCCAGCCCATCACAAAGGCCTCCTTCTGCTCGCTGTCCGCGTCCTCCATGTACTTCTCCAACACTTCCTGGTAGGCCTCGCTCAGCCGGTCGGATTCCTTCAGGCGCTCTTCCCACGCATACTCATCCAGCTCCTTCGCCACCTTTGTCGCTGGCTCCTCGGATTCGCGGCGGCCGATCACCTGTGCCATGAAATCGCGCATCGCGTTCAAGTTCGCCAGCTTTTGCGCGTTCTCCGCATCCTCGTCCATCTCCCACTCGTGCGGGGAAATCGTGAGAATGAAATCCGCCGTATCGATCACCACCCGCCCGTTGACTTCGCCGAACCACTCCAGATAGAGCGCATTCCGCCACTCGAAAGGGATGTCCTGTTCGCTCTCGTAGAGCTCGTTGAATTCCGCCTCATCCACCGTCGGCACCCGCTTGCGGCGCGATGCGGTCATGTCGCCAATGATCCCGAGCTGGTCGATGTCCAGCGAATCCATGTCCGGCAGCGCTGTGGGGGCGGGGTTTTCAAACTGCAAGCGCGTGCCCGCCAGATCCCGCCAGCAATCGCCATTCAGCGACAATATCAAAGGCTCGTCCCGATCGATCAGCCAGATGCGCCCCGTCGTGTGACCCTCGACGGTATTGTCAATTTCGCCGTGCGCGACCGCGTCTTCGATCATCCATGCCATGGCCGCTAGTTTCCGCACCAGCAGGCTCACCCGTCAAGCAAGCGTCTTCATGGATTTTGTTTCGGGGGAAGAGAAGATGGGCTCGCGCAAAGCCGCCAAGACGCCAAGGAAGAAAAGACCCGACAACGGGGATTTCAGGTTTCCGATAAATCGCGACAGCTTACAATCCCATCCCAAAACCCAAAAACCCCCTCTTCCCTTTGCGTCTCCGCGCCTTTGCGCGAGCCCCTCTTTGAATTAGATCATCTCGCGCAAAGCCGCCAAGCCGCCAAGGAAGAAAAGATTCGGCAATGGGATTTCAGGTTTCCGATAAATCGCGACAGCTTACAATCCCACCCCAAAACCCAAAAATCCCCCTCTTCCCTTTGCGTCTCCGCGCCTTTGCGCGAGCCCCTTCTTCAACCTTCAGGGAGATGGTTCACCGCACGCACAATCCCATCACGCATCAGCGTTGCCCCAAAATTCAAAAGCAACCCAAGCTTTTTATCCGCGAGACGGAGGTAAGTTTGTAATTGCTTGCGATGAACCTGCGCAATGTTTTCAACTGATTTAAGCTCGAGAATCACCAGATCATTGATGACAAGATCCGCGCGGAAGCCTTCGTTAAAGTGAACGCCGTCGTAGGCGATCGGAATGGGAATTTGGCGGCCACAAGAAAGGCCGCGCCGCGTGAGAGCATGGGCCAGCGTGACTTCATAAACCGATTCCAACAACCCAGGGCCAAGGTCTTGGTGAAGTTTGACTGCGGCATCAACGACGATTTTACTGATTTCGTTTTCGGTCATGATCATGGGGGGAAAAGGGAAGATAGTCTCGCGCCAAGCCGCCAAGACGCCAAGGAAGAAAAGACCCGGCAATGGAGATTTCAGGTTTCCGATAGATCGCGGCACCCTACAATCCCCCCCCAAAAAAACCTCTTCCCTTTGCGCCTTCGCGCCTTTGCGCGAGCCCCTCTTTGAATTAGATCATCTCGCGCAAAGCCGCCAAGCCGCCAAGGAAGAAAAGATTCGGCAATGGGATTTCAGGTTTCCGATAAATCGCGACAGCTTACAATCCCCCCCCAAAAACCCAAAAATCCCCCTCTTCCCTTTGCGCCTTCGCGCCTCTGCGCGAGCCCCTCTTCCCCCCCATCACCGGTCCTTTTGGACCCGATACCGCCCACCAAAAACATCAACCTCTGGCGGGACGTGGCTGCTTTCGAATGCATCGTATCCCTCCTTGAGATGGTTCCAAAACTCCTCATTCGGGTCCCCCACCGCTTTTGCCATCCGCGCGGCCGTCATCCGGAACGGGAAAAGGTGGATGCGGAAAAATGCCTGCCCGTGGGCGTGGGCAGCGGCGCAGAGGGTGTAGATCTCCTCCATCTTCTCATCCGTCATCGCCAGGCAGCCGATCGATTTCCGGCCGCCATGCACCATGATCGCGCTGCCCGTGCGGTGGTGGGCGAGATCGTACCCATTCGGATAGCCGATGTTAAATGCGAGGTGGAATCGACTCTCCGGATTCATCCCCGCGGGCGGGACCGTGTAAAAGCCCTCCGGCACCTGCTGGTCGCCCTCCGCCAGTTTCGGCCCCAAGCGGCCCGAGGCGGCAACGATCGGATAAGTCCGAAACCGCCCAAACACCCCCGTCGCCCCGTGGCGGATCCATAGCTCCAGCTGCCCCTCCTCCTTAAAAGCGCGGATGAAAACCGGATCGCCCACACGCCAGCCAGCCGCTGCCAGATCGCCGTCCAAGCCCGGTGTCACCCGTGCTGCGGCGGCGGCAGCTCGCGCCGTGCCGTGTAGCGTAGGCTCATCGGTCATGGGTGGGGTGGGGCCTTTCTTTTTACTGCAAGAACCCAGCAACCCCAGACACAACAGAGCCATGACGGACGCGAGTTTCATCAAATCTTACCGGTTCGTGGGACCATGCCCGCCGCCATCATACACCCCTTTCCCGGAAAATCCCACCACCAATCCCAGCCATTCACCACCACGCCCCCCTCCGTGTCCCGCCTCGTTTCCCGTCGCACCGTTTCAAGGTTGTCGGCCGCCCGAAATTTCGCTCACCTTGCGCATGCTGAAAAACCCGTGCGCACTTATTTTTTGGGCCGCTGCCATCTCCGGCCCGCTCCGCGCCGCGCCACCGGTCATCCAGTCCGTCGCCACCACCATGCAGGCGTTGGTCGATGCTCGGGAAATCTCCGGCTCCGTCACCCTCGTCGCCGATTCTGAAAATATCATTCATCTCGCCGCCACCGGCCTGGCCGATGTGGAAACCCAGACGGCCATGCGCCCCGACACCGTCTTCTGGATTGCCTCCATGACCAAGCCCATCACCGCCACCGCAGTCATGATGATGCAGGAAGAAGGCCGCCTCTCCGTAGATGACCCAGTCGCCCGCTACCTGCCAGAATTCCGCCAGCTCAAAGATGCCGCCGGCCAGCCCGCGTCCATCACCATCCGCCAGTGCCTCACCCACAGCAGCGGCCTCTGCGACCTCTCCCTGGACGAAACAAAAACCACCGCCACCCTCGCCGGACTCAGCCCACTCATCGCCTCCAAGCCCCTCAAGTTCCCCCCCGGCAGCCAGTGGCAATACTGCCAGACCGGCATCAACACCGTCGCCCGGATCGTCGAAGTCGTCTCCGGAAAATCATACCCCGACTTCCTCCAAGACCGCCTCTTCACCCCCCTCGGCATGGTCGACACCAGCTTCTACCCCCCTGCCGCCCAAGTCGCGCGGCTTGCCACACCCTACAAGCGCAACGCCAGCGGCCAGCTCGAAAAAACCGGACTCTTTTTCCTCAACGGCCAGCCCCCCACCAGTCGGGATCGATACCCCATGGCCAATGGCGGCCTCTTCTCCACCGCCGCAGACTACGCCAAATTCGCCCAAATGATCCTGCGCGGCGGCCTAGCCACCGGCACCCGCTACCTCCAGCCCGCCTCCATCCGCCAAATGACCAGCCCCCAGACTGGCGACCTCCTCACCGGCTTCACCCCCGGAAACGCCTGGGGCCTCGGCTGGTGCATCGTTTGCCAACCCCAAGGCGCCAGCGCCGCCCTATCCCCCGGATCCTTCGGCCATGGCGGACTCTTCGGCACCCAAGCCTGGATCGACCCCGTCAAAAACCGCATCCACCTCCTCCTCATCCAGCGCAGCGACCTCCCCAACTCCGACGCCTCCGAAATCCGCCGCCTCTTCCAAAACGCCACCCACACCCCGCGATGAAACTCCTCCTCATCGGCCACGGCTACCTTGGCCAAGCCATCGCCCACCAATTCCGCGCCCACCAGTGGCAGGTCACCCCCGTCTCCCTCTCCGGCGATCACGGCTCCCTTGCCTGCGACGTCGCAGACCCCCATGCCGTAGCCAGCCTCCCCCCCGCCGACTTCATCATCCACTGCGCCGCCTCCGGCCGCGGTGGGGCAGAAGCCTACCAGCGCGTCTATGTCGATGGCTGCCGCCACCTCATCACCACCTTTCCCGGCACCCCCCTCCTCTTCACCTCCAGCAGCTCCGTTTACGCCCAGACAGACGGCTCCACCGTCACCGAGACCAGCCCCACCACCCCGGACCAAGCCACCGGCCGCCTCCTCCTCCAGGCAGAGCAACTCACCCTCGCTGCAGGCGGCATCGTCACCCGCCTCTCCGGCATATACGGTCCTGGCCGCAGCGCCATCCTCCGCAAACTCTTCACCGCCACCGCCAGCATCGAAGAAGACGGCCACCGCATCCTCAACCAAATTCACCGCGACGATGCCGCGCGCGCCATCCTCCACCTCGCCACCCAGCGCCCACTCCCCAGCGGCCAGATCTACAACGTCAGCGACTCCACCCCCCTCACCCAGCTCGCCTGCTACACCCAGCTCTGCCAGCTCTTCGCCCTGCCCCTCCCGCCCCGTGGCCCGCGCGACCTCCTCCGCAAACGGGGCTGGACCCACAAACAAGTCTCCAACCAAAAACTCCGCCACAGCGGCTGGCAGCCCCACTACCCCAGCCTACTCGCCGCCGCACCAGACATCGCCCCCAGCATCCTCCCCTGAAAATCATCGTTAGCTCCCCATCCGCCCCCCTCCCAGACACGAAAAAACCACCAGCCCCATGCGAGACCGGTGGTTAGTTTGTTGTTATCCGAGCCCGCGCCTACACGGCGCATTCCCCTGATTCCTCAGCCCTGGTCAGCTGAATCAAGCGACGCCCTCAGCCGCGTCCAGAGCCACCACCACCGGCGTACTGCCCGTCTTACGCGTCAGGCCACTCTTGCGCTCGCTCTGGCGCACATAACCCAGTGCGCGGTACAGCGCACTATCCTTGCCGTGGCCCGGCGTCCCGCGCACCGCATTCACGACCAGATCGCACAAATGGCGCGCCGCCAGATCTGCCACCTCGCGCGCCGTGCGCTTCCCTTCGCGTTGGATGTCCAACACCAAGATCTCCTCGCGCAGCGACAAACAATCCGCACACGCCGACTCAAACTGCGCATACGTCATCCCCGCAAACGACTCCGTAGAAGCCTGCTCATTCCACGCCGCCTTGAACAATCTAATTCTCTCCGCCATCGATTTATTGGTTAATGTCATAATTTTTTATTTTCCTTTTTATTTGTTTGTTATTATCAGCTATATTGATTCTCAAATTTCCACTTTCAGATTTCCCAATTTCATAGTTACCCTATACCCAATAGATGGTACCAAAATAACAACTTGTCAAGCCACCCCCAGTCGACACGACATCAGTCATTTCCCGTTCCACCCCGTCATCCGTCCACCCGCCCAGCCCCATTTCCCAGTCGCCGCCGCCCCGCCGCCCGTGGAAAAATCCCAGCCCCCTCATCCGCTCGCGCAAACCTCTCATCGCCCCATTCGACCGTCCGTTCCGCCCATGCAACCGTCCATCCAATCATCATCCCATCCCATCCGACCCACCGCCCCACAAAATCCAAAAAATAAGTCGCCACCCCCACCAACCCCGATAAAACCGAACATCCTATCCACCCATCCCATCATTCACATCCCCACCTATTCTTTCCATGAGTAATCCCTTTTTAAACAGGCTTACATTGAGCAAGTCAGACATGAGCGAAGAGCAGAAAAAAGAGTTAGTAGTTCTACTTGATGCCGAAAAAAATGGAAATTTGACAGAGTCTGGCAAGAAATACATGAAGGATATTCGAGATACGGCTGATCAGATAATGATGATATCAATTGCTCTAAGATTGATTACGAAGTGTGTCGACCCATACGGCAAAAAACACACGATTGCGTCACTATTTGTTGGTGGTTCACTCCGTGATTTCCCTTTTTTGAATTCAAATCAAGCCAGCACAGAACTGGGTTATTTGATAAGACTCGAATTATCCAAAGGCAAAAACACAATTTCTCGAAATATTGCAGATCTCAGCATTGTCTCTCCTGTATTCAACAAGCAAGAGGCATGTCTTGAGTCAATAGTTAGATTCTACTTCAGAGAGGGCTATTGGCCTACAAAAAAAGAGTTGTCAGTTGAATCTCTCAAACAATATCCCGAGCAATTTCAAAATTTTGACGAAAAAGAATGGCGACGCTTGAGGAAATCGCTTTGCATCGAATGGCTGGAGGACGGAAAGCGTGGGATAAAAAGGGGGGGCAAAAAGAAATGATACCTGCCCTTATTTGATGAGGATGGATGTGTTTTTTTTGCTTTGTGCCAAGCAAATACCCACCCCTAATCACTAAAAGCGAAGTCCCCGCCATTCTTGGCGTCACGGCTCGCACCGTTACCACCCCGCCGCAAGACTACTTTGGCGAGGCCAAGGAAAAGTACACCATCGCCGATGTCTGGCTGATGCTCGGATTGGAGGGTGTGCCGAAAAAATCCTGCAAAAGCCCGTTTCGAGAGGATCGCAATCCTAGCTTTTCAATCTATGCCGATGGCAGACGTTGGGAGGATCACAGCACAGGCGAAGGCGGCGATGTGATCGAGTTTATCCGCCATGCCATCAACGGCAATTATGACGATGTCAGGAATTGGTTAGCAGGTAAAATCCCGCAGAACATTGGCTTCGTCGCTAGGCCCTCTAGCAGCTCGCTGAAGGCGCCGCAACCACCCAAGGTGATCATCTGGCCAGCAGCGATGGGGCGCGGCCTAGCGCCTTCGTGGGAGGCGTTTTCCGAGCGCACCGGCATCGCCAAAGAAATCGGGGAGATCCTGATCCGAGCCGAGATATTGGAGTTTTGCCAAGTCGACGAGCACGCCTGTTATCTGGTCAAAGACAGCGAAAACCGCGCCGCAGAAATCCGCCGACTCGACGGTGGGCTGTTCGGCACTTCCAAGGCATTTCCGCTGACCGGCGTGGATAAGGCCTGGCTGCCCGGCACCGCCCTGTTGCGAGATGCACCGCCCGAAACCGCCGTGCTCATCACCGAAGGGGCGACCGATTTCCTCACGGCCATGGATCTCTATATCCGCTACCGCAAAAGCGGTGGCAAAAACCGTTGGTGTCCCATCGCCCTGCTCGGTGCCACCTGCAAACGACTCGATCCCGCTGCCCAAGGACTGCTCCGCGGCAGACGCATCCGCCTCGTCCCCGATGGCGACGCCGCCGGCCGCCTCATGGCCAGCCACTGGGAGGCGCTGCTGAGGCAAATCGGCTGCCATGTCGACACCGTCACCCTACCCGAAAACACCGACCTCACCGACCAACGCCACCACCTCAACCCCACCGAACTCTTCGCCTTATGAACCCTACCCTGACACTCCAAATCTCCGATCTCAAACCACCGATCATGACAAACGAAACGACAAACGAAATGACCACCACACTAATGACTGACCCGACCACCCGAAACGAAATAAACACCAACTTCCCGCTGCACTGTCTCCCGAATGCTGCAGGTAATATGGCCCGCGAGATTGGCCGCGTCACCACCGCCCAGAATGAAGCACTCGCTGCAGCATCAGTCATTGCACTTGTCAGCGCATCGATCGGTGCAGGACTGGCCGTAAATACGGGGGGAGAAAGAACCACCCGAGGGAATCTCTATATTCTCGCCATCGCAGAGTCCGGAACGGGCAAGGGCGAAGCCTATAAACTCGCCGCTCTTCCCTTCGAACAAATGGAGACCGACGCGCTCGATCAATTCAACCAACACACCAAACCCGGATTGATGGCAGATCTATGCGTGGCAGAGTTACGCTGCAAAAAACTTGCCACTAAGGCGGCGGGTGAAATGGACCCTGCACTCCGCGGCATCCAGTTGATCGATTACCGTCAGGCCGAGACCGAACGCACCCAAATCCAAAAACAAATCGATACCGCGCCGCGCTGGAAAGTGGCAGACGTGACGAAGGAAGCATTAGCTGTCGTCATGGCTGGGCAAGCGGGCGAAGCAGTGGCCAGCCTTTCGAGCGAAGCGCGCGGCATCCTCTCCATCGTCAAAGGTCGAAGGGGTCAGTCCTCGCGGATTCACATGACGGGGACACCTGGGAGGGACTTTTCTCGGGAAACAGGATTTCTGCCAGCTCACGCCTCTTCATTGACAGTAGGATGACGGTACGGGCAGCGGAAAGCAGGCGGCCTTCCGGTGGGGAGTGTAAAAACCCTTCAAGGTCTGTTATTTGGGGCCGCCCCCGCAGGACGTTCTTACAAGGATTGCACATGCTGATAATTATCCTTGCCGTTTCGTTCAGGGCTATTCAATTTCCGACGGTTGGAGATAATTAACCTCCTCGCACGCCATGAAAAAGACACGCCTGCTTACGCTAACAGCGGCAAACACACTCGCTTCGCTATCTGCTAAACCGGTAGTGTATGAGATCAACTCCGCATTTTTTGACGACTCCTCGACACTCGGCGGAACATTTACGCATGATGCATCCACTGGGATTTTTTCGAACATCGACATTAATGGAGTCCTTTCAAATTATTTTCAGGAGAATACATATACCAATTTCGATGTATCCGGAAACATCATTGATCCATCTGGCAGCTTGATTGGCCCATTCGGTAATGGTATCAGCAACGCCTTTCATTTTAATGATCAAAGCATCGTCCCCATTCTTTTCGAAGATGATCTCTTGCTAAAGAACTTCGATCTATTTGGAAACAATATCATCAGTTTAAACTTGTTTTTTACAATCGATGCGAGTTCAAACCTGTTCCAGGGTCAAATAGAACCAGGATCCCTCACGGCATCAAATTCGATAGAATTGTACGATCCGTCTTACAACCTATTTGATCACGGTTCATATATTACAGTCCTGGTAAATGGTCAGAATAAAAGTTCCAATTTGAATTCTGGAGTCTTGACGGTGATCCCGGAGCCGAAATCCACATTCCAAACCTTGATTGGATTGCTGGTGCTTTTGTGCGGTGGCTTCATCTTTAGGCGCAGACCCTTGGAGCAAATCAAACACTGATTGAAGCCCATGCACCCTCTTGTCAGCATACTTACCCCCACTCAGAACAGGCGGATCTTTATTCCTTGGCTGATTGAAATGGTGAAAAATCAGACCTATCCCCAAAATAGGATCGAATGGATTATTGCTGACGATGGAGAGGAAGATTTGAGTGATTTGGTACAAGACGTACCCATGATTCGCTACATCCAATTAAAAGATAAGATATCGATAGGATCTAAAAGAAACCTGCTCGCTAGCGAAGCAGGCGGGGATATCCTCATTCACTTCGATGATGATGACTATTACCCCCCATCCAGAATTTCGCATGCCGTGCATCGGCTGGTTATTTCAAAGAAGCTGCTTGCGGGATCCAATCAGCTGATGATGTACAATCTATTTGATTCGAAAATAAGCCGCCTAGGCCCGTACGGCGGGCCCCGCCACGCACTTGGCGCGACTATGGCATACAGGAAAGAGTATATTCTGAAGAATCGGTTTGATGATTCGGCTTACAAAGGGGAAGAGAAATATTTCACTAACAATTTTACCAGTGACATGATTCAACTGGATACTTTATCCACGGTGATTTGCATCAGTCACAACAAAAACACGGTTCCAAAGGACAAAGTTGCCCAAAGTCCATCCGATTTGAAGTTTGTCGATATTATCCACTGCGAAAAAGCGGAGGCGCATTATTCCTTGCTGGCCAAAACTCTTTTGGCTAACAAATAGCTTCCCCAATTCCCTCTCGAAGGGGTCAGTCCTCGCGGAATCACATGACGGGGACACCTGGGAGGGACTTTTCTCGGGAAACAGGATTTCTGCCAGCTCGCAGCTCTTCATGGATGGACGGGGTGAAGCGGGTTTCACCGCAAAAGTCGCAAAAGTCGCAAAGGTCGCGGAGGAAGAGGGGGGGGGAGGGATTTTCGGATTTTCGGAGGGCCGGGCGTGGATGGGGCCTGTGTTTGGGTTGCGCTGACTTGAAAACTTGGCGGCTTGGCGGCTTCGTGCGAGGTGATCTGATTCAGAGGGGCTCGCGCAAAGGCGCGAAGGCGCGAAGGGAAGAGGGGGAGATTTTCAGAGTTTCTCCCGGTTTCCGGTCTCCGAAACTCTCTCTTGCGTTTTGGCTGTCATTGTGGCATCTATTGAATTGTGAATTCGGTGATCCCAGAAACGAAACGTGCGCCGCGCGTGGGCTGCCTTGGCCCTGAAGATGAGAGGGGAGTCGGGGACGATGAGGCCGCATCCCTAACGGTCATTCAGCTCGACGAAGCGCAGTCGCGTCGCTTTGTAGCAGCCGTTCAAGCTCCTTTCGTGGGGGCGACGCCATCCATAAGCCGTGCTGTCGATGCCTATCGGCAAACCGTCACCGAGTGCTGAGGATCATTTTGATTTCCGTCATCGGCAGGAACATTCGTGAATCATCCAGCGGGGAGAAGCCCATTTTCCGGTAAAACTCCACGGCGGTTTGATCCTTCGGATCGGTGACTAGCGCCCAAGATGCCACCTGCTCGCTAGCCTGCAGCGCCCGGCTCATGGCGCTGACTAACAAGCGTCCACCCAATCCCTGCCGCTGCGCCACCTTCGCTACGGCCAGTCGGCCCAACAAAGTGGCGGGCATCTCCCGATACCGTGGCAGCTTTCGGGTCAGTGAATCGGGCAAAAGGGTACGCACAATCACCGCCGCTGACAGGGTGTAAAATCCTAACACCTGCTGTGGCTGGGAGGCGAGACTGGCCACGCAGCACACCGCCAGCCCCGCCGACATTTCCTTGCGGGCACGCTTCGCCAAGTAGTCGTTCAATTCCGGCACCCCGCAATCAAAAGAACTCCGGTCATGGACCACAGGATCGAACACTTGGATCAGCAAAGAAGAAATCATGACGGTAACAGGGCACTTTGCTGGAAAACTTGGTGATTTGGTGGCTTCGTGCGAGGTGATCTGATTCAGAGGGACTCGCGCAAAGGCGCGAAGGCGCGAAGGGAAGAGGAGATTTTCGGATTTTCGGTGGGGCGGTGTGGGTTACGGGTGGAAGCCGATTTGGGGTTTGGGCTCGACGGGCGGCGGAGCTAGCAGGGGCTGCAGTTCGCGCCAGATGAGGCGCAGTGCCTCGTCGTGGTGGAGCAGGCTGGCATCGATCTGGGCGAGTCGTTTGAGGGCATCGGCGTGAGCGAGGATGAGCTCGCGCTGGAGGATGAAGGCGCGGACGACAAATACGCTCATCTTGATGGCCGCGGGGCTGTTTAACACGGTGGCGGCCATGATGGCACCGTGCTCGGTGAAGGCGTAGGGGAGAAAGCGTGGGTCGCGGTGTCGCTGGGAACCGGTCGCAATTTGCGACCGGTTCGGTGGATCGCCCGCCTTTCGCGGAGATTCCGAATTCAAGGGCATCGTTTGCGAGCGTGAAGTCGGGAGGGCGACCATTTCATCTTGGCTGAGTTGGAACACAAAGTCGGTCGGAAACCGGGCGGAGTTGCGTTTCACTTGCTCGTTGAGCCGTTTCGTCGGCACTTGGTAAATCGCGGCAAGATCGGCATCCAGGATGACTTTTTGATGGCGGAGGGTGATAATGACCTCTGCGATGGGCGGGGTGGGGTCCATGACTTGGGGTGCCGGGGGTGGTCGCAATTTGCGACCAGTTCCTGCAATTTTGGAACTCTACCCTTTCGGGCGGCGCGGTGGAAGGAGTTTCGGAGGGCGGGGCGTGGATGGGTCCTGTGTTTTGGATTCCCGGTCTGGAAAACTTGGCGGCTTGGCGGCTTCGTGCGAGGTGATCGAATTCAGAGGGCTCGCGCGAAGGCGCGAAGGGAAGAGGGGGGCGGATTTTCAGGGGTTTAGATTTTGGTTTTTTTTGGGGCGATGGATCTTGAGGGGGGTGGGGGGAATGGGTTAGGGTGGATGCTTGTGTTTTTTACGCGGGCCCGATGGCTTGTCGAATCTGGATCCAAGACTCGCCCCTATTTTTGAACGATGATCCAATCTTTTGGCAATCTGGAGACGGAGCGGTTGTTTCGGACGGAATCGAGTCGGCGGTTTGGGGCGGTGGCGCGGGTGGCGCTGCGGAAGTTGATCCAGCTGAACCAGGCGGGGGGGCTGGCGGATTTGGCGGTGCCACCGGGAAACCGACTGGAGGGCTTGAAGGGGAAATGGGCAGGCTGGCATTCGATCCGCATCAATGGCCAGTGGCGGATTGTCTTCCGCTGGACGGTGGCAGGGCCGCAGGAGGTGGCGATCTTGGATTACCATTGACGGCGGGGTATAACGTGGTACGTTACGGTCGTGAAGGGCTTGATCCATGCGGGGGAGATTTTGCTGGAGGAATACCTGCGGCCGATGGGGATTTCGCAGAATGCGATGGCGCGGGCGATGGGGGTGCCACCCCGGGCGGTGAATGAGATCGTGCTGGGCAAGCGGTCGATCACGCCGGTGATGTCGATCCGGATGGGGGCGTTTTTTGGGCAGTCGGATGGATTTTGGCACGGGATCCAGGTGGAGTGCGATTTCCGGGCGTTGGCGCACCAGCGCCTAGCGCTGGTGGAGAAAGTGCGGCCTGCGGTGTCGCTGGTTGACTGACGGGTTGACTCATTTCACGACTCGGGGTGGGGTGATGTGAGTTTCTGGACGCGGCTGGGTGGTGTGGCTTTGGATTCCCAATTTGGAAAACTTGGCGGCGGCTTCGTGCGAGGTGATTGAATTCAGAGGGGCTCGCGCAGAGGAGCAGAGGCGCGAAGGGAAGAGGGGATTTTTGGGGTTTTGGGGGGCGGATCGAAATTCGCTAATTTGCGGCTGCGGATTGACGGGTTGGCGGTGGTGGGCTAGATCCATGGCCATGTCTTCAACACCTGTCGTCGGAATTATCATGGGAAGCACGTCGGATTGGCCGACGATGGAACACGCCGCTCGCACTTTGCGTGACTTTGGGGTCGCTTGGGAGGCGGAGGTCATCAGCGCGCACCGTGCGCCGGGTAAATTGATGGCTTATGCCGGCAGTGCCCGCGAACGGGGATTGAAATGCATCATCACGGGTGCCGGGGCGGCCGCTCACCTAGGCGGGGTGACTGCTGCTCTCACGGATCTGCCTGTCTTGGGCGTGCCGATGGAATCTAAGGCGCTGCAAGGGATCGACTCGCTGCTTTCGATCGTGCAAATGCCTGCGGGGATCCCGACGGCGACGTTTGCGATCGGTAAAGCGGGTGCGATCAATGCGGCGCTTTTTGCGGTGGCAATGCTGGCGAACAACGACGCGGACCTGCTGGCGAAGCTGACGGAGTTCCGCAAACAGCAGACCGCTACGGTGGAAGCCGCGACTTTGCCGCCGCTGGATCCCATTGACTGAGGTCGCTCACTTTTGCCGCAGACTGCTGACATTTCATCGTTCCTCGGAAGTTCCCGCTGGAAGGATCGCTTCGACGACGAGATTCTCGCCGCCGCGAGTTCCCTCGTCGGCAAAGTCAAGGATCTGCGGAGCGAGGAGCAGGGGGCGGGCTCGCTGAGTCTGGTCGGCAACGTCGCGAAGGACGAAACGGAGGTGAACCTCTGGCAATCCGGGCAGACTTGGGAGTTTGAGACGTTTTGTTCCTGCGAAGTCGGCAGCTTTTGTCATCACGCGGCGGCCTTGCTGCTGCGGGCGGCGAAGGAGCGAGATCCGTCGCGTCTGCAAGGGCGCGGGATCGCAGGCGCGGTTGCTGCGGCCCTGCCGAGTGCGCAGGAATTGATGAAGGACCCGCCGCCTGATTTGCCGCGGCTGCGGTTTGAGCCGCGATTCGAGCTACACGTCACCCGCGAGCCCTTGGACCGGGCGATGCATCTTCTGCTGAAGTCGCTGGGCCAGCCTGAGCTGGATTTCTGGATCTCGGCGGAAGCGACGGTGGTTTATGGCGACCACCGCAGCTCGTTGCGGGCGAGTGCGCCGGATTGGATCAGCTCGATCACGCAGGCCGACGGCCAAGCGGCGATCCTGCAACACGAGGCGGGCGCGGAAAACGCCGCCACCCAGCAACTGCGCGACACGGGGCTTTCATCGCTGCAATCAAACTCGGCATGGAAGTTCATGCTCAACCTGAAGTCCCGCGACGCGAACCGCAGCAAGACGCCGGACCGCTGGTTCCCCGATCCCAGCCGCATCGCGACGGATGCGTTTTGGCACCAGTTCCGCGGCGAAATGGTCGCGCGGCTGGAGGGACTGGGCTGGATTGTCACGATCGCGGACAGCGTCGGCCATCGAGTGCACGAGGCGGATCCGGTGTTGTGGGACAGCTCGTTGGATCCCGGCGATGGCGGCTGGTTCAGTCTTTCCGTGGGCTTCGATGTGGCGGGGCAGCGCTACGATCTACTGCCAATCCTTGCGGGTTTGTTGGAAAACGATTTCCTCGAAGAAACACTGGATCGCCCCGACAACGGCCACATCTACGCGCCGCTGCCCGATGGCGATGCGCTGAAATTGCCGATCGGCCGCGTGCGGAAAATTCTCAACCACTTGTCGGCGCTGATCGACCCGAAATTCCCCGACAAGGCGCGGCTGCACGCACTCGATGCCGCCGCGCTGGCGAGTTTGGGCGTGTTGGGGATCGACACGCCGCCGCAGTTGGCCGAGTTGGCGGCGAAACTGAACGACTTTTCAGGGATCGACCCGGTGCCGACGGCCAGTGGATTGCGGGCGACGCTGCGGGACTACCAGCTCGCGGGCTTCCACTGGATGCAGTTCCTCGCCCGCCACGGGCTGCACGGGATTCTGGCCGACGACATGGGCTTGGGGAAAACGCTGCAGACGCTTGCTCACATTCTCACGGAAAAGCAATCGGGCCAGTCACGCGGTCTGCCCGTGCTGGTCATCGCCCCCACCTCGGTCGTGCCAAACTGGCGGGCGGAGGCCATGAAGTTCACCCCCGATCTGCGGGTCTTGGTGCTCAACGGGCCGGAGCGGAAAAAGTACTTTCGCTCGATCCCCCACGCCGATGTGGTGCTGACTTCCTTCGCCCTGCTCCAGCGCGACATCGACAAACTGGCGGCCGTGCCGTTCCACCTGGTCGTGCTCGACGAGGCGCAGAACATCAAAAACCCGCGCTCGAAAGTGGCGCAGGCCGCCTGCAAACTGGATGCCCGCCACCGCCTCTGCCTATCGGGCACGCCGATCGAAAACCACCTCGGTGAGCTCTGGAGCCTGATGAATTTCCTCGTCCCCGGTTTCCTCGGCACCGAAGACGCCTTCAACCAGCGCTTCCGCACGCCCATCGAAAAAAACGGCGATGCCGAACGCAACGCGGTGCTGAAACAACGCGTCGCCCCGCTGATCCTGCGCCGCACCAAGGACCAAGTGGCCAAGGAATTGCCGCCGAAAACCGAGCTGGTCCACCTGATCGAGCTCAACACCGGCCAAAAAGACCTCTACGAAACCGTGCGCGCCACCATGGACAAACGCGTGCGCGAGGCCATCGCCGCCCGCGGGATCGAGCAATCGCAGATCGTCTTTCTCGACGCCCTGCTCAAGCTCCGCCAAATCTGCTGCCACCCGCGCCTTTTGCCCGAGGACTACGAGCGCGACGTGCTGGAATCCGCCAAACTCGATTTCCTCACCGAACTGCTCGCACTGCTGATCGAAGAAGGGCGGCGGATTCTCCTGTTTTCGCAGTTCACCACCATGCTCTCGATCATCGAGGCGCATCTGGTGAAGGAGAAAATCCCTTATCTCAAGCTCACCGGCGCTTCCAAAGACCGCGGTAAACTCGTCGATGATTTCCAAAACGGCAAAGCCCCGCTGTTCCTCATTTCGCTGAAAGCAGGCGGCACCGGCCTCAACCTGACCGCCGCTGACACCGTGATTCACTACGACCCCTGGTGGAATCCCGCCGCCGAGGCCCAAGCGACCGACCGCGCCTATCGCATCGGCCAGGACAAACCCGTCTTCGTCCACAAACTGCTCTGCCAAGACACCGTCGAAGAGCGCATCCACAGGCTCCAGCAGGAAAAAGGCAAACTCGCCGCTGGCATCCTCGCCGATGCGGACATCTCGAATCGCCTCGACGCCGCCACCGTCCGCGCGCTGCTCGATCCGTGATGGGCTGGCGATTCAAGCACCCATTGCCATCAGACAAGTTCCACACGGAGTCCCGCTTTTAAGCGGTAAGCGGTCTTCTCCCCCTATTCATTTCTACTATCCCTCTCCGCCATTCACTCACCCGCCATCTGCAACGCCCATTCCACAATCGGTTTTGCGATCCAATAAGATTGTTTTTCCAACGCCTCAAACAACGGTGCCAGGTTGCCAATGAGTCCCGCACGCTTGGCCTCCACCAGCAGACCCGCAGTCCCTAGCGTTTGCAGCCCATAAATCCTCCGTGCGATTTTGCGCCCTTTCCTTTCATCCATCAACACGGTGCCAATCCCCCGATTGAGCGCCGTTTGAATGACCGATGCTTCACCTCGATCCAGCTGAAGCAACAAAGCCGGATCAAAATGAGGATTGGCCACCCGCTCGTAGCCCCTCGGCAAATTCCGCGGTCTCAGATCCGCGCCCTTACGCCACTCGTCGCAAACCGCTTGCGGAATAACTGCCCGATAAAGATTGCTGAGAATATCTTGGCAAGAAAGCAGCGACAGGGCGATGAGCGGCCCGGTATTGCACACCACCTCGGCCTTCATACCCGCGTTTCCAAGGCCGCGCCTTCCGCAGCCAATTCCTCGTCATCCCAAGCCACTGACGGGATTCCGTGCTGCGCCGTTTCCAGCAAAAATTGCCGCCGCGGCATTCCCGCAAGCTCAGCCGCCCGCCCCGAAGTGATTTTACCCAGCTCAAACAGCCTCACCGCAAAAACCGTCCGCGCCATCTGCGTCAGTTCTTCACCCGATGCGCCGATCGCCAAATCCAAATCGTCCGAAACTGGAATTTCCAATACCTTCACGTTTTCAACCTACGCTTTCCTCAAATTTTAGCAATCCCCATCCTTCACATGCACGCAGTCCCGCTTTTAAGCGGTCTCTTTCTCCGCGCACCAGACTGGATCAATCCGGGACTCCCTGCGAAGACAGCGCCGAAGAGCGCATTCACAAGCTCCAGCAGGATTTTTGAAGGTCGGGGGGCGGGCAATCCGTAAATTTGAGGCTTTGCCGTTAGGTGGGGGCTGCTAAATGAAGGGCAACCCATGAGTACTGAGCCTCTTCCCGCCCGAGAAGTCCACCACCTTCGCGATTTGTCTGCCGAACAGGTGAGGTCGGGGGCGGCGGCTTGGTTGGGGTGGTTGTTCGACGGGCTGGACATGCACCTTTACACGTTGGTGGCGACGGCGTTTGTGGCGCAGTTGCTGATGACGGGCGAGGGGGATCCCGAGGTGGGGAAAAAGGCGTCGATCATTCAGGCGGCTTTTCTCGTCGGCTGGGCGGTGGGTGGCGGTTTTTTTGGGCGCGTGGCGGATTTGCTGGGACGTAGCCGGGCGCTGGTGCTGACGATCCTGACTTACGCGTGTTTCACGGGGCTGTCGTTTTTCGCGACGGAGTGGTGGCACTTGATGGCGTTCCGGTTTCTGGCGGCACTGGGCATCGGCGGCGAGTGGGCGGTGGGAGCATCGCTGCTTTCGGAAACGTGGCCGAAGTCGTGGCGACCATGGATTGCTGCGACGCTGCAAAGCGCGGTGAACTGCGGGGTGCTGCTGGCCTGCTTGGCGGGCGCGTTGCTGAAAGGTCAGCCGCCGCAATGGATTTTTCTCGTCGGTGTGCTGCCTGCGTTTATCACGCTGTGGATTCGCCGCGCGGTGCCGGAGACGGAGGAGTGGACCGAAGCGAGAAAAGGCCAGGCCGCACCGCGCATCGCCGAGCTATTTGGGCCCGCCGTGCGGAGCATCACTCTGCGCGTGATGCTGATCTGTGCGGTGTCGTTGACAGCGCATTGGACGTTTATGTTTTGGCAGCAGAGCTACATCCGCAGCCTGCCCGAGGTGGGTGTTCTGAAAGCGGGCAAAGATCACGCTACGGTGATGGCGCTGCTGTGGATCATGGTGGGGTCGCTGGTGGGAAATTTCACGGCAGGAGGGCTGGCGAAGTGGATCGGCTACGGCAAGGCCATCGCGCTGATGCTGGTGGGATATTTCATCGTGATGTGGTTCACGTTTTCGCGCAGCCATGGTCTGGAAATGACTTATGGGCTGTTTGCGATCATCGGCGTGATGCAGGGCTGCTTCGGGCTTTTCACGATGTGCCTGCCGCCGCTGTTTCCGGTCTTGCTGCGCAGCACGGGGGCTGGGTTTTGCTATAACATCGGGCGCATTCTTTCCGCCGGCGGGGTGGTGTTTTTCGGGATTTTCAACAAGGTGCAGGGCGACTTTGCCGGGGTGCTGCTGACGGCATCCTATCTGTTCATTCCTGCGGCGTTTTTTGCGCTGCTCTTGCCCGAGCAACGGGAAAAAGAATCGGCTTAGCCCATCGTCGCTAATTTTTCCTGCACGACTCGCCAGACACGGTCGGTTTCGAGCTCGTTCTGGCAGCGCCTGTCCAGCGGGCACTTCGCCAGCAGGCATGGTGCGCACTCGACGTGGCGACTCACCCCGGAGTGTCGGCGCCCGAGCGGTCGCTTCCAGACGGGATCATTCGGGCCAAACAAGGTGACGCAAGTCGCTCCCGCGTGGGCAGCCAGATGCGGCAACGAGCCGTCTGCGGCAACCAGCAAGCGATGGACCGCCAACAGCGGCAAGGCGCGATCCAACGAAGGAATGGGAAGAAGCTCGGCCGCATCGCCCAGTTGTCCGGCGAGAACTTTCCCCAAACCGCGACCACTTGGCAGTTCCGCGACGACGACACGGCGACCTTGTTGGACTGTTTTTCCGGCGATTTCCTCCCAGCGTTCGATCGGCCACTCGTGGCTGGCGCCAAAGTCGGAATCGGGGCAAAGCAACACCGCTCCGGCGAGCGGCTCGGCCCCCAGCACTGCGGGTGCGAAAAAATCAGCATGGGCCGTGTCGACCCCCAATTCCTCGACCGCCGCAAGATAGAACCTGACCCGATGCTCCAGCGGTCCTGCGGAAAAGCCGAGCGGATGTGTTAGCAGTTTTTTCAATTTCCGTTCGTCCGCGCCGAGTCGCCGTGGGATCGCTGCGATTTTAAATGCCTCCGCCACCATGCCTGATTCCCAAGCCAGCGACGCTTGCCACGAGCCCGCGATTTGAGCCGTCACCGCCTTGGCTTTGGCCTGCGCTGGAAAATCGATCACGCATAATCCTGCCACGGTTTCCCAAAATTCCCGCTGCGCTGACGGACACAGAATCCCCGTGCGCAGACCCGAAGCGATGAGCGCCCGCAGCGCAGGCACGGCAAAACACGCCTCGTCCCAGCGCCCGGGCGCAGCCACCAGCATGTCTCCCGCGTTCATCGTCACTTCGCGCACGCTAACTCTTCCGCGCAGCTACGGAAATAGTAAATTCTGGCGGAGCCAGTTAGGCGTGTGGCACCTTGGCCCGACTTTTCCAAATGATTTACCGCCTCGATACCAACGTCTGGACCGCGACGATGCGGGGAGAAAGCCGGGAATGGCCCGCGCGTGGAAGATTGGGAGGGCTGGAATTGAAGCGATGTTTAGATCAATCCGCTAAATGGTATCATTCCATCCGCCGGATCTCGATTGGGTTGGCTTCTTGCAGTTCGGCGGGTAGGGCAGCGTCGGGGAAACTTTGCCAAGCGACGGGGCGGCAGAAGCGGAAGATCGCCATCGTGCCTACGGACGTGCTGCGACCATCGGAAGACGCGGGGAACGGGCCGCCGTGGACCATGCTGTTGCAGACCTCCACGCCGGTAGGAAAGCCGTTGAAAATCAAACGTCCTACGCGGTTTTGTAGTGCAAAGACGAGGCTCGCATGGGCGGCTAATTCGGCATCGCTGGCGTGCAGGCTGGCGGTGAGTTGTCCTTCCAACTGGGGAATCGCCGCTTCGATTTCTGCAAGCGTGCCGCGCACGATCAGCGTCGCAGGGCCGAACATTTCGTGTTGCAGCGCCGGCTGTTTCAGGAAATCGCCGATGCCGATGGTGAAAGCGGCTGGCCCACCTTGGCCTGCTCCTGCTGCGTTCGAACAACGGGCCAAAGTTTTCACGCCTTCCGCCGCAGCGACAGCCGCTGTCGAGTGGGCATACGCTTGGCAGATTCCCGCATTCAGCATCATGCCGGGTGTGCCTGCTTCGACCAGCGATTGGAGGCGTTCGAGGAACTTTCCGCCCACTCCAGCGGGCAGAAAAACCAGCCCGGGATTGGTGCAAAACTGGCCAACTCCCAGCGTGAGCGAGCCGAAAAACGCGTCGGCCAGCGCCTCTTCGCCGCGCTCTAACGCACCTGGTAAAATCACCAGCGGATTGACCGAGCTCATCTCCGCATAAACCGGGATTGGCTGGGCTCGGTTAGCGGCGATCTCCATCAGCGCGGTGCCACCTGCGCGCGAGCCCGTAAAGCCGACCCCCTGCGTCACACGGTGTTTCACCACCGCTTGGCCGACCGTGCGGCCACCGCCGTAAAGCACCGAAAACACGCCCTCGGGCATCCCCGTTAGGTTTGCCGCGCGGATCACTGCCGCAGCGACGATTTCCGCCATGCCAGGATGAGATTCGTGGGCGATGACGACCACGGGACAACCCGCAGCCAGTGCTGCCGCGGTGTCGCCGCCTGCCACCGAATAGGCGAGCGGGAAATTGCTTGCGCAAAAAACAGCCACAGTTCCCAGCGGCCGCAACATCGAGCGCAGATCCACCTTCGGGATCGGCAAACGATCGGGCTGGGCACGATCAATCCGCGCATCCACCCAAGATCCTTCTTCAATCAGGTCTGCAAACAGGCGGAGTTGACCAACAGTGCGACCCGTTTCGCCTCTTAGGCGTGCTTCGGGCAATGCCGTTTCCAGCGATCCGCGTTCGACCAGATCTTCCACCACACCTTCGATCTCACGGGCGATGGCTCGCAGGAATTCCGCGCGATTTTTGCCCGATTGATTCGAGTAAATCGGAAACGCCGCGGCTGAGAGCGCCATGGTTTTCTCGACCTCTTCGGGAGTCGCCGCCAGATAACGAGGCTCCAAGATTGCACCCGTCCCCGGCTGCACCGCATAGCCGCATGGCTCGGTGCTAACCGAACGGGAATTACCTATGAATGAGCTGCCGTGTAGTGATGAAATCATCGGAATGGGAATGAACTAAAGTTAGAGTGCAGGTGCCGTCTTGAGAGCGAGTTCGATGATCGCGGTGGCGGCATCGAGTTCTGCGCCGACCAGTTCCAGGCGTGGTGGGCGGACGCGATTGTTGCCGAGTTTGCCACTGCTGGCGAGATTCTGCTGGAGTTTGATCAACTGCACAAATTTCACCACGGTATCCATCCGCAACATCGGCAGCATCCAGTGGTAAAGCGGCATTGCTTCTTCGATGCGGCCCGTTGTCGCCAGTTCCCATAGTTTCACATTGTGCTGCGGGAATGCTCCGCCGACACCGGTGATCCAGAATTTTGCTCCCATTGCCGCACCTTCCAGCGCGCAATCGTCCACACCCACGCCTAGTACAAGGCGATCACCACAGAGTTCGCGGATTCCTGCGACGCGGCGCACATCCGTTGATGATTCTTTGACCGATTCGACGTTGGGCAATTCATCTGCCAGCTCTTTGATCTGCGCTGGCGTGAAGTCGGTTTTATAGGCGACGGGATTGTTATAAATGATGCACGGCAGATCCGTGGCGCTGATGACTGCGGACATGTGCGCTTTCATTTCCCGCCAATCCGAGGCATAAAGATAGGGCGGCAGCACCATCAGGCCGCGACAGCCATTATCTTTGGCGGCCTTGGCGATGTCTACCGCTTCGCGAGTCGAAAGCGCAGCGACACCTGGAATGATCGGTGTATCAGGCAGCGCGGCAACGTAGGTTTTTTGCAGCGCGATCTTCTCATCAAAAGAAAGCGTCGCGCCCTCACCTAACGAGCCATGGGCTACGATGGCGGTGCAGCCGTGTTCGATTAGCCATTTACCGTGTTCCGCCATCAGACCGTGGTCGATGCTGAGGTCGGCATTAAATTGGGTCAAGGTCGCGGGCATAACGCCCTTCCATTGGATGCTCATAAGGATCGTGTTGTATTAGTGTGAAATGGGCGATGGGATGCCGTCGCGGAATGGATCGGTCGGGTCGAAATGATAGGTGCTTTGGCCATTCACCCAAGCGCGGCCCGAGACGCGGGGGATGATTTTGCCATCCGCCAGCAGCTCGATCCGACCTTCGAAGACAGTATCGAGAATGCTCGCCTGACGCCAGATTTCTCCGGGCAAAAGTTTTCCTGCCGCGGCAAGACATGCGAGCTTGGCGCTGGTGCCTGTGCCACACGGCGATCGATCGTAGGCTTTTCCCGGGCAAAGCACGAAGTTGCGACTGTCTGCTAGATGGGGATTGGCAGGTGGGCCAAACAGCTCGATGTGATCGATCTCCATCCCACCATCGCCCGTGATGCCTTGCGCGCCCAGCTCTTGGCGGACTGCCCATGCAAATGCCGTGAGCGCATCGAGATTGGCAAAATCCACCGCAGGACCTTGCTGGTCGATGAGGAAAAACCAATTGCCGCCCCATGCGATGTCGCCGCGCACCGTGCCCCAGTGAGGGACTTCCACGGCCACCGCTGCGGCTTTTCGATAACTCGGGACATTCGCGATTTCCACCGATCCATCCTCGCGCAGTTCTGCCACCACCACGCCCACGGGCGTGTCGATGCGGTGCGTGCCTGGGCCGATTTTTCCCAGATGCGCCAGCGTCACCGTTAGGCCGATGCTGCCGTGGATGCACATGTTCAATGTGGAAACATTGTTGAAAAAAATCACCCCGCAGCAGCAATCCGCCGCGTGAGGTTCACACAGCAGGGCGCCCACCATCGCCTCGTGGCCACGCGGTTCATTGCATACCGCGCTGCGCAGCCAGTCGTGGTTTTCGCGCAGCCGTTGTGCCCGTTCCGCCAGTGGGCCCGTGCCTAAATCCGGGCCGCCAGCGATGACGACCCGCGTGGGTTCGCCTTCGGTGTGGGAATCGATAACGTGGAGTGGCGCGCGTTCCATGAGCTGAAATAGTCATATCATCGCGGTCTTGGCGAATGCTCTAGCAGTCGCTCTCGAATCGGTATAAGCAAGACCCCAGCACCATCCCGCATGAGTCAGGCCGCCCTACTTCGCCAAACCTTCTTCGATTCGCTCGACGGCCTA
>CAJXYV010000009.1 GCA_913063525.1 uncultured Verrucomicrobiota bacterium
TATGACGATCCGCTGTGCCGCTATGACGATCCGCTGTGCCGCTATGACGATCCGCGCTGCCGCTATGACGATCCGCTGTGCCGCTATGACGATCCGCTGTGCCGCTATGACGATCCGCGCTGCCGCTATGACGATCCGCTGTGCCGCTATGACGATCCGCTGTGCCGCTATGACGATCCGCTGTGCCTCTATGACGATTCGCTGTGCCGCTTTTTTTTATCTGCGGTACCTCTGTTCTTATCCGCAGTATATCAGTCGATGATCCGCCGCATGGGGATCATCGACGAATAGTCGAATCCCTGCTTTTTGAAAAACTCCTGCGATTCCGCGCTGATCCGATCCGTGAGGAGGGTGATGCGCTTGAATTGTTTGTTTTTTGCGAACTTCGCGACGTAGTCCACCAGCATCGTGCCATAGCCCTGGCCGCGGTGGTCGGGGTGGATCACCACGTCTTCCATCAGAATGACGAAGCCGCCGCGCGCCGTGGAAATGGTGAACAAGAGGTTCACCATTCCGAAAATCTGGTCATCGTTGCGGACCACAAAGATCCGCCCCCGGTTCGGCTGTTCGAGGATCAACTGCAAGCCGCGCTCTTGCACGGTTTGATCCGGCGTGAAGTCGCCCGACCCGGTGAAAAGATTCATCACCAACTCGGTCAGAGCCGGCAAATCCTCAATCGTCGCCGGTTCGACGCGTGGAGCATCATTCTGGATATTTTGATTGGCCATGTTCGTCACCTTGTTTACGCGAGCGATTCTGACATGGATTTTGAATCAGCAAACGAATTTTTCCAATCCTGGCAAATTCACAGCAAATCCGGCCGGTTGGTCCGCGTCCGGGCGAGCGCCTGCGCCTCCTTCCACGCTGTTATTTTTCCGTGGTGGCCGGAAACGAGCACCTCTGGCACCGCCATCCCGCGGAAATCGATCGGCCGCGTGTAGGCGGGTGCTTCCAGCAGGTTCGGATCGCTAAATGACTCGTCCACCGGCGATCGCTCGTCGCCGAGAGCCCCCGGCAAGAGCCGGATCACCGCATCGCAGAGCACCGCCGCGGCCAGCGCGCCGTTGGTGAGAATGTAGTCGCCGATGGAAATTTCTTCGTCCACCAGCGCCTCGATCACCCGGTGATCCACTCCTTCGTAGTGGCCGCAAAGGATCAGCAAGTGTTCCGCAGCGGCCAATTCCCGGGCCACGGCCTGCTTCAAGGGGCGGCCCTGCGGCGTCATGAGAATGACCCGCGTGCCGGGGCCGCGCAATGCCTCTACGGCCGCGAATAAGGGCTCGGGCTTGAGCAGCATTCCCTGCCCGCCGCCGCACAGCGAATCATCCACCCGGCGGTGTTTGTCCTCCGACCAATCGCGCAACTGATGCCCCGCGATCTCCACGATCCCCGCCGCCCGTGCCCGCTGGATGATCGAATCGCTCAACGGTGCCAGCGCCACTTCAGGAAACAAGGTCACAATATCAATCCGCATGGAGAACCCCTAGCGGGCCAAGGCTCGCGACTCAATCTTGGAAAGCAGAAAAGCGAGGCCACCCGCGCCGCGCCAAGACTCGGGGGATCTGATATCGACATCGCGCCATCTTCCCCACATTCTCGCGCCATTGGCCCATGCCAGCGAACGTCACTAAAATCCCCATGGAACTCCTCATCGAAGCACTGAAACATCCATTCACTTGGGGCCTGCTGCTGGGGCTGCTGGTCGCAGCCTTCCTCTGGAAAGCCGGTTTCACCGCCCGCCGCAACGTCGCCCGCGAGCTCAAGCGGGTGGAGGCTGAAATGAAAAACCTCCAAGGCCACCTCAACACCCACCTCAAAATCAGTGCCAGTGGCAACGAATCCCTACAAACCGAGCTCGAAGCCCTGCGCCGCCAGAACGAGGTCCTGCGCACCAACATCACCGCCCTCCAGCACAAACCCGGCGCCGCCGAACAACGGCTACTCCAAGTCTATGAAGTCGCGATCCGCACCATGCGCGAGCAAGCTCCGGGCTTTGCCCCCGTCTGGGAAAAAGCCATCCGCCAAGGCGAGGCTGAAGCGGGCGCGGCAGAGTCCGGCCTCAAACGGTTGGTGCGCCGCGTCCTGCCGAGTCTGGGCCACGCGTCCACCGCGCAACCCGTAGTCAACGTGACCGACGACTCCCCCGGCCACTCGTAAATATCAATCCAAATAGGGATTGTTGAGAGCTTCCTCGCCAATGGTCGTCGATGGCCCGTGTCCCGGAAACACGCGGGTTTCCTCCGGCAATGTCATGAGATGGCGCGCGATGCCACCGAGCAACTGCTTCGTGCTGCCGCCTGGTAGATCCGTCCGCCCGATCGACCCGGCGAACAGCGTGTCCCCGGAAAATACCACTCCGTGTTCCGCGAGATGAAACGTCACGCTGTCCGGCGAGTGCCCCGGAACGTGAGCCAGCTCGATTAGCAGCCCCGCGATACGCAACGGCTCGGTCATCACCAAATGGCTGTCAATCTGGTAAGGCATCACCGAAATCGGCAGCCCCCAGGTCCGCGCGGGCTTTTCCAAGGTCAGCTCCGCGGTGTAATCCTCAAACGCATGCAGGCGCGCTCCTTGCGCTTTTAGCAGCGCCGCATCCATCACATGGTCGTAATGCTGGTGGGTCAGCAGCACATCGTCCACCCGCACCCCGCGCTGCGACAGCCAGTCGGCGATTCCCTCCGGCGCATCGATGAGCAGGTTGCCATCGGGAGTTTCGACCAAATAGCCGTTTGTCTGCACAAAGCCGCCGGTGTAGAGGGAAATTTTCATACGCGCCGCCAATGTGCACTTCCCCACCCGGCAAGGCAAAGCGAAACCTTCTCCGCAGCAAATCTCCGAACGTGACTTGACCGCGGAATTAGGGTTTAAGAGTGGGTTGAATGCGTCAAGGTGTTGACGCTTGCGAATTCGCCGCTAAAAACTCCCTATCATGCACGCCGACAACGACCCCACCCCCCCGCTAGAAACACCCTCAACTGCCGACGCCGTGGATCCCACCACCGATGCCACAACCACCCCGGAACCAGCCCCCCCGCTGGATCCTTGGGAAGAGCTCGAGGCCGAGGCCGCCAAATGGAAGGAAATCTCCCTGCGCACAGCCGCCGAAATGGAAAACCTCCGCAAGCGCACCACCCGCGAGCGCGAGGACGCCATCCGCTACGCCAACCAGCGCCTGTTGGAAGAGCTCATCCCGGTGATCGACAACTTCGAAATGGGCATGCTGGCCGCCGCGCAGGACACCTCGTCGATGATTTACATCGGCATGGACATGGTGCGCCGCCAGCTCAATGAATTCCTTACATCCCAAGGGGTTGAGGAAATACCAACCAGCGGTCAATTCGACCCGAACCTGCACGATGCCGTTGCCCAAGAGGAAGACGGTGCTGGCGAAGAAGGCCGCATCCTGCGCGTCACCCGCCGCGGTTTCCGCTTACGCGACCGCCTGATCCGCCCCGCCAGTGTGGTCGTTTCCAAGGCGCCATCATCTGCAGAAGCCATCGAAGCTTAAAACATCCATGTCTGAGAAACGCGATTATTACGAAATTCTTGAAGTCTCACGCGACGCCACCGGCGATGTGATCAAAAAATCTTACCGCAAGCTCGCGGTGAAATTCCACCCGGACAAAAACCCGGGCGATCACACCGCGGAGGACAAGTTCAAGGAGCTCGGGGAGGCCTACGAAGCACTCAGCGATCCTGACAAGCGTGCGGCCTACGATCGCTATGGCCACGCTGCGTTTAACGGTGGTGGCAATGGCGGTGGACGCCCGAGCGGCGGCGGTTTCCACGATCCGATGGATCTGTTCTCCCAAGTTTTTGGCGGTTCTTTTGGTGGTGGTTTCGAAGAGTTCTTCGGCGGCGGAGCGTCGCGCAAAGGCTCTGGAAAACAACGCGGCAGCGACCTGCGCTACGATCTCGAAATCTCATTAGAAGAGGCCGCGCGCGGCGTCGAGAAGGAGCTCGAAATCGAACGCTTTGTGCCCTGCGAACCTTGCGGTGCCAAGGGATCCAAGGGCTCCGGCGGTGTTCGCCCCTGTACCACCTGTGGTGGCCGCGGCGTGGTGGCGCGCCAAGCAGGCATCTTCATCCAGCAGACACCGTGTCCGGAATGCCGCGGTGCGGGCGAAACGGTTTCCGACCCGTGCCCCAGCTGCAAAGGCGATGGCCGCATCCAACGCGACAGCCGCATCAAGCTCCGCATCCCGGCGGGCGTCGATACCGGCACGCGTCTGCGTTCGTCCGGTAACGGCGATGCCGGCGTACGAGGTGGCTCTGCGGGCGATCTCTACGTTTTCCTCCACGTCCGCGATCACGACGTTTTCGAACGCGACGACGCCGACCTGTTCTGCACTGTCCCTCTGCCGTTCTCGGTGGCAGCGCTTGGCGGAGAACTCAAGGTCCCGTCGCTCGACGGCCAGTCTTCGATCCGGATCCCGGCTGGCACCCAAGGCGGCACCGTTTTCCGCCTCCGCGAAAAGGGCATGCCCACGCTTTCCAATGGCCGCCGCGGCGATCTCAATGTCACCGTGCAAGTCGAAGTCCCGACCAAACTCAGCAGCGAACAACAAGATAAACTCCGCGAGTTTTCCGAATCCATCGGCGATCACAACTCCCCGATGCAGGAAGGATTCTTCGAAAAAGCAAAGCGCTTTTTTGATCTCTAAGGAGTAACGACACTCCTGTCGTTTCTTCATCCGAAAAAAACGGTGCCAAGTGCGCCCTCAAGATGGCCCGCTTCTACCTACCGCCCGCCGAATGGAATTCAGCCCCCGCTCTGGCGGGAGACGAAGCGCGCCATCTTTCCCAGGTCCTCCGCATCAAGCCCGGCGAGTCGATTGTCGTGTTCGATGGTCTCGGTCGCCGCGCGTCGGCGGAAGTGCTAAGCGTTTCGCGCGACCGGGTGCCACTGGCCCTTGGCGAAATCCTGCCGTCGCGGCCCCCGTTACCCGCCATCACCTTGGCGCAGGCGATCCCCAAGGGTAAAAACATGGATCTCATCGTCCAGAAGTCGGTCGAGCTCGGCATCGCCGCGATCCAGCCGCTCGTCACCCGCTACACCGTCGTCCAACCGGGCGATGGCAAATCCGAGAAGTGGCGGCGCAACGCCTTGGAAGCCTGCAAACAATGCGGCCAAGACACCTTGCCCGCCATCGCGGAACCGGTGGCATTTGATCGCTGGATCTGCACCCAATCCGTCGCCTCGGGCCTAAAACTCATCGCATCCCTTGCGCCCGGCGCCCAGCCGTTGCGGACCGTCTTGAGGGAGCATCCCGCCACCACACAGGCGACCTTGCTCATCGGCCCCGAAGGCGATTTCTCCGCAGAGGAAACGAACGCTGCGCTGGCTGCCGGCTTCATTCCCATCACCTTGGGCAGCATCGTCCTGCGGGTCGAGACCGCCACGCTGTTCTGCCTGTCCGCCCTGCGCTACGAATTCGACGCGAGCTGAGTTCTAGATTTACACGGAACGTTTTCTCATGCATGATGGCGCGCTAATTCAAACACTCTTTGCCAGCGCGTTCGTCCTTTGGGCCTAAACCTAACAAGGGGAGAAGAATTAAAATAACGAAACCCCGTTTGTGAGCCAAGAGATCACCTCCTTTGAATCCATAATCCGCAGTTGGAAGTGGTGCGGTGGTGCTTTTTGGATGATAGGCAAAGCGTTTGAGCGCACTTTCACCATCCCACGACGTTCACCCACTGGGTGAAGAGCCCTTTAATTTTGAATTTTTTCCTTCTGGCGGTAAATTTCACCTTAGAGGAACTGACGAAGCGTTGACTGCCTACGGTGGTCTTGTGGCGTGGGATCACTTCCTGAGTAAGACGGGGATCTTGAACAAACTCGCGGAGGATTATCCGTTGCCCCGCACAAGTCCCAACACCACCCCCGTTGAAGTCATTTTCAATGCGTTTGCTCTCAACAGCCTAGCGGGTGGCAAACGCTTTGCTCACATGCGTCGGCTACAGGATGACCGCGCCATCGCCAAAATACTCGGCCTTCTCAAAGGACGGCTTCGCGGCGAGGATGCGTTCAGGCGCTTGTGCGCGCCGCTGGAAGTGAATCAAGCCCGTCAATGGATGGAGGGTGCCGAACGTGCAATCTATCAGGCTATACCCAACCATTGTATCTCAGACTGGGACTCCACGGTCTGCACGCGATGCGGCTCCCAAAAAGACGTCGCCGTGGGCTACAATCCTCAAAAACCCGGACGTCCCAGTCACCATCCGCTGGTTTGCGCTCCAGCGTCTAGACGGTGAAACGACTTCGGTTGAGATTGCAACGACTTTCATTAACGTAAAACCGAATCACTGCCATCGTCCCGACGGCGTCGCAGCCCATTTCGACAATAATATCCCACGTCCCCCGTACTTTCGCGACTTCTAACGAGCCCGATTCTATCACTTCGATCTTCGGGTAGCGATCAGCTACCTCGCCTCGATCACCACTGTGCCCGTGACCTCTTTGTCGAGAATCCACCACTGCCCGTTGCGATGCGCGGCGACGGGCTTGCCGCCGAGGAATACACGGCTTGAATTCTTGTCCGCCGGGAGCTGGACCTGCGCACTCATGCCCGGCGGCAGGGCGAGTGATAGTTTGAAGGTACCGCCACTTTCCCAGCGGACGAAAACGGGACCACGCGGCGTAGGAACTTTACCATCGGCATTTTTCAGCGTGCCGGGATTAGGGCGGATGCTTGCGCGATTCCAACCGGGCGCAAGCGCTTGGACGCCGAGAACAAACCGCGGCAGCAGATTGGCGGGCGCGGCACCCCAGGCGTGGTTCCAATCCTGATTCTTTTTGTAACTTTGGTCCCAAGCTTCCCAGGTGATGGTCGTGCCGCTGTCGAGCATGTGTTTCCAACTGCGATCATTGGGTGCCATCATTAAGGCGAGAGCTTTTCCAGCGCCGTCATTTTCAAAGAGACCTTCGAGCAGGTATTGCGCGGCGTAAACGGAGCAGGCCATGCCGCGGTCGCCCAACCATTGCGCCAGCTTCGCCCGATTTTCCGGGGGCACGAGGCCGAAAGCGAGGGGGAAAAGATTGGCGTGGAGGGAAACGTGGTCGCTCCCCTCGCCGTCGCGGTAGAGGCCGCGGGCGGGATCGAAGAGGCATTGCTGGAACGCGGCGCGGGCAGCGACTTCGCGGGCGGAGTAGTCGGCCGCGTCCGCATCTTTCTTCAAGGCCCGAGCAAGGTCGGACATGTAGCCGAGCGAGCGCAGGTGAAAGGCATTCATCACGGTGTTCACCGGCTTGAAGTCAAAGCCATCGCGCTCGCCCGTAGGCCAGTCGACGAGATCGTTCTTCAGGGTTTTTTCCGAGCTGACGATCAGCCCGTCGGCACGGGCGTTTCCGAGATGGAGTTTCGTTTTCAACGCGGCGTAGCGTGCAGCGAGCCAGCGGGTGTCGCCGGTCCGCATCCAGTCGGCGTGCGCCATGAAGATCATGTGCGCGGCCCACTCGGTCGGCCAGGTGGGGTACTTCATCAGCCGGTCGAACGAATCGCGCGCCATCTGCACATCGCCATCCGTGTAGTACTGGCTGATCTGGTTCAGATAGGCATCCCCCTCGTAGGCGATCCGCTCGCGGTCGCCATCCACGTAGATTCCAGCAAAAGTCGTGGCCTTGATCGAATAGCGGCAGAGTTCCCAGATCCGGTTGAGGCATTCATCCGATGAATGAAACGCCGCCGCATCGTCATCCCAACTGCTGGCGAAGGAAGCACGCCGTTTGATATTCTCCGGACGCAAATCACCCGGCCAACCCTCGATTTCCACCCAGCGGAACGGCAGCACGACACCAAACTCCGGCGGGGTGAGCACGGCTTTGGGTTGTTCGGTATTGCGTGCATCTGGCGTCGGCGCAACGACGAGCGGCTGGCGACCCTTCAGCACAGCCGCGGCCTTTGCGTAACGAACACTGCCGGGCGGTTTGCGATCGATCCGCTCGCCCGCAAAAGCCTCGCCAAAATGAACGGTGACCGTTTGATCGGCGGCATTCACTGATGGAATGAGTTGCAGATTGCCAAACGCGACGCGGCCAAAATCAACAAGAACCACGCCCGGTGCCACCGTGGTGATTTGCACCGGCGGTTCATCGAAGAGATGCACCGGCGCAGCGCTGGCAAACGGCACGGCCAGCCACAGCCATCCCACGGCAATGACAGCAGCCAATGGGCGGGTGTTAGCAAAACGGCGTCTCGGAGAATAGAGTGGCATGGCGGATAATGGCTACTGGGATCTCACGCCGGGCCTGCCACCTTCGTCAACCTCAAGACGCAAGTAATCGTAAACCACGCCAGAGGTCAGATCGCCCGCCGGGACATTTAGCTGAATTTCGTTTTCCCCAGCTTTCAGCAGCGTGGCGTCAAAGGGCTGGTTGTATTGCCGCCAGATGCCCATCGCCGTGTTGTAGCGGAGGGCATTGGTACTGACCGTATGGATGATGCCGACGGCCCGGCCATTGACTGCGACGCCGAGACCACCGCCACCATCGGCCCCGGCCAAGGCGACGCGCAGGCTGGCAAGGCCCAGCCCGTCTTTTGGCATGGTGAATTTGATCTTCCAGGTGGTCGCGCGGCCTTGGCCGTAGACCTGCCAAGGGCCTCTTTCATTGGATTGAGGATACCGCGCCAAGGACTCCGCCTTGACCCAGCCGAAGGGCTGATTGGCGGGATCTTTGGCCTCGGGATTCACCCACACCTTGGTCTCGCTGTGCGGCACCTGTTGAAAGAACCAATCTTTGCGGTAATCGCTTTTACCGACGGTGTAGGTGATGTCATTCGGGAAGAGCAGCGAGTAACGCAGCCCCCAACCCCAGCGCCAGTAATTCGCGCCGTCGCCTTTGAAGAACTTGCAACCGGTGCGGTCGGGGTAGCCGATTTCCCAGATTTGCTGGCCATAGCGTTCAGGCTTCCACTCGAGTTTACCCAAGTCCAGCGACTGGCCGGCGCCCACGGTGATATTCAGCTTCGCGTATTCACCCAGCACGTTATCGGCGAAGGCGTGCAGGGTGTAGATGCCGGGGCGGACATTGGGGATAGTGAATTTCCCGTCCTCGCTGCCGACGGTCCAGAACTGGTAATAAACCGCATCGTGCTCCCACGTCACCTTGGTGCCGTTGCCAGACCTCTTCACAAAATCCGAATCCGGGCCGTGGAAGTCGGGGTGCGTAAGGCCGATCCTAAGGTGCGGCAGGCTGGTTGAGGCCGCCTGCGGATCATTCAGCACGAGCTGGCCGGTGACGGTGCCACGCTGGGCCGCTTGCGGATAATCCACGCCGCGCACCCATGGAAAGGGCCACTTCGCCTGGGTGACCTTGGCCTGCGCGAGTGCGTCTTGGAACAAGGCGTTTGCGTTTGCGGTCCAGGCGGCAGGAATGGTTGGATTGCCCTCTGTGGCTTTAAAGGTATTGAGGTCTGCCGCCGTCGCGGTCTGGGCCGACTTCAGCGAGTTGCAATACACGAAAATCGGTCCCACTACCTTGTTCCACTCCTGCCCGGCAGCGATATTGCACCCCGCACCGCCGCCGTAGTGACCGGACGTCCAGTAATCGAGGATCGTCGCCCCCATGTGGCAAACCAGATCGAGCCGCGTCGGCCCGCCCCCGAGGTACTCGTTGGAAGGATTGATGAACCAAACGCCCAAGTGGTCGTCGATGCTCGACCAACCGTAGGCCGGGAGTTCATACATCCGAGCGCAGTAGCTGTATTTGTGTTCGACGGAGTTTTTATAAAGGCCGCTGCTGAGAATGCGCTGCTCTTTGGCGTGAATCACCACGCCTGTACCGAGGTCTTCGCCCTTGACCATAGGCATGTTGCGATCCGCATCCACCGAAAGCCAATCGAAGCGCGGCGTCAGCTGAACGAGGAAGCGGCTTTCACCGAATCCTGTCGTTGGATATCTCGCTGGGTGTGTGTAAATCGAGTAGGTGTAAATGCCACTCGCTCCGCGCACGAGGGCGTAGCGGATCTCGACGTCCATCTTGTCGGCTTTGCCTTTGATCGAAACCTCCGCTCCCGATCCACCGATCGGTTTCGGATCAATCGTCACCGTGGCTTTCACCAGATCGTAGGGCGTATGCGACCACCTGCCACCGGGGCCCATCACCTCCTGGCCCTTGTAGCGCATCGAAGTAATGCCGCACTTCTTCTTGTCGATCATCACGCGCACGATGCCATTGTCGAGTGTCCACTCACCGGCGCGATCCGTCAGCGTCACCGGCGGACCCGCGGTCGTTTGATCGACCACCGGCACCTCAACATCCGCAGCAGCACAGAGCGGCAACCCGAATCCAGACAAGAAAACAAGCACCGCCAGCAGCTGAGCGGCTTGAGTAATGGCCCGCAAACAATGATTCATGGGCATCATTGTTGTGACCCAGCAGTGTTTGTCAACGTGCCGACTGGGTTAACGCTCACCCTTTTCAAACTTTGCGCCTTGCGCGAACTGATCTGAGATGACCTCGACATCGCGGGGGCCGACCATAATATCCCACCCCCTCCCCCGTCTTGCTTCCGCGACTTCGTGTGAGCCCCATCTTAAGCTTCAACACAGAAAGCAGAGAGCCACAGGCAGAGGGGAATTGGCGGTGGATGGGATTGAGCGTTTTTGGCCTTGGCTGCATCCCCAAGCCCTTGGATTCCTCCATATTCGATAGCTGGAAAGAGAGAATCACGTTTTCCCCTTTCTCATTTGCAGATTGCATGTCCAAAAACACTCGCGACCCATCCCGCGAAGCTGGGAAACCCTGGAATCCTCTGGCGCACTATGACAGATTCCCCCATCTGCAAGCCAATGACGATGGGAACCGTTCATCTTCTAACTTTCGAGGCAGCTCAGAAAACCCTTGCGGTAGGTGAGACTCCGATCGTTACCTTCTGAAGCTCCATGCGCGTCCTCTCCATCGATCCCGCCGTTCGCAACACCGGCTATGCCGTGCTCGAAGGCGACCCGCGCAAGCCGACGGTGCTCGCCTACGACGTGATTTCAATTCCGGCGAAAGTCCCGCAGTCCGGCGCGCTTTCCGCCATCCGCACGCATCTGGTCAACGTCATCCAGAAGTTCCAGCCCGACGAAGTGGCGGTCGAGGGCATCATCTACGTCCAGTCCCACCAGACCGCCATTTCCATGGGAGCGGCCCGCGCCGCAGCGCTCATCGCCGCGGCCGACCACGGTCTGCGCGTCTATGAATACTCGCCGAAAAAGGTCAAGATGGCGGTCGTCGGCAACGGCAACGCCGACAAAAAACAAGTCGCCTTCATGGTCCGCGCCATTCTCGGCCTCGCCGAAACCCCACCTGCGGATGCGGCGGATGCGCTGGCCATCGGCATGGCCCACCTCCAAGCTTCCGATCCGCTTAAGGCAAAACTCCTCGAACGCCGACTGGTCTGAATCATTCAACCACAAAGAACTCAAGGACCACAGAGACAGAGCCTGAAAAACCTTTGTGATCTCTGTGTTCCTTGTGGTTCGATCTCCAAACTCAGCATGTTAGAAATCCACCACCTTTCCGACCCTATCGACTACGAAGCGGGTCTCCGCCTACAGGACCAGCACGTCGAGGCCATCCTCGCGGGCAGCGGCCTCGACACAATCTACCTGCTAGAGCACGAGCCCGTTTACACCATCGGCCGCCTGCGCGACCAGTCGTCCCTGCGCAATCCGGCTTCGCTCCCCTACCCCGTTCACGAAATCAACCGCGGCGGCCAAGCGACCTACCACGGCCCGGGCCAACTTGTCGGTTATCCGATTCTCAACCTCACCCCGCGTGGCAAGGACCTGCATGAGCACCTGCGGAAACTCGAAGACGCGCTCATCCGCGCCTGCGCCCGACTTGGGGTGAACGCGGGTCGCCGCGAGGGGCTGACTGGGGTCTGGGTAGAAAACCGCAAACTCGCATCGATCGGTGTCGGCGTGCGCAAGTGGATTTCCATGCACGGCTTTGCCATCAACGTGACGAAAGAAAGCCTGCCGCCGTTTTTCGCGATCACCCCCTGCGGGCTCGACGGCGTTTCCATGAGTTGCCTCACGAACGAAGCGGGCCGCGACATCACCGTCGCCGAAGCTTCCTCCATCATCGCGGAGGAGCTTCGCGTCGCTTTCGGCTGATCTTACTTCTGCTCCTGTTCGGATGGAGGCACAGAGACCGGTGGCGTGGTGGCCGTCATCGGTGGGCGGGCGATCATGCCGCCGGGAAGTTTTTGGACTCCGCCGGAATTCGGCGCTTTGTCGCTTGGCGCGGCAGGCTTGGCGATGAGTGCGGCGCGGTCCTTGAGCAGCGGCTCGACGAGGGTTTTGGCAACTTCGTAGGTGATTCCGGCGAAGGCCTTTTCCTTGGCGAGTTTTTCGGTGAGCGCCTTTTGACGATCGGCGAAAGCGGCATCCTGCGTCTTGGCGTCCTCAGGCTTTTCGCCTTCAACTTTTTTGCGCTCTTTGGGGATCTCCGCGCTGACTTCCACGCTCAACAAATAGTTGTCCTTGGCCGCGGGCTCCTCGGATGAAGCGGCTGCAGTGTCAGGCTTGGCAGGCGAGATTTTCACGGTGTAGGTGAATCCCTCGAAAGTCTCGATGACCGCGCTGCGTTTGCCATCGGCCGCGGTGCGCTCCGCGACTTGAGCCGTCGGCACGACGTCGTCGAAACGGGCGTAAGCGAACAGGCTCTTGAAGCTGCTGGCCACGGTGGTGTCGAGCACTTCAGCAGCGGCTGCGCCGTCGAGTTTGAACTCGGCCTCTTCCGTTTCGCGGCTGAGCTTCCAAGTGGAGTCGGGCTTGCCGATTAGACTACCGGTGATGGATTTGATTTTCTCCGGGCTGATGAAGGCATCGTTGAGCCAGCGCTTGGCCTCGGCACTAACGGATGGGAACATTTCACTGACCGCATAGAAGCCGGAAGTATCGGCGTGGTTGCGGACGTAGCGGCCGACGGAACCACTGCCGCCCATTGGCGATGGAGACGCACTGCCTTCGATGGTTTTGCCGAGCGTGACCTTGGCGATTTCCTTGCCGCTGGCATCCTTGAAAGTGGCGGTGAGGCCGTGGCTTTCAGGCTTGGTCGCAGCATCGTCCATTCCAAAACGCGGCGCGAACGAAGGGCCTGCTTCCAAGCTTTGGGTGACTTTGAGATCGCCGAGCGTGCGGATGAAGTCGTTGACGAAGGTGCTGTTCGCCGCATAGCTGTCGCGCTGACTGACGACCCATTTGCCGTCCTTGCGGACGAGCGTCACAGTGCTGTTGGCTCCCTGGATTTCGATGCTATTCGCCTCGGTGGCGGGGAACGATTCGAACAGCATTTGGCCCGGGCTGCGTTTGGTGGCGCTGTGGGTCGATTGGTTTTGGCTAAGTTTCACGGCAGTCACGGCGGCACCGAGAGCGATGGCAATGACCCAGAGGATGATGACTTGGCGTTTGTTCATATAAAAATGGGTGAGTGGGAAAAGTTGGATGATTTACCGGGCGCGGGTGGCGGAGCGGCGTTTGATGTAGAGGGCGAGCCCTAACAGCACGACCAATGTTGGCACCGCGGCGACGTTGAGCAGGGTGATTTTTGCGGCGAGTTTATCCTTCTGGCGGCGAAGTTCCTTTTCCTGTTCGCGGACCAGCTTGGCGTACTCGACCTGTTCCTGGCGCAGTTTCTTGATTTCGGCTTCCTGTGCCGGTGATAAGTAGAGCTCGGAACCGCGGGACTTCTGGGCTTGGAGCTCGCTGAGTTTCTGTTGGGCCGCTTTTTGTTTGGCTTGGAACTCCTCGATTTTGACGCCGACCGTTTGGTTGAAGTCGGACTCCATCTTTTGCACCACCGTGAATGGGCGGCTGATGGCGGAGCGCGAACGGGAACCGATGAGGTGTTTCGAGCCGGTCGCTTGGTCGAGCAGGTTGAAGAGCAGGGTCGCGTTGCCGTTCGAAGGCGTGGCCATTTGGGTGCCGCCGAAGCTTTGCACGTTATAGGCAAAGCGGTCATAAAACGCATCGACATCGCCGATCAGGAACACATTGCCAGGGGCGGTGGCTTCCTTGAGGTAGGTTACCTTAGCGGCGTCCTTGTCATCCGGCTTTTTGTCAGACTCGGCTTTCGGTTTGCCGTCTGGGAAAGCGGTTTTGAAAGTGCCGTTCAAGTGGGTGACAAGATCATAAGCGGTGCCGTTCGACTTCAGTTTGCGGCCGAGTGATGGATCGAGCTGCGAGGCTTTGAGTGCATCGACAAAACCCGCGTGGGTGGTAGATTTGATCAGTGTATTCGCCGTGATCCCCGCACTGCCAGTGACGGTGAAAGCACCGGGCAGGAACAGCGTCACCGAGCCGAGATCCTTGGTGATGACGTTGTCCTTTTGCGGCATCGAGTCCTTGCCCAGCGTGAGCACGGCGAGTCCGACGCGGTCGCCACCGAGTTTGGTGGCCAGCGGTGGGTCAGCCAGAACTTGGCTCGATTCGAAGGTCACGCCCCATGCTGAAAGCAGCGTCGGCAGGGTCGAAGTGGTGGGGCTTTCTTGCTGACCCATCATCGGGTTGCCGCCGCCGGACATCTTGGCCGCCACCGAGAACGGATCGAGACAGGCGACGACGGTGCCGCCACCGAGCAGGTATTGATCCACTGCGAATTCAGCAGCGGGGGTGATGCCAGCGGGATGGAACATCAGCAGGACCTTGATCTCCTTGGGATCGATCGTCGCCGAATCCATCGAGACGTCGACAACGTCGTAGGACTGTTTGAGTTGCTGATAGATCACCCAGCCCGGTGTCGGCTGCTGGCCGGGCATCATCGCAGGTGCGCCCTTCAGATCGAGCGCGGACATGACGCCGATTTTCGGTTTGGTCGGTGTGGTGACCTCGGCGATCGCCTTGGAAACTTTATACTCTAACATCGTCTCCTCGCGCGGATCGATGAAGGGAATCACGCTGGTCCGGTCGAGGCAGGAAATCGCGAGACCGAAGTAGAGGTTCTGGTCATTCATGCGCTGGCCATTGATGCCATCGAGATTGGCGGAGTCCTCGGCATCGGTGTCGGGCTGCGGATCGAGGTTGTCGACGCGCAGTTTGCCTTTGGCGAGAGAGGTGTACTCCTTGAGCAAGTCATCGACCCGGCGCATGTGGAGCTTCAACTCCTCGGGCATGTAGTCGGTACTGCGCGAGGCGTAGTAGCGGATGACAACGGGTGTATCGAGTTCGGTCAGAATGGCACGGGTGCCGCTGGATACGGTGTGGACTTTGTTTTCAGTGAAGTCCGCGCCGCGATTGCCGAGCGGAGTCAAGGCAACGAGCCAGTTCGCGAGCAGGGCGATGGCAACGAGCGCAGCAACACCGAAGGCTGCGCGAACGACCGGATGGTTGGTTTTCAGGGTCATGAAGTTGTGGAAGTTAGAAGTGGGATTGAATATCGATCAGGCGCGCTTCGAAGAAAGGATGGCGCTGGTGCCTAACAGGCAGACGAAGATGATCGAACCGAACCAGATGAAATCCTTCAACCGGAACAGGCCGCTGTTGAGCGAGCTGAAGTGATCCCAGACGCCGAAGGCCACGATGCCTTCCAACACGCCCGGCGAAACGATCTTCGCAAGCTCGCGGGTGACCGGATCATAGCCGCAAAGCAGGATCAGCACGCAGATGGAAACCGAGACAATGAGGCAGACCACCTGGTCGCGGGTGCAGGCCGACACCAACATCGTGATCGCGAGGAAGGTGCAGCAGACGAGGAAACTCCCGAGGTAACCCGAGAAAATCGCACCGTTGTCGGGGTTGCCGAGGTAGTTGACCGTGAGAACAATCGGGAATGTGAGCGCCAATGCAATTAACCAAACGGTGGCGGCGGCGAGGAACTTGCCGATAATCGCGCTCCACGTCGAAACCGGCAGCGTGCCGAGCAGCTCGATGGTGCCGGAGCGTTGTTCGTCGGCCCACAGTTTCATGCCGACGGCAGGGGCTAACAGCATGTAAACCCACGGATGCCAGAAGATGAAGGTCCACTGGAGCGAGGAATCCCCCACGCGCATGAACTCGCCGAAGGTGAAGGTGAGACCTAACGAAAAGAGCAGGAAGATGACAATAATTGCGTAGGCAGTGGGCTGCGAAAAGTAGCTGGAGAGCTCGCGTTTATAAATCGTGCAGGAAGACATGGTGAAAATAAGGAGTGGGGAGTTTCGGAGTGCGGAATTGGCGGTTAGGCGGCTTCGGTGTCGCGGGTGGTGACTTTGCGGAACAGGTCAGTGAGCGAGCCGGTGGGAGATTGCGCCAGCAGTTCGGCGGGCGTGCCATCGGCGACGATTCTGCCACGATCCACGATCACGGCGCGGGTGCAGGCGGCTTCGACTTCCTCCAAGATGTGGGTGGAGAAGAGAATCGCCTTGGTTTTGCCGAGGCGCTTGATGAGCTGGCGCACTTCGAACTTCTGATTCGGGTCGAGTCCGTCGGTCGGTTCGTCGAGGATCAGTACTTCTGGATCGTGCAGCAACGCTTGGGCCAGACAGGTCCGGTGGCGATACCCTTTGGAAAGTGTGTCGATCGACTGGCGGGCGACGCTGTTGAGGAAACAGGTGTCGATCGCGCGCTCGACCGCATCGTTTTTTGCGGTGCCCTTGAGGCCGCGGATCTCGGCGCAGAACTTGAGAAAGCCGATGACCGTCATGTCATTGTAGAGCGGCGCGGATTCTGGCAGGTAGCCGATCTTGGTCTTCGCCTCTTGCGGACGGTCCACGATCGAGATGCCGCAGACTTTGGCATCGCCCGAGGTGGGCGGGATGAAGCCGGTGATCATGCGCATAGTGGTGGATTTACCGGCACCGTTAGGTCCGAGGAAGCCCAGGACTTCGCCCTTCTTGACGGTGAACGACAGATGATCCACTGCGAGTTTGCTTCCGAATTGTTTGCTCAGGTTTTCGACTTCGATCATGGGGTAAAAAGGGTGTTAGAATCTCAGATTCTTGCGAGAAGCGATGCAATGCGAGTTTCTTGTCTGAGAAAATCGTTTTTGCGAAAAAAATATTTATCCATTTCCTACCCCCGTCCTGCCTATCCGACTTGCCTGCGGTGTCTGCTTGTGGCTAGATAGGCTGGACATGGACAGTATCCATCTTCCCGAGCGCTGCGGCGTAATGCTTTTACCCAACTGCACGCTATTCCCCCACGGGGGCCTGCCTCTCTACATTTTCGAACCCCGCTATCGCAAAATGCTGGAGGAATCGCTAGAAGGTGATTGCTTTTTCGCCGTGGCGCGACTGTTAGACAACGAGTCGGACGATCTCGCCGATTGCGTGGCACCCGTGGGGACCATCAGTCTGGTTCGGGCCTCGCGCGAGCGCGACGACGGCACTTCCGAGCTACTGGTCCACGGCGTCATGAGGGTAAAATTCACCGACTGGCACTATGGCCGCGACTACCCATTCGCCAGCATCGAGCCCGTGACCTCGGTGTTCGTGCCGGAGGAGCAGGCCGAGGCGGCTATCAAAACCATGCGCGGTGCCGTGGAAGATGTCGTAGCCCCCTTGTCCGAGGAAGTGCAGTCGGGAATCTTTGCCCTGCTGGATCGGGCCGATGAGCCGACCCTCATGACCGATATCATTTGCCAGCAATTCATTCACGAAGCGGATTTGCGGCAGCGACTGCTCGAGATGGCCTCGGTGGGCGAGAGGATCTCGGTCATCTGCGAGTATTTGAGCACCGTCCGCCTCGCGGTCGATGACTGAGTCCAGCTGGCCTCATCGTTTGCCTGAATCCCGGAGATTCAGCTTCGCGTGATTTTTTTCCAAGAATTTCTTGCATCTTCGGTGTGCTGACCATAACAAGTGCGTCCACCCAACCCGAATGCTCGGATGGCGGAATTGGTAGACGCGCTAGACTAAGGATCTAGTAGGGTAACCTGTGGAGGTTCGAGTCCTCTTTCGAGCACTTTTATTCTACGGAATGTGGGTCATGAAAGGCGAAGGAAGTAATTCCTTCGCCTTCATTGTTTCTGCGGTGCTTTGATTGTTCCCAAACCTGCGGCGGGTGGCGATTTTTTCGCGCATTGCAGGGTCTGCGGATTCCCGCTTGATTGCTGGCAGCTCCATGCCCGATTTATCCCTAGAGATCGCCCTCCAAGCACGCGGACTGTGCCGCATTGCGGGAATTGATGAGGCAGGTCGCGGCCCTCTGGCCGGACCAGTGTCGGCTGCAGCGGTGATTTTACCCAACGGATTCACCTGCCCGGGATTGGACGACTCCAAGAAAATCAGCGCCCTCAAGCGCGAGCGACTTTACGAACAGCTGACGACCGACCCTGCGATCGCGTGGAGCGTCGCGACCGCAGATCGCGAAGAAATCGACCGTCTCAACATTCTGCGCGCGACTCATTTGGCGATGCGCCGCGCCGTCGAGGGGCTCGCGCCGCTGCCGGATCACTGCCTGATCGACGGACTGCCGGTCAGAGATTTTCCGTTGCCGCACGACGGCATTGTCAAAGGCGACGGGCTTTCACTCTCGATCGCGGCGGCAAGCATCATTGCCAAGGTCACGCGCGACCGAATCATGTGCGAGATTGATGCGGAGTTTCCCCAGTTTGGCTTTTCAAAGCATCAAGGATATGGCACAAAGATGCATCTTGAAGCTCTACGGATACACGGCCCTTGTTGCCAGCATCGTCGCTCGTTTCAGCCGGTCGCTCAACTCACCCTGTCGTTTGGCGACGGCTGATGGGCAGACGCGCAGCCGCATCTGGATCGGCAATTATGGCGAAAAAGTGGCCGCCGACTGGTTGCGTGCCCACGGCTGTAAAATTCTTGCCAGAAACTACCGCGGACCACATCGCGGCGAGGTCGATATCGTGGCGAGGGATCACAAGCTGCTGCTCTTTATCGAGGTGAAGACGCGCCGTGTGGGTGCCAGGATCCGCGGCTTCGATGCGATCAACAAAGAAAAGCAGGGCTTGGTCGAGCGCGGGGCCAACGCCTGGCTCAAGCTCCTCGGCACGCGCGATGTGCCGTGGCGCTTCGACGTGATCGAAGTCCAAGTCGAGGACGATCAGAGACCACGGGTCAACCACATCAAAGATGCCTTCTAGTCGCATGGAAGCACACGAAATCTAAGCCCGACCTCTCAGAATTAGCAGCTCGTGCGAGGGGGGCGCGCGATGTCCTGCTTAGCGCGATTTGCGCGCGACCGTTGCGATTTGCAACGCTTTCATGGGCGGGTTTAGGATTTCACCTATATTCGGAGTGCTTCGATTCAGCAGGTTATCGTGAATGCCCGCGATTGGCACCGTTCCTGCGAGAAAAAAGTCACCTGATTCTGGCGAAACCAAAGCGCACGATGCTCACCTGGCCCCTCAGATTTTTAATTCTTACCGTCACTTCGGCTTTTTTTGGGTTTGGCGGCATCGCAGGCAGCTTTGGCTGGCTACTCAGGATTCTATTTGTCGCTTTCCTGCTTCTCCTCATTGCTTCCACCATCGCCCGAGGACTGCGCGGGAATACTCGCACCAACTACTCTCGCAACCCCAATCCCCCCTAACATGAACTCAATCCTACTCAATGACAACCGCGCCGCGGGACTTCTCAACCGCGTCCGCGAAGATGTTTCCCATTTGCGCGAAGACGTCGGCCATTTGTTAAGCCACACCACCCGGGAGACCTTGCCAAGCAGCGCCCGCGGAATCGCAAATCAGGCAAAGTCCCAGATTGCCGCCGGCGGTGCCTACGCCGCTAGCCGGTTCCGTGAACTGGGCGAGGCACCCGCCAAACAAAAGGCAGGTTGGATCGGCGGCGCACTGCTCGTTGGTATCCTCGCCGCAGCCGGAGCTTATGCTTTTAGCCACAATGGCCATTCACAAACCCACCATGGCAGCGCGGACACCTAAAAAACATTGGCTCCCCCACGTTCGCCACCGCCATTCGGGCTATCCGACTGGCGATTCCGAGCGGCTGATTTTTCCAAGCTTGCAGTGAAAGCGGAAACAGCGGAACCCCACAAGTATGGCATCGGCCAACGAGCAGCCACCCGCCTGCCGTCCGACACTCCACACACCCGACACTCGACGTGCGGTCCTTACTTCCAGCTTGCGGTGGCGGGCGGGGTGGGGAGAATCTAGGGCAGACGCGCGGCGTCCCTGATTTGATATGACAAAATTCCGCCCATGCATCGATCTCCACCAAGGTAAGGTGAAACAAATCGTGGGCGGGAGTCTGCGGGACACGGGGGCGGGGCCGACGGAGAATTTTGTGTCGGACCGGCCGGCGGGGTGGTTTGCGGAGCGGTTCCGCGAGGATAATCTCACGGGTGGGCATGTGATCAAGCTGGGTCCGGGCAATGATGCGGCGGCGCGGGAGGCGCTGGCGGCTTGGCGGGGCGGGTTGCAGATCGGCGGCGGGATCGGGGTGGAGAATGCGGCGGAGTGGCTGGATGCGGGGGCGAGCCATGTGATTGTGACATCGGCATTGTTTGATGCGGAGGGGAAGTTTCTGGAGGAGACGCTGGCGGCATTGGTGCGGGCGATCGGGAAGGAGCGGTTGGTGATCGATCTTTCGTGCCGGAGGACGGCGGATGGCTGGACGGTGGCGATGAACCGCTGGCAAACGCTGACCAACCTGAGGGTGGACCACGCGACGCTGGATCGGTTGTTGCCGTTTTGTGATGAGTTTTTGATCCACGCGGCGGATGTGGAGGGGCTGTGCGGCGGGATCGATGCGGAGTTGGTGGAGTTGTTGGGCAACTGGGGGAAATACCCGGTGACTTACGCGGGTGGTGCAGCGACGATGGCGGACTTGCGGCTGGTGGAGCAGGCGGGGCGCGGACGGGTGGATGTGACGGTGGGCAGTGCGCTGGATCTTTTTGGAGGTAATGGGTTGGTTTATAGCGAATTGGTTAGATGGAACGGCCGTTTGGCGTGAGATTGCGGGAAAGCGGTTGCAGGTTCCAGAAGGCGTGTCATAAGCTGGCCCCGTGCCGCACTTGGATATGCAACCATTCACCGACGGAGCGGTGACGAATCGGGATTTTTTGCGATCGACATTGCAGTCGATGCTTCGCGCCCGGATTCTGGAAAACAAGCTATCGAGCCTGTATAAGGCGGGGAAAATCGTGGGTGGGGTGTATCTGGGACGCGGGCAAGAGGCGGTGAGTGCGACGTTGGGGACGGCCTTGATCCAAGGCAGGGACTTTTTCGCGCCGCTGATCCGCGACCAGGCAGGACGCACGGCATTTGGCGAGCCGCTGATCGATTGCACGCGGACTTACCTCGGATCGGTCGAAGGGCCGATGCGCGGGCGCGACGGGAATATCCACCGCGGGCGGCCAAGTATGGGAATGCCAGCGATGATTTCCCACCTAGGGGCGCAGGTGCCAGTGGTGGCGGGTATGCTTTTTGCGAAGCGACTGCAAGGTACGCTAACCGGACGGGTGGGTGCGACGTGTATCGGCGATGGCGCGACATCGACCGGTGCATTTCACGAAGGACTGAACACCGCCGCGGTGGAAAAACTGCCACTGGTGGTGGTGGTGGCGAACAATCAATTTGCCTACTCGACGCCGAATGACCGCCAGTTTGCCTGCGGCGACTTGGTGGAGCGGGCGCGCGGCTATGGGATCGGCGGATTTTCGGTGGATGGCACGGACTTGCTGGCCTGTGCCTCGGTGATCGGTGAGGCGGTGCGACGGGCACGCCATGGCGGTGGCCCGCAGATGGTGGTGGCGCAACTGCTGCGACTGTCCGGCCACGGCGAACACGACGATGGATCCTATGTGCCGACCGATGTGCGCGAGGGTTACTATGGACGCGACTGCATCGATGTAGCGATCGGCCAACTGGTGGAAAACCAGATGGCGACGGCAGCAGAAATTTCTGAGTGGCAGGATGAAATTGCCGAAGAGGTGCAGCGCGCGGTGGCGCAAGCGCAACAGGAGGCAACTCCGGATCCCTATCTCGAGGACTGGACCGCGCTGTCCACCCGTTTTCCCATTTCCCAGTCAACAGCCCAGTGAGTGTAACCTACATCGACGCTATCCGTGAAGCGCAGGAAAAACTGCTGCGCGAGGACGACCGCGTGTTCCTATATGGCCAAGACATCGCGACTTTTGGCGGTGCATTCAAGGCGACCAAGGGGCTGGCGGAACAATTTCCGAACCGAGTATTTGATGCGCCTATTTCCGAAGATGCGATGATCGGTATGGCAGTGGGGGCTGCCATCGAAGGGATGCGGCCGATCGTGGAAATGCAGTTTGCGGATTTTTCATCGGTGGCGTTCAACCAGATCGTGAACCAAGCGGCGACGCACTTCTATCGGACGGGTATGCCCATCCCGATCACGGTGCGTCTGCCGTCTGGCGGGACTCCCGGCTCGGGGCCATTCCATAGCCAGAGCATGGAGGGGATCTATGCCCAGTATCCGGGTCTGGTGGTGCTGACACCGGCGACGGTTTCTGATGCGTATCACATGCTACTGGACGGTGTGGCGCTGGACGATCCAGTCATCTACTGCGAACACAAGTTTCTCTATCGCTGGCTGAAGGCGAAGTCGATCAATGGCGATCACCTGCCGATCGGCCAAGCGCGGATCACCCGCCCGGGCAAACACGCAACGGTGGTGGCCTACAGCGCGATGGTCCACGAAGCGGTGCGCGCGGCCGACCGACTCCAGCAAGATGGCTGGGAGATCGAAGTGGTGGACCTGCGCTCGGTGAAACCGCTGGACATGGATACGGTGCTGGCCTCTGTGGCACGGACGGGACGCTTGTTAGCGGTGGGTGAAGCATTCCCATGGGGCGGCGTCACGGCCGAGGTGATCGCGCGAGTGACGGAGGAAGGCTTCCACCTGCTAGACGCGCCACCGCAGCGCCTGAACGCCCGCGACACGCCTGTCCCCTATCACCCGAAACTCTGGGCAGCGCACCGCCCGACGCCGGAATCGATCTGCGAAGCACTTCGCAAACTACTATCTTTCTAGTTTCAGCTTTTAGCCAAAATGCCAACGGTACCCATTCTCATGCCCCAACTCGGCGAATCCATCGCCGAAGCCACCGTCATCCGTCTCGGAATCTCGGTGGGCGATACGGTGCGCACTGACCAGGAAATCATCGAGGTCGAAACCAACAAAGCCGTGATGGGCGTGACCACGCTCTGTGATGGAGTGGTCTCCGAACTGCGGGCACAGGAAGGGGTTTCTTACTCGGTCGGCACATTGTTAGGGTTATTGAATGTAACGGATGAAGAGATCGCCCGCACCGGCGTGGAGTCATTGGAAGGGATCGAAGCCAAACGCGGCAGCAGCCAGACGAACAGCCCCGCACAAGCGGAGGCGAACCTGCACTTTGCGCTGGACGATGATGCGTACGAGGAAGCACCCGCCGTGGTCCCGAGCGTGAAAGGTCTGCCGGTGCCGACGGGAGTTTTAGGAGCGCACTATATTTCTCCGCGCATGCGGGCACGGATGGATGACCTAGGGATCCGCGAGGCCGACATTTCCGCCATCGTGGGCACGGGTGCCGGTGGGCGCGTGACGGTGGAAGATTTGGAACGATTCCTCGACTACCTCGATGCGTGGCCGAGTTCCCCAGCCTCGCCGATGCGCCTAGCCGTGGCCGATGCGATGCGCCGCAGCTGGACCCGTCCGCTGGCGACGGTGGGACTGCCGGTATTGCTCGACCGCACGTTAGACCACCGCCGCAACCATTCGCCCAAGCCGGGTCTGACGCTGTATTTGCTTCGTGCCTTTGCCCTCGCCCTCGCTGAAAACCCGACGACAGCGGGTTATCTCATCGGTGACAAAGTGGTGCATCCGCGTTCGTTTGACATCGGCGTGGCGGTGCAGGTGGAAGACGGAGTGGTCGTCCCCGTGATGCGCAAAGTGGACCAAAAATCTCTGAGCGAACTGGTGGCGGAATACGACGACCTCGTGGACCGTGCGCGCCGCCGCCGATTGAGCGAGAAGGACTGCAGTGGCGGGATTGCTACGGTGACGAACTTTGGCACCTTCGGGCTGACCACCGGCACGCCGATTCCGCTGCCCAATGAGACGCTCATTCTCGGCATCGGTGCCGGGGTCAAGAAGCCGGTTTGGAGCAAACAAGTCGAAGCATTTCTGCCTGCCACAGAAGCGGATCTGTTGCTGACCTTCGACCACCGTGTGGTGGATGGCGGTGGCGCGGGAGTCTTGCTCAACCGCGTATCTGGATTTCTCCAGCAGCCGGACAAACTCTAATTCCCTCCCCTGCCGGCCGTGGAAAACTCCGACAAAATCGGCAAGGTCGATATCCCGAAAAAGGCGATCTATCGGCTTTCGATTTATCATCGTTGCCTGCAAAAACTGCACGATAACGGCGTCTCGACCGTGAGCTCCACCACCTTGGCCAAGGCCGCTGGGGTCAAGCCGTCCCAGTTGCGCAAGGACCTCGCCTACTTCGGGCAGTTCGGCACGCGCGGACTCGGCTACCCAGTGGAGATTCTCTGTTCGACGATCTGGGAGACGCTCGGTCGCGAGCAACTCCAGCCGGTCATTCTCGTCGGTGCGGGTAACCTCGGCTCGGCGTTGCTCCGCTATCACGGGTTCGAAAAAGAAGGGTTCGAGGTGGTCGCCGCTTTTGATGCCAACCCCGATGCCGCCCGCTCGCGCGGCGTCACTCTACCCGTTTTTCCCGACTCCGATCTTGAAACATTCATCGCCGAACACTCGGTGAAGCTGGCGATCCTCTGTGTGCCGGTGGAGTTCGCACAGGCGGTGGTCAACCGGCTAGTCGCCGCAGGCATTCAGGGCGTGCTGAACTTCTCGCCAATCGTGCTCGAGGTTCCGGCGAAGGTTACTGTCAACAATGTGGATCTCGCGCTCGAGCTCGAACACCTCAGCTACTTCATCCGCTGACTGGTTCAAGGCGTGGATCAAACTTTCCCAAAAAATGCCAATTCATCCCGAAGAACCCAGCCAGACACCTGATGTGGAACCCACCGCAGCGGCTGACCCGAGGGAGCCACTTGCACCGCGCCCGCGTGGCAACGTCCGCCGCCACAGTCGTCCCGCAGCACGCATTCGGAAGCCCATCACATTCGCCTCGTTGCGCGACACGCTGCAAGTCTGGTTCATTCCAGCATCTGCAGCCTTTGTTCTCGTTGTGGCCACTCTCATTCTGATGCGGATGCCTGCGGATACGCCTCCACCCTCTGCCAAAAACGCGCCGATTCCAATTCCTCCGTCTGCAGAAACTTCGACCCGTGCGCCTGCCTCACCCACTGCCCCATCGCCCGCCCCTCCTCCAGCACCCGTGCCGACCTCTGCTATCCAACGTGGCAGCGTAGTGGCCACCGATTTTCCAACGCTGGACCTGCCCGTCCAAACGAAAAAATCCGATCTCAACGAGCTTACGCAATCGATCCGCGAACGCCACCAACTTCCGCCGCGCGAAAGCATCCGGCTCGAGGAAATACTTAACCATTTTTCCTATCGCCTCAACGGAGTGGCCGCCATCGCGCGCGGTGTGGCCAAGAGTTGGCAGCCGGAAACCAGCGACGACAACCTCAGCATCCCCCTTGCTACGCTGAGCAGCGAAATGATCGCTTGCCCGTGGAAGCCCTCCGCCACGCTGCTCTTTATCAACCTCCGCGGCAACGGCCAGATAGACTGCCAAGCGCGCATCGTCTTTCACGCGAATCCTGAAATGGTCACCCACTATCGGCTGCTCGGCTACAGTTCCCCGCTAGGACAAGCGACCGGCCCCTTGCCCGCCCTGTTACGGACCAATTCGTCCACCCTGCTGACCATTGAGATCGAAGCATCCAAGTCTAGCGGCGACCTAGGCTCGCTCGAATGGCTCATCGATGACAACCCCGCGCCCACGATATCACTCACCCGCCGCGCGGACGCAGAGCCATCGAATGACGCTTGTTTTGCAGCGCTGGTCTGCGGCTATGCCCAGTGGTTAGCGGGCGAACAAACCGAGGTGATCGACGTGGAAATGATCTCGGCATTTGCACGTGAAGTTACTTCTGCCAACCAGCCTCCGGAACGCGCAGAATTTATCGATCTCATCGAGCCATCGCTGCACTTGTAATCCGGCATGAGTGGCGCCACTTGATTTGGGTTTGCCTACCCCACCGGAAATAAGCCAAACTGAACGACGATGAAATCACGCATGCTGAGATTTTCGCGGTTCGCCAGCCGCGTGCTGAGCGACTTCTTTCTGCGCAATCACGGCCTACTCCTGACCTCGGCTGTCGCTTACAACATGATATTATCGCTGATTCCTCTGTCGGCGGTTCTCATCGTCGTGGTCTCACACTTCATCGATGCGACCCGCCTGCTAGAAACGATCACCGCGGAAGTATCCCTCATCGCCCCAGGCTTTGTGCCCATCCTCCGCGAAGTGCTGCTGGGCTTTCTCCGCACCCGCAGTCTCATCGGGTGGCTCGGCGGCCTGTCGCTGTTGATTTTCAGCTCGCTGGCCTTCCGCGTCATCGAAGATTCCTTCGCCATCATCTTTCACCGCCCACTACCCGCCCTGAAGCGCAAATTCTGGGTCTCGGCCCTCATGCCCTACTTTTTCATAACGATCATCGGGTTGGGACTGGTGGCCTTGACTGCGGTCAACGCCATCATCGACGCGCAATTGCAAAGAAACGACTCGATCCCAGAACTCAATGGTCTACTCCAAAACCATCTAGGAGGACTCATCTACACGTCCGGTGTACTGGGCCTCGTTCTGCTGTTCACGCTTTTTTATAAAATCATGCCGGTGGCCAGAATTTCTTTCCGCCGTGCATTCGCAGGCGGCCTCACCGCCACCATCCTGTGGGAGATCGTCCGCCACCTGCTCGTCGCCTATTACGCGAAGGTCTCCATCGTAAACCTAGTCTACGGTTCGATGGCCACACTCATTGTGGTTTTTTTAACGCTAGAAGCCATCGCGCTGATTTTGCTGTTAGGAGCCCAAGTCATCGCCAACCTCCAAGCCAGCGCCGATGCAGGCATTCTACGGCATGTCCAACCTGAGACGACACCCAATCCACCTAATATAGGTTAGTTTGTTTTCGGTTCAACCGTCATCAGGTTGCGAACAAGGAAATCCATACGGCGTTTTTTTCCGTAGGGAGTTTCCGCAGCACCGTGATCGGCACCGGCGATGACAACAAAGTCGAAATCTTTGTCCGCCTTTTGCAATGCATTCACGACCTGCATGGTCGAGGCGGGATCCACATTGCTGTCCAACTCACCGACAATCAGCATCAGCTTTCCCTGTAATTTGTGAGCATCCACGACATTCGAGCTGCGCACGTAAGACTCATCCAACGGCCAACCGAGCCATTGTTCGTTCCACCATATTTTGTCCATCCGGTTATCATGGCAGCCGCAATCCGCGACTGCGACGCGGTAAAAGTCGGAGTAATCGAGCAACGCACGCATGGCACTTTGGCCACCCGCGGAGCCGCCGTAGATCCCGACGCGCGACAAATCCATCCAACTCCTCGTCTGTGCCGCGGATTTTATCCAAGCAATGCGATCTGGAAACCCAGCATCCTGAAGATTTTTCCAGCTATAATTGTGGAATGCTTTGCCACGATTGTTTGTCCCCATGCCATCCGACTGAACTACGATGAAACCCAACTCGGCCAGCTGGTGATGCCTCAGCAGTAGCTCAAAACGATGTGCCGCGAATGAATCGTGTGGCCCGGCATATACTTCTTCCACCACCGGATAACGGCGATTGGGATCAAAGTTAGAAGGTTTGATGATGATACCGTGGATATCGGTCTTGCTATCGCGACCCTTGGCGACAAAGCGTTCGGGCAGGGTCCAGCCAGCCTTGAGCAGTTGCGAAATGTCAGCGCGTTCGAGCTCGCAAATCATTTTCCCGTCGTCGCTGCGGCGCAATTCCGTGACCGGCGCTTGATCAACGCGCGACCAACTGGCTACGAAGCAGCTGCCATCTGGTGAAAACTCGACGGTGTGGTCGCCATTGCCCTGCGTGAGTTGCGCCATCCCCGTGCCGTCAAAGTTCACGCGGCAAAGCTGGCGGTCATAGGGATCTTCCCCCAAACGCACGCCGCTCGCCAAAAACCAAAGCTGCCGTTTTACAGGGTCCACCTTGACCACTTCGCGCACGACCCACTGGCCATGCGTGACTGCGTTTTTGACCTTGCCGCTAGCCACGTCGTAGAGCCACAGGTGCGCCCAGCCGTCGCGCTCGCTCATCCATAGCAATTCTCCTGTGTCGGGGAGCCATTCCCGCCATGTCTTTGTTTGGTAATCGATAAAAGTCGCGCTGCTTTCCTCGACCACAGTTCGCACTGCAGCCGTGTGAGCATTGACCGCGATGATGCGGTAGAGCTGGTGGCCTCTCTGGTTGTAATCGAAATAAAACTCATCGCCGCGTGGTGACCAGCGGATCGTGAGTTCTGCCCGAGTCGTGAAAGCATTCGGAAACAAATCATTGGGGATCTTTCGGGCCGTTTTTGTTTTAATATCGATCAACACCGGTTGAACAGACGGCAGATCGTCACCTGGTTTGATATAATCCTGATTACGTACCTTCGGTTGCAGTTGGTCGCGCGGCGACGACTCCACCACGGTCACAATGCGAGGCGGCACTTTGCGCACGGATAGCACGACACCGTGCTGTGAATCCGCCGCCCAGTTCACAGAGGCGACATAAGGACGGGCGTCCGTGCCATCGGTGGTCAAAACGGTCTTCTCTCCCGACGCGGAAACCAACACCACATTATTATTTTCAATCAGCACGCTGTGCTTGCCATCGGGCGACTTGGCGGAATCACGTGATTCGCTCCGCGCAGGCCGATCGGGCATACCATCAATCGCCACCTCAAGCAAAGGCGTCGCCTCGAAAAAACCAAATGGCTTGCCGTCCGAGTCAACAACGAGCCAAACATGCCCCGTATAGGTTAAAAACTCCTTGGACTCACCCGCATTGAGTTGACCGTAGGATTTACGCACGCCCCTTTCGTCGACCCAGAAAACCTCAACCGCTGCGGCGGTGGTATTCATCATCCGGATCGTCGTTTGCTCATTGGAGGATGACGAACGCCGTGGCTTCAGCGAACGTTGACTGGAGGTGGAAACGCGACCGTGGTCAGGCAGACCGAGCTTTTCGGCAGTCGCTGCACGCTTGATCTCACCGGTGGATGAATCGACCCGAACGTATTCCCTAACATCTAGGCCCGTTTGGACTTGATACCAAAAATGCTTCTTGTCCGGCAACCAGTGCGGCGAAACATTCTCGCGGAAAACCTTCCCCCCTGCGCGCTGCATCAGCGACTGGGCACGCTCGTAATTCGCCGCTGCCCCTCCCCCAAAAAGTTGACTAACCGTGAACATTGCAAAGGCAATTTGTAATAGATGAAAATTCATGAATATGGCAGAGTCAGGTGATGGCAATGAGCTATTGCTTCACGATATGGATAATCTTTCTAACCGATTACCACTCGGAGCCTAGGCCGTGGCGTCCGGCCAATTCCAGCAGGTCATCGCGCATCGGCCACTCGTCGGGGCGCTCGCTCGTTTCGTGGCGTTTGCTGGCGCCCTTCAAGGTCATGCAGCCGGTATTGTCGCCGATCTGGCGGATCGATTCCACCTCCTCGGCGGTGAAGCGCAGGCTAGGCAATTTCCCAAATTCGCGAATCTTGTCTTCGATCAAACGCGCCCCTTCGCCAGCTTCCTGGATGAAGGTCGGCACCACGCTCTCCACTGCGGGATGGCTGAGGTTCCAGATCGAGGCGAATTGGATCAAACTCAGGCCGTATTTCTCGGCCAGCGGTCGCATCCGGCTGGCTTTCTCCATCCCGTGCTGGACCCAGCCTTCGGGACGGTAGGTGCGGTGGTCGCCCGGCTTGAACACATGGTCCGCGCCGCCCAGATCGTCGTGGAAAACTCCGCCGTAATCGACCACCCGCGTCATCACCTTGACCCCGTGCTGCTCGCAAATCGGCAAGGTCAACCCGACGGGCCATGGCTCAAGCGGATTCAAAATCAACATCGACCAATCGATCCACTTGCCGAAGCGCTCCAAGCAGCCGACCAGATCGAGCGAAAACCCGTTCGCCGGCCCCGGAGCGATGCCGAGCAAGCGCGTCAGCCCCTGCTCCCTCGCCCCCTGCAATGCCTGCCACAGCGGCTCGCTGGTGTAACCGAGTTCGTCCGGGTTGTGCAGCATCAGCAGGTCGAAGTGATCTGTGCCGCAGCGTTCCAGCTCCTTGCAGCACGCCATCTGGATGAAGTCCGCGTAACCCGACGGGCCTCGCAGTTCAGGATCGGTGAAACGCGGATAACCGCGACTGCCTTGGCGTTGGCCTTCATAAAAGTCGTGACCGATCATTCCCACCAGACTGTAGCTGCTGCGGTCGATCCCCCGGAGCGCACGCCCCAACAGCTCGTCCGCCTTGCCGTTACCATACACGTCCGAGGTAACGAAAGTCCGCACGCCCGACTCATACGCCGTCTCGATGCAGCCGATGAATCGTTCCTCCGACAAGGTTTCACCAAAATGCATGAAGCGTCCGCCGCTCCAAGTTCCGTAAGCAGTTGTTGTAGGATCCATAGGAGAAAAATTTCAGTCCCACTTCCCTAGGCCCATCGCGCTATCGGGTCAACTCCAAGCATGTTACGCGGAACCTAAACTAACGCATGCTGCATGGATTGACGCAGGGGAGCGCCAAATCGCGCACCATGGTGGCCGCGATCGCGGTGATCGGCAGCTCGATGTTCAAGACCAGCACCCCGAGCGCGGGCTCTAACGCCGCCCACTAGGAGAGCGACCGACTCTCGCCACAAATGACCGCTCGCCACGCGTCATTCGACGCTCCGAGATCGAAAACCCGTGACCGGGTTTCTTATCTCCGCGCCATGAGATCGAAAACCCGCGACTGGGTTTCTTATCTCGACGTCCCGAGATCGAAAACCCACGACCAGGTTTCCTATCTCGACGCCCCGAGATCGAAAACCCACGACCGGGTTTCTTATCTCGACGTCCCGAGATCGAAAACCCACGGCTGGGTTTCTTATCTCGGCGCCCCGGGATCGAGGACTCCGCTGCGAGTCTTGAATCTTGACAGCCCGCAACGCAAAAAACTCACGAACGACCGTCCGATCTCGGACTCTGCCTTTCGTGAGTTTGATGGGATTTGGTGATGGGTTCGGAAATCGCTTAGCCGGTGATCAAACCCTTCACCGCTTCGCGCTCTTCCTTGAGTTCGTTGATGGTGACGTCGATCTGGCCTTGGCTGAAGGCGTCGACTGGCACGCCTTGAACGACTTCCCAGCCGCCATTTTCGAGAGTGCGGATCGGCATCGAGGCGATCAGGCCTTTTTCAATGCCGTAGGAACCGTCGGAACAAACGGCGACGGAGTGCCAGTCGCCGGCAGGAGTCGGGGTGATCAGGCTTTTCACCGTGTCGAGCGCCGCATTGGCAGCGGATGCGGCGGAGGAAAGTCCGCGCGCTTTGATAACAGCCGCGCCGCGCTGTTGCACGGTGCTGATGAAATCGCCCTTGAGCCAGTCGATGTCGGAAATCACCTCGGTCACCGGGCGACCGTCGATCTTCGCGTTGGTGAAGTCGGGGTACTGGGTGGCGGAGTGGTTGCCCCAGATGCAGAGGTTGGTGACTTTCGATTGATGCACACCGGCCTTTCGAGCGAGTTGGCTCTTGGCGCGATTTTCGTCCAGACGCGTCATGGCGAAGAAACGATCCTGCGGCACGCCGGTCGCGTTGTTCATCGCGATGAGGGCGTTGGTATTGCATGGATTGCCGACGACCAGCACGCGGACGTCCTTGGCGGCGTTGCGGGCGATCGCTTGGCCTTGGCCAGTGAAGATTTTGCCGTTGATGCCCAGCAGATCGGCGCGCTCCATGCCCGCCTTGCGCGGCACCGAACCGACGAGCAGACACCAGTTGGCGTCCCGGAAGCCTTCATCCAGATCGGCGGTGCCGACCACTTCGTTGAGCAGCGGGAATGCGCAGTCGTCCAGCTCCATGATCACGCCTTGCAGCGCGGGCAGGCCGGGCTCGATCTCGATCAGGCGCAGATTGATCGGTTGGTCCGGGCCAAAGACGAAGCCGGAGGCGATGCGGAACAACAGGGCGTAGCCGATCTGGCCAGCAGCACCGGTGATAGAGACGGTAATTGGTGTTTTCATAAATGGGAAATGGAAGGCAGAACGCAGTCTAACGCCCTAACGCGCCAAGGTCAACTCACATGCAAAACCGATGGCCGATCGCTCGGTAGACACGCTCTTTTGGGGCAGAGACCCAAAAGACTCATCGGCCGCGGCTCTCAAAAATAACCGCGTACAACGGCTAGTGACTGTTGGGCATCACCTCCCAGCGCGTGCCCACCTCTGCGGCAACAAAATCTGCCGTCGAAATCCCCTGCTCCCGCAGCGCCCGCCCTAACAACAATGGCGGCTCCCCCATAGGTTCGTCGGTGAGTCGGAAGGTTCCCCAGTGCATCGCCACTGCCCGGCGGCAGCGAGCTTCAGTGAAAGCCCTAACGGCTTCTTCCGGGTTCATGTGCATCGGCCGCATGATCCGCCGCGGCTGATAGGCGCCGATCGGGATCATCCCGAAATCGATCGGTCCGTAATGCTCGCCGATTTCCTCAAAGGCGGCGCAGTAACCGCTGTCGCCCGCGTGCCAAAGTTTACACCCCGCCCCTTCGACCAACCAGCCGCACCAGTGCCCGCGGTTCCGATCCATCAAGGTTCTAGAGGTGAAGTGTTGGGCGGGGGTCGCCGTCACGCGGATACCCGGAGCGATTTCCGCACTCGCGTGCCACGCCAGTTCCCGCACATGGGCAAATCCCTTTCCGCGCAGCCAATCGGCGTGGCCCTCCGCGATCAGCATCGGCATCATTTTACCCAACGACCGCAATGTCGGCAGGTCCAGATGATCATAGTGACCGTGAGTCAGCAAAACCGTGTCGATCGGTGGCAACTCGTCCAATCCGCATGGAGGCGCGACTTTCCGGCGCAGACTCGGAATCGGCAGCGGCGCGCAAAACTCCGAAAACACGGGATCGACCAGCACCGAGATGCCAGCGCCCTGCAATAAAAACGATGCATGCCCTAGCCAAGTCACCCGCCACCCGACAGCGGGCGGAGTGGCGATTTCCCCGCGCGTGACCGCCCGCCACGATGCGGGCAAATCCGGGGCGTCTTCTAACACCGCCGACTCCTGCTGCCCCCAGCGCATCTTCCAGCGTAAAATATCCATGAGGTTGAGGACCTCGTGCGGCCAGGGGTTTCCAAAAAGCGGTTTCATGCGGGAGTTTCTCGCACGTCGCCGCGATAAAAACGAGCGACGATAGCGCCGAACGCATTTCCGATAAAGAAATCAACCAAAGAGCGACGTCACGGGCACTCCCTTGTCTGCAATCTTGAAGGGCCGCTTGGAGGGCGACATCACGATGGTGTCGTAGGGCAGTGCGAGGGCGTGGGCGATCGTGGCATTGAAATCCTGCACAGTGACGATTCCGTCTTTCACCTTGCTGGCCGATGCGTCGGTGCTGCCATGCTTGACCCCGCCCTTGATTCCACCGCCAGCGAGCAGGCAGGAAAAAGCCTGCGGATGATGGTCGCGGCCACCGTTGTGCTCGGTTTGGATTTCCGGCGAACGGCCAAATTCGGTGGCGACGACCACCAGCGTGTCCTTGAGCTTTCCGGACTTGGCGAGGTCGGTGATGAGGGCTGCGTAAGCTTGGTCGAACTCCTGACAGCGGCCGGCAACCCCGGCAAAATTATCATAATGCGTGTCCCAGCCACCCAGCTGCACCTCTACAAAGCGCACCCCATTGTCCACTAAGCGGCGGGCAAGGAGGCAGCCTTGTGCAAACCGGCTGGAACCATAGAGCTTGCGCGTGGACTCCGATTCTTGGCGGAGATCGAAGGCGGAGAGATCCTTTGAATTCATCAGCGAGATGGCCTCGCGGTAGAGCTCTTCGTAGGCCTTCACGTCGGCGTTCGGATAGCGGCCGTGAAACTGGCGGTTCATGCGATCTGCCAGTGCCAAGCGGCGCTCGAAATCTTCGGTCGTCACGTTGCCGGGGCGGCGGGAATCCATCAGCCCGGCATCCGGACTGCCGATCGGCGCGGCGGCGAATTTCGCGCCCAAGAACCCGCCGCTGGTGTTCTCGGGTACGCTATTGACCGCGACGAATCCCGGAAGCTCCGGATGAATGCGCCCACCCAGGCGCAGCACCCACGAGCCCAAGGAGGGGTGCTTGATCGTCCCGCGCATATCATAACTGGTGTGCATGATATAGGAACCTTGCGCGTGGGCACCTTGGGTGGAGTTCATCGAGTTAATGACGCAGACTTGATCCATGACTGCGGCGGTTTTCGGCAGATAGTGGCCGACCATCACCCCATCGACCTTGGTTGCGATCGCCTCGGTCTTCCCCATCACCTCCTTTTTTGCCGGCTTCGGGTCGAAGGTGTCGACGTGGCTCATGCCACCGGCCATGAACAGATAGATCACGTTCTTGGCGCTGCCCCCCTTGGCCACCGTCTCGGGAGCGGCACTGGCGAGCGTGCCACCCAGCAAAGGAAACAGATGCACCCCCAGATAGGCCCGGGCGGCATTGGAAACGAACTGACGGCGCGTCAGCTCGTCGGCTTTTGGAAATGGATTCATGGCTGGGTTTTTATTGAAGGAAGAGAAACTCGGAAGACATGACGAGCGCCGAAACGATATTCCGATATCCCGCGTCACCCTGTTTTTTGACCTCGTCAGCCGTCCATGACATTTCCTCGCCCGTCGGCGGGCGGCTGAGAATGGCTATATAAAGGCGGCGGATTTTCTCGCTGGCGGCGCTGGCACCCTCGAGCGATTTGTAAAGGTGGGCGGAGGTTTTATTGACCAGTTCGCGTTGCACAAAGCCATTCATCAAGGAGAGGACTTGGCCCACGTTGGGCTCGCGGCTGGAGGCATCCACCACCTCCCGGTCGGAAGCACCGAAGAGATAAAGAAAATGGTTGCGGGGCGCGGGTGATGGTAGCTCCGATGAGCGGACCTTGGCATCGTTGTTATAGGATGGTTTCGAACTCATCCCCATCATGCTCTCTTGGCCGCTGGCACTGCCCGTGTTGATCTCTTTGACGAGATTGGCGAAATAGGACCGCAGTTCCCGCTCGCTCTTGAGGGCGAGCACTTCTTGGGAAAGTTGAGTCATGGTTTTCTGCCCGGATAGCACCGGGCGATTTGCCACATAAATGCGGTCATCCAGCGCGCGCGGCGCCTGTCGATCCGGGTCGCCCACGGCCAGCGTGATGAGAGAATCCCATATCTGTTCGGCCGATAAACGCTCGATCTTCCGGCCATGGAAATCGTCGCCACCTTGGATCGAAGAGGGATTCGGGTTGGTGGCGAACTGAAAAGTGCGGGTCAACAGGAGAACGCGCTGAAAGGCGCGGAGGTCGTAATCCAGATCCACCATCAACTTTTCCAAGCAGCTGACCAATCCCGGGCAGTTGGTCTGATTCGCGGGGATGAATTCATCCACCGGCTCGTAGATCCCCTTGCCCATGACGCGTTTCCACATCCGGTTGGCGATGACCGATGAGAACTGCTCCCCCGTTTTCGCCACTATCCATTGGGCGAGCTTTTCGCGGCCAGCGGACTCCCCGCGTGATTTCGAGATATGCACCTTTTGGCCGAAGGGGGTCTCCGCCCCCAGCACATCGCCGGGCTTGGCATCGCGATATTGGTAATCCGTCGGCAAAGCAATCTGCCCCGCCCCGCCGCCGCCCAATGACATTCCGTAAACGCGGTCCCACAAAACCTGCCCCACCCGGTATTCCTCGTCCCGCCCACCCTTGGCCTCTCTCAGCTCTTTCCACAGTGGCGCCATGTGCTCCTGCCCCACCGTTCCCTGGCCGTGTGTGAATGCTGCTAGCTGATAGAAATCGCGCCGATCAGTCGTGCCGTAGGGATCATCGTGACACTGCGCGCACTCCATGTGGGTACCCAGAAACACCCGCATCGTGTTTGAAAGATTGTCTAACGGCATTCCGCGATCCCGGGTATAATACCCCACCGCCGCAGTCTTTTGATCCCAGCCATCGCCGGACGAGGCGATCAGTTTGTTGGTGAATTCGTTCCACGGCATATTATCCGACATCGCCGTGCGGATCCAGTATCGGTAGGGCTCGTTATTCGCCCCAGAGCCAATGCTGCCATCGGTGACACGCAGCAGATCGAAGGCCCAGTTAGTCATGTGACTGGAGAAGCCACCCGACTTTAGGAGGTAATTGATCAGCGCCTCCCGCTTGTCCGCATCCTGGATTTCCAAAAACGCCACAGTTTCCTCGGCCGTCGGGATCCGCCCGATCGCCACCAGAAATGCCCGCCGCAAAAACGTCGCATCGTCCGTCACCGGCGGCACCGCCAGATTCTTGCTGCGGTAAAAAGCGGCGATCTGCTGATCGACCTGCGTCGCTGCATTTTTGAGGAATTTAAAGTCTTCCTGCGGCTTGAGACTCTGCGCCCAAACACCGCCACACAATGCTGCCAACGCGGCAGTGATCATGATCAAACATTTCATGGGTTTAGCTAAATGCTAACCATCCACCCACGAATGTCAATTTAGCGGTCCGCGAAAAATCGATCCCGGAGCAAGCAACGGCCGCAGACAGCGCAGGGTTGGTAGTTCAGGCTTTAGCCGATCTTTTGGTGAGTGAAGAACCTCCTGAAAAAAGGACTACTTACTGGGAAAACGCAGCTTCAGCCGCAGTAGAGGCGGAGCATCCAGCAGCAGACGGGCCCGGTGAGGGCGCCCTCCAAGGATCAACGGCTGGTATCCAAGGATCAGCGTGTGGTATCCAAGGAACAACGCGTGGTATCCAAGGATCGGCGCGTGGTATCCAAGGAACAACGTGTGGTATCCAAGGAACAACGTGTGGTATCCAAGGAACAACGTGTGGTATCCAAGG
>CAJXYV010000010.1 GCA_913063525.1 uncultured Verrucomicrobiota bacterium
GCGATGCGGCAACGATCGCTCCGACCGGAGCCAAGTCGGGCACCAACTACGTTTATACGTTCAAGCGCACCGACGCCTCGGAAGCCGACGCCACGGTATCAGTTGAGTATGGCAACAACCTGAGCGGTTGGACCCCGTACTCGATTGGTGCGACCACGTCATCGCCAGTCACCGTCACGGAAAACGACACCGCAGCTGACACAGTGGTGGTGACCATTCCTAATGCGAGCGCGACGAAGTTCTTCGCCCGCCTCAAGGTGGTCGCTCCCTGAGCTTGGCGCGGCTGATTTCTAAAAAAGCGGCGAGTGATCCATTTCGCTCGCCGTTTTTCGGATTCATCGTTCAGCGAGCTGGCCACGTTCGTTAATTCCCAGGATCAAACGAACCGCAAGGGGAGGGTAGTGTTATTTGCCGATTTCTCGCTCGATCACCCCATCAGCAACCATCGAACTGATTCAATGGTGAAATGACCGTTCAAAGCCTAATCAAACCACTGTCCCAACGGAAAAGATCACTGTCCTAACGGAAAAGATCACTGTTCCAACGGAAAAGATCACTGTTCAAACGGAAAAGATCAACGTCCCAACGGAAAAGAACACTGTCCCAAAGGAAAAGAACACTGTCCCAAAGGAAAAGAACACTGTCCCAAAGGAAAAGATCAACGTCCCAACGGAAAAGATCACTGTTCCAACAGAAAAGATCAACGTCCCAGGGCAGAAGAACATTGATCACGGAATCTCTTACAAAGCGAATGATGGGCGGAATTCCAATTTCTATAAAAACACCCCCCGCTGGCTCGAAGGGTTAAGATGGTGAACCCAGCTCAGACCATCCCTCAAGACCGATCGACACATCATCCGACTACCAGAATCCAAGGGAATATCCAACAATGTGGCATTCCAAAGGAGTTTCAGCCATCCAAGGGCGGGAGCCGCAAACCAATTTATTTGTTAATTCACACGTTTTCAATCATTTAACCATGATTCGGCTAAAATTTCACTCCTGTTTCCACTGCCATTTACCACGAGTTCTGGGAGCCTCGTTCGTGGTTTTTGCGCTCGTGGGGACGGATCTCAACGCCGCCCCGGCAAGCGTGGCGCGCGCCAGCGAGTCTGATGCCCTGCTGCGCTCGATTCCGCAAAGTTTCGATCGTGCCGCCGCGCAGTACACCCGCCTGCTCGATCAGTCGAAGAACGAGCCGCTGATTCCCCGGTCATGGGCCGATGGCGTGCTGAAAGCGGTGGCTCCAAAAGACTGGACCAGTGGATTTTTCGCGGGTTCATTGTGGTACTTGTACGAGTACACTCACGACTCAAAATGGCTGGCGGCAGCCAAAGATTACACGGCGCGGGTCGAAAGTATCAAAGACTATAGCGGCAGCCATGATGTGGGTTTTATGCTCGGCTGCAGTTACGGCAACGGCTACCGCCTGACCAAAGACCCCGAATACCGGAATGTCATGCGCCAAGGTGCCGCAACGTTGGTGACCCGATACAATTCCAAGGTCGGGGCGCTGCGCTCCTGGGATCATGGCGACTGGAGCTATCCAGTCATCATCGATAATATGATGAATCTTGAGTTCTTGATGACGGCCGCCCGCGAAGGTGGGGATGGTCGCCTTCGGGATATCGCAATCTCGCATGCGGATAAGACTTTGAAAAATCAGTTTCGCGCGGACTACAGCAGCTTCCACGTCGTGGATTATAACCCCGACAATGGTGAGGTGCTGGCTCGCAAAACACACCAAGGTGCCGCAGATAACTCCGCCTGGGCCCGCGGCCAAGCATGGGCCTTGTATGGATTTACAATGATGTATCGCGAAACCGGCCGGCCTGCCTATCTGGTGCAAGCCAAGCATATCGCCGCCTACCTCATCAATCATCCCCAAATGCCGTCTGATAAAATTCCCTATTGGGATTTCGATGCGCCAAGCATTCCTAACGCCCCGCGCGATGCATCCTCCGCAGCAGTCATGAGCTCGGCGCTGATCGAACTCAGCAGCCTGGTGGGTGGAGAACTCGGGATTCAGTTTCTGACCTTGGCGAGACAACAGCTCATTTCGCTCTCATCGCCCGCTTATTTCGCCAAGCCGGGTGACAACGGGAACTTCATTCTGATGCACAGCGTGGGCAACCTGCCTGCCAAAAGTGAAGTGGATGTGCCGCTGAACTATTCTGATTATTACTATCTCGAGGCCTTGCTGCGCTATCGCACGCGGATGGATGCCGCCGATCTGAAAACAGCAATAGCCCCCCCCGCAGAGATCGTCCCAAATACTACTACCGCACAGCCGGTGAGCGCGGATGTACCAGCGGCCGAAACCAAAGCGCCAGAGGAGACCCCGCTCAATCTCCCAGGCAGCGAACCATTTATTTATCGCAAGGTCGGGAATGCCGAGATGAGGCTCCACTGTGTGAAGCCCAAAGGCTGGTCGGTAGAAAACCGCAGAGCTTGTTTTGTCAGCTTCTTCGGCGGGGGCTGGAGCAGCGGGTCTCCTGCCAAAAGCATCGGCTGGGCCAAGTGGGCCGCCGACCAGGGCTTGGTCGGCGTCGCTCCTGACTATCGCACGCGCCTGCGTTTCGACGGGACGCCCGAGGATTGTGTTTCTGACGCCAGAGCCGCAGTCGCCTGGGTGGTCGCCCACGCCGCAGAACTGGGAATCGATCCTCAAAAAATCATTGTCGAGGGCGGTTCCGCAGGTGGTCACGTGGCTGCATGGACGGCGATCCCCGCCGCAGGTCCTGGCAACGATTCACCAGCAATGACCATGCAGCCTGCGGCCTTGGTTTTACTCAACCCCGTGACCGATACCACCGCCAGTGGTTATGGTGGACCGAAGCGCTTTAGCAACGATGCCGCTCGCGCTATGGCGTGTTCCATTCCCGATCAAATGCCCGCCAGGATGCCTCCTGCCATCGTTTTTCATGCCACGGGCGATACCACCGTCGCCTATGCCAATTCAGTCGCGTTCAAGGATAAACTGGTGAGCCAGGGGAATCGCTGCGAATTAGTGACCTTCGAAGGGCTGGGTCATTCATATAATTCTTCGAAGTTTGGTGAAGCGGGTAAGGCTGCAGATAAAAAAACTCGCGAAGATGTTGCAACTTTCCTCATCAGCCTCGGTTTGATGGCTAGGCAATAACTATTTCATGCTTATAACAAGCATGAAGAACATCTATAATTTTATGTCAGAATTAGACAAAGTCGAATCATGAAATACTTCACATCCATCGCTACGGCCATTCTTTCACTTGGATCGCTCCACGCGGCCGATAAAAAACCGAATGTTCTCTTCATCGCGGTCGACGACCTTCGGCCCGAGCTTGGCTGTTATGGTAACACGCTCATCAAGACCCCGAACTTCGACCGTCTCGCCGCGCGCGGCACTGTCTTTAATCGTGCCTACTGCCAGCAAGCGGTCTGTGGTCCGTCACGCACTTCGTTGATGACGGGCAAGCGTCCCGATGCCACCCGCGTCTGGGACTTGGATACCCATTTCCGCGTCGCCATGCCTGACGTGGTCACTCTTTCTCAATATTTCAAGGTCAACGGCTATTTTGCCGCGGGCTTGAGCAAGATTTATCACCGCGGCCTAGAGGATGGGCGCTCATGGAGTACGCCTAATTGGTACTCGAACGGAACTGCCGTTGATACCGATCTGATGGACTGGCGCAAGCAGATCAAGTCTACCCATAGCGTCATCACCGAGGAATACTCCAATGCTGTTTCTGCCGAAGACAATGATAAGCCCAACAAGAAGGCAGGCAAAGAAGGCAAAGCTGGACCCGCCTTTGAAGTCAGCCCCAAGAGCGACGACCAGCTGCCCGATGGCGCGACCGCTGCCGAGGCGGTGAAGCGACTCCACGATTACAAGTCAAAGGCCGAGCCGTTTTTCCTCGCCGTCGGATTTCTCAAGCCGCATTTGCCATTTGTCGCGCCCAAGAAGTACTGGGATCTCTATGACCCAAATCAAATCCCCGTGCCTGTCAGTGACAAGCTGCCCACCGGCGCACCCGCTTTTGCCGGCCATACCAATGGTGAGCTTCACGCCTATCGTGGAGTGCCCGAGGGAAATCCGATTCCCACGGATTTTGCCAAAACACTCCGCCACGGTTACTATGCCGCGATCAGCTACACTGACGCACAGATCGGGCGCTTGCTGGATGCTCTCGATGCGGAAGGTTTAGCCGACAACACGGTCATCGTGTTATGGGGAGATCACGGCTGGCATCTGGGTGAGCACGGAATTTGGGAGAAACACACCAACTTTGAGGTCGCTGCCCGCGCGCCGCTGATCATCAGTCTGCCCCAGCAAAAATCGGTTGGTAAAAAGTGCGATGCCACGGTCGAGTTTGTCGATATTTATCCCACTCTCGCCGATGTCTGCGGCTTGCCTGCACCTGCGAATGTCGATGGCACCAGCTTGAAGCCATTCATCGAAAATCCAGAGGCGGGTTCGACGAAGATCGCCATGAGCCAATATCCGCGCAAGGCAGGCAAGACCGGCGGCGGAAATGTCATGGGTTACAGCATCCGCGACAACCGCTGGCGTCTCACGCTATGGCGCGAAGTCAACGGCACCAAGATCGTCTCCACCGAACTGTACGACGAAAAAAATGACCCTAACGAGCTCGTCAACGTCGCCGACAAGCCAGAAAATAAGTCTGTGATCGAGTCGCTTTCCAAGAACCTTCCCCCAGTCCTAGCTCCCGAGGATAAATCAGCTCCCAAATACAAGAAGAACAAGCTCATTACTCCCACACCGGCTACGACAGAAACCAAGGCGAGTGATCCCTCGGACAGGGGGGCAAAATTTGACAGGATCGACAAAGAAAAATCAGGGAAACTCACCCGCGAGCAATACATCGATAACCAAAAGGTGCCTGAGGAGGCTGCAGTGCGTTTTGACAAGTGGGATACAAACCACGATCGCATGCTGACCCGTGACGAGTTCGTCACCCAAGGCAAAGCAGTTAAGAAGAATCTGTGAGGTGCAAATCGCCTGTCAATCGTTCCATCAACCATCTTATATAATACTTACCGATAGAAATTCATGAAAAAATTAATCCTTCTGATGACAGCAACCATGCTAGCGCCTTTGGCGTCCACGCGGGCCGTCGAGGCACCCACGCCTCCGGCAGCAACACCCGATGATCGCGGTAGCAAATTCGACAGCATCGACAAAGAGAAGGCTGGGAAACTTAGCCGCGAGCAATACATTAAAAGCCAGAAGGTTGCCGAAGAGGCTGTGATCCGCTTTGAAAAATGGGATACGGATAAGGACGGATTTCTCACCCGCGACGAGTATCTGAAAGTTGGAAAGACCAAGAAAGCGCCAGCCGAAGCATTACCTGCTAAACCTGCGCCCGTGTCTCCTGGGTCTGCCGATGAACGGGGAACCAAATTTGATAATATCGACAAGCAAAAATCAGGTAAAGTCACCCGCGAACAATACCTCAAGAGCCAGAAGGTTCCGGAGGAGGCCGCGATCCGCTTTGACAAATGGGATGCGGATAAAGACGGCTCGCTTACCCGCCAGGAATTCATCACTCAGGGTGGAAAAATCAATAAAGCCCAGCAATGACCGTATGTGATCCCCTTATGGTGCACTTATCGAAAATCTACTAAATTTAAAAGAATCGTGAAAAAGACAATCCTCACGCTCGCATCGTTACTGCTTGCTCCGCTTGCAGTCAGTCATGCAGCAGAATCCACCGCGCCGCGAAAGCCGAACATCGTTTTCATCCTCGCAGACGATCTCGGAAACGGCAATGTCAGCGCTTATGGCGCCGATCACTTCAAGACGCCCCAGATCGATGCTCTCGCCAAAAGTGGCATGCGCTTCGACCGCTGCTTCAGTGCTCCAGTCTGCGGACCATCGCGAGCTCTCCTGATGACGGGGCGCTATGGCTTTAGAACCGGCATGACGGGTAACGACAAGGAAAGCGCCAAGATCATGGCTGCCGCCACCGAGATCATGATGCCAAAGGTACTCAAGCCTGCAGGTTACGTCACCGGCCAAGTCGGCAAATGGAGTCAGGTGCCGCTGGAGCCTAGCGATTGGGGTTTTGATGAGTATTTGCGGTTCCAAGCGAGTGGCGACTACTGGAATACCCAGAAGCGCGCCGAAAACTACACGGTCAATGGCAAGCAGGTGCCATTGCCCGATGGCGTCTATCTTCCGGACAAGATGCATGAGTTCGCTGTTGACTTCATCAATCGTCACAAAGATGAGCCGTTTTACCTCTACTATCCGATGTCGCATGTCCATTCAGACATATTGCCGACACCCGACAGTGCTCCAGATAGCAAAGACTTGTTCATGGATAACATCAACTACATGGACAAGCTGGTGGGGAAACTCATGGCAGAGCTTGATCGCCTCAAGTTGCGGGAGAATACCATCGTCTTCTTCGTCGGCGACAACGGAGTGATTCCTGGGGAAAGCGATCGCTCCACGATCCGCGGACGACGTATTTCTGGGGCCAAGGGCACGATGCTGGAGGGCGGAAGTCTTGTCCCATCCATCGCCAGCTGGCCGGGAACAATTCCTGCCGACAAGGTCACCTCCAATCTAACCGACTTTTCTGACTTCTTTCCGACCATCACGGAACTGGCAGGTGGTAAACTGCCTGAGGGGGTGACGATCGACGGTAAGAGCTTTGCATCCACATTGAAAGGAGAGGCAACTACGCCGCGCCAATCGATCTTTGTGCAACTCGGCCGTCATTGGTACGCACGTGAGTCTGACTGGAAGTTAAATGAAGCGAACGAGCTATTTGACATGAAGGATGCGCCATTTGTCGAGAAAGCGATCGCTGCTGACACGACCGATCCCGAGGCCATCGCCGCGCGCACGCGACTTCAAGCGGTACTTGCAAAACTTGATGTGACCTCCGGGAAAATCAGTCATGGCGATGGAACAGGCAAACACGCGGACAAAACCGAAACGGCGCCTAAAAAGGATAAGACCAAAGCGGCCAAGCCAACCGCGCCGGTGCAGCCGACCGAAGGCGCGACGGTCACCACGGATGACCGCGGTGCCAAGTTTGACAAACTCGACAAGGAAAAGTCCGGCAAGGTGACTCGCGAGGAATACATGAAGAAGCAGTCAGACGCCGAAACCGGTGCCAAGCGTTTTGATAAGTTGGATGCCAACCAAGATGGCGTCCTCACCCGCGAGGAGTTTCTAGCACATCCTTCCAAGTAGGCCATGAATGGATCAACGCCCTCATGCATCGCACTCTGAAATCCACCAGTTTTATTCTCTGCCTCAGTTTCTCGCCGTTGCTGTTGGCAGGTGAGCCAACTTCTAAAAATCCGATAGAGTCGTCTCGGTCCACAGCCGGTGAGTTGCTCTATCAGGATGATTTCGACAATGACTTATCTCAGTGGGTGGTCGAGCAAGCGTCTGGCGGGGCAACCCGTTTGATCGATGGCATGCTGGACATCGACGATGCCGCGGGATGCACGGTCTGGTTCAAACACAAAATCGATGGTCCCGTCTCGATTGAATATGAGGCAAAGATGGTTCAACTCGGTGGCCCCAACGACCGCAACAGCGATCTGAATTGCTTCTGGATGGCGACAGATCCTGAGCACCCTGAGAATCTTTTCACCAACAGCCAGCAACGTGGCGGTGACTTTAAGAAATACGACTCGCTCCAACTCTACTACGTGGGCTACGGCGCCAATGAAAACAAGACGACCCGCTTTCGCCGTTACCCTGGTGACGGCACCAAGCCCTTGCTGCCGGAGCACGACCTGAAGGACGAAAAAATGATGAACACCCCAAACCGGACCTTGAAGATTCAACTCATTGCCGATGGCGGCAGGATCCAATACCTGCGGGACGGCGTGACCATCTTTGACTTCGCTGACCAAGCCCCTTTCCGCAGCGGCTGGTTTGGATTCCGGACGCTGAGGAATCACATGAAAATGGAACACTTTCGCGTCTATCGTCTCGCCACCCACAAGGGGAAATCCGATCAATGAATCAACTTCATTCCATCGCATTCATCTGCATTGTTTTCAATTCACTGATCGGTCAGACCAGCCTATCAGCGCGTGAAGTCACCATCGCCGGACCGTCACAGCTAAAGGCTTTGTCATCGGTGAGGCCTGGTGACATCGTGACTTTGAAGAACGGCAATTGGATGGATGCCGCGATTTCCATCAGCAAAGGAGGAGATGCAAGAAATCCCGTCGTGATCAGAGCCGAGAAGCCGGGCGGGGTGATTTTTGGCGGCAGTTCGACGCTTGAGATTAATGCACCATTCGTAACGGTGGATGGCCTTTTTTTTTACAAGGGGTCCATTGCGAAGGATTCGCTTGTTCGCTTCAATTCCCATCACGGCGTTGTCAGTAACATCGCGATTGTCGATTGCAATCCAGCCGCCTTTGAGACAAAGTATTACTGGGTTTTCTTCAGTGGCGATCATAACCGAGTGGATCGCTGTTACTTCAAAGGCAAGAATAACCTAGATCCTCTGATCGGAAACGCTGTCGAGATGAGCCGCCATAACAGCGTGACTCGTTCTTATTTCAAAAATATTCCATACAACGTCGGCAACGGCAGGGAAGTCATCCGAGTCTGGGGATCTGGCAAATTTGATGAACCTGACGAGGATGGTGCGTTCTTCAATATCGAGGGCAATCTATTCGACCACGCGGACGGAGAGGGCACGGAGATCATTTCCCTGAAATCCAACCACAATGTGGTTCAGCACAATACGGTGATCGCAACCCGCGGCGGAATCAATATCCGCCGTGGCAACTATAACACCGTCAAAGACAATGTGGTTCTTGGGATGAACCGCGAAGGCACCCAAGGTCTGCGCATGTCGGGGCAGCACAATACCGTGCAGGGAAATTACGTGTCCGGCTGCGAGTACGGGATACGGGTTTCTAGTGGTGAGTTTATCGAAAAATCTCTCACACCAAGTTATCAGCCTGATAACAAGGAAAAGGGTAAAAAGAACCAAGTAGTCCGTATTCCCACTTATCCGCAAAACAGGCAGCTCACCTTAACCGACAATGTCATGGTTGGAATTACGGGGGCTGATTTGGAGATTGGATTCGGTTACAAAAACAGCTGGCCTGAGTCTCAACAAATTCTGATGCCCGAAGAATGTTTGGTTAAAAACAATCGCTTTGTCAGGCCGAATGGCGGCATTTCGGTCATTGGGACCATACCCGATGTTAGCCCGCCATTGGATTGCTTCAATTTCAAACCCAATCAGTACGACTCCAATCGAGTTTGGGGTGGCCAGGTTACCTATGCACCTGCGGCGGCTGGATTCAGGATACAGAATATCCCGCCCAACTGGTCTGAACCGCTTGAACCTCTCGCCAAAAAAACACTCACCGCCGAAGAGGTCGGGCCGGAGTGGGTGATCGCTTTGCGCAGGGCTGGCAATTTCCCGATGGAGGAAATGGCCGCGAGTGACAGACCCGTCAATCCGAAGAATCACGATAACAAGAAAAAATAAGATCTCTGATTTTTTCCTAACTTTCATACTCCTATGTTGAAACCTTCACTGACCTGGATTCTTTCCTTCGGCTTCCTGGGATCACCCCTAGTGCTTGCTGCTGCTGATTCTTCTGTTCCAACCAAACCGAATATCATCTTTATCCTTGGAGATGATGTCGGAATCGGCGATATCGGATGCACCGGATCTGATGTTTACAAAACTCCGAACATCGATGCTCTCGCCCGTGGCGGAACTCGTTTTTCCAACGCTTACACGGTTTCATTGTGCGGCCCATCTCGTGCGACCATCATGACGGGACGTTATCTTTTTCGTACGGGTGCCACCAATCAAGACGCTGTCACCAATCTCAAACCTTCTGACGAAACATGGATGCCTAAGGTTCTCAAGCCTGCGGGATACGTCACTGCGGCTATCGGTAAATGGAGTCAGTTTACACTCACTCCAGCGGATTTCGGCTTCGACGATGGTTTGAATTTTAAGGGAAGTGGCATCTACTGGAACACTCAGGAAAAGGGCAAGGAATACGAGTTGAACGGTGAGACACTGCCGCTACGAGATAAGGAGTACTTGCCCGATGTGATGCATGCACATCTCGTGGATTTTATTACCCAACATCACGACGACCCTTTTTACGTTTACTATTCCATGTCTCATATTCACAACGAGATCCTGCCTACGCCAGACAGCGCTTCAGACAGCAAGGATCTTTATCGGGATAACATCACCTACATGGACAAGCTCGTGGGTAAGCTGGTTGCCGAACTGGAGAGGCAGCATCTTCGGGAAAAAACCTTGATCGTATACTTCGGTGACAATGGCACGGCCAATCTACAGGCCCCCAAATCGACCGTTGGCGGTCGTCGCTTGGACGGGGCCAAGGGATCGATGCTGGAGGGCGGCAGTCGCGTCCCGATGATAGTGAACTGGCCAGGCGTCACCCCAGCGGGTAAGGTGTGCGAAGATTTGATCGACTCAAGCGACTTCTTGCCGACTTTTGCCGAACTGGCGAACGCAAAACTTCCGGAAAAAACCGTGATTGATGGCCAGAGCTTTATGGGCCAGCTGCGTGGCGAAAAAGGCAGTCCCCGCGAGTCGATCTTCATCCAACTCGCCCGTAAATGGTACGTGCTGGAACACGGCTGGAAGCTAACCCAATCTGGAGAACTTTTTGACATGAGCGATGCACCATGGGGCGAGAAATTGGTGCCCGCTGACAGCAAAGACCCCATGGCGATAGCTGCCCGCAAGCGATTGCAGACTGCTCTCGATCAACTCAATCCCGCAGGTGGGCACCTTGACCAAGGTGACGGCAGCGGCCGACATGCCAATAAAAAAGACAAGCCCCAAAAAGAGGCTGAATGACTTGGAAATGACTTACCCACGACTTGTAAAAAAATTTGAATTAAAAATATGAAACTAAGAAACATCATTGTCACCGCATTCTCGCTTGCCGGCGGCACATTGCCCGCAGCTGCAGCCGATACGTTGCCTAAAAAGCCGAATGTTCTTTTCCTCATCGTTGACGACTTGCGTCCTGAACTGGGATGTTATGGTCGAAATGAAATCAAGAGTCCAAATATCGATCGCATCGCAAAAAATGGAGTGGTCTTCGATCGCGCCTATGTTCAACAGGCGGTGTGCTCGCCATCTCGCACCAGTGTCATGACGGGTATGCGGCCAGATACGACGAAAGTGTGGGATTTGGTCACGCCTTTTCGCGTTGCTCAACCAAATGTCGTGACGCTCCAGCAGAACTTCATGAGTCATGGCTACTTCGTCCAGGGAATGGGTAAAATTTTCCACGGCAGCCTCAACGATGAATCCTCGTGGTCGGTGCCATGGCAGGTCCCCAAGTCTCCTGTTTATGCACTACCTGAAAACGTGGCGGTGAGCGAGGCGAACAAACAGGGTGAACCTGATGCTACGCCGAAAGCGAAGAAGGATAAATCGAAAAAAACTAAGAAGTCGGAGAACGATGAGGGCACCCCGGGCAGTAAGGCTAATTCTCGCGGTTCTTATTACGAGTGCGCCAATGTGCCCGACAATACCTATCAGGATGGGAAGGTCGCTGAATTGGCGGTGAAGACTCTGGGTGATCTCAGTCAAAAAAGTCAGCCATTCTTCCTAGCCGTCGGCTTCATCAAGCCGCACATGCCATTCGTATCGCCTAAAAAGTATTGGGATCTCTATGACCCGGCAAAGATCGAACTTGCAGCCAATCCGTTTCTTCCCAAAGACTCGCCTAGTTACGCGATCAATCCGAACGATGGTGAAATCCGCGCCTATAGGGGCGTTCCGGCGGAAGGGCCATTCCCTGCCGACGTCGCCCGCAACTTTAAGCACGCCTACTATGCAGGCATTAGCTACACCGATGCTCAGGTTGGCAAGGTGCTCGACGAACTCGATCGGCTCGGTCTGAGTAAAAATACGATTGTCATCCTTTGGGGGGATCACGGCTGGAAGCTAGGCGAACACGGTTCCTGGGGAAAGCACACCAATGTCGAAGATGACACGAACGCCCCACTGATCATCTCTGTTCCAGGAATGAAGCATACCGGTGAACGTACCAAATCACTGGTGGAATTCGTCGATATGTATCCCACGCTGTCGGAACTGGCGGGTTTGCCGCTACCGTCTACCGTCGAGGGGACTAGCTTAAAGCCTCTGCTCGACGATTTGAGCCGTCCTTGGAAGTCGGCTGCATTCAGCCAGTATCCGAGAGGGGCGAATCTGATGGGCTACTCGATGCGCACGGATCGTTACCGCTTTACAGTTTGGGTCGATCGCGACGATCACAGCAAGGTCGATGCTTCTGAGCTCTATGATCACCAGTCGGATCCTCAGGAAAACACGAATATCGCCAAGGATCCTGCCAATGCAGCGCTCGTCGAACGAATGATGGAACAATGGAAGAAAGGCTGGAAGGCTGCAAAACCGCCGGGCGCCTGAACTTTATCAATATTTTTTGCTTAAAATGATCTCTACCCTGAAAAATATCCGGAACTCCATTGCTGCCATTCTTGTAGCTCTGCCCAGTCTGGCTGATGCCCAGACGAGTCAGCGCCTCTCGGATGGCTGGGAGTATTATCAAGGGTCTCTTGGTAGTATCTGGGAGATTTGGCGGGGGGATGCCGCGACTGACAACGTGGCATGGACGCCCGTCAAGCTGCCGCATTGTTTCAATGCTCGCGACGCAGTCGATCCTGACGTGCGCTACTATCAAGGCCCTGGCTGGTATCGCACACATCTTCATGTGGATAATCCATTCCCGGGCGGCAGGACGCTGCTGCACTTTGATGGAGCGGGGCAGTCATCGCAGGTTTATATAGGTATGGACAAGGTGGCCGAACACACCGGTGGTTACGATGAATGGACCGCCGATATTACGGTGCCGATCTCGAAACTACCAGCCAAAGCTGCCGTGCCGCTATCCGTACGATGTGATAATTCGCGTGATGCGGAGTGCATCCCATCCGATCAAAGCGACTTCAATCGCTATGGAGGAATCTATCGCCATGTGACGATGTCTTATGTCCCAGCAATCTCGGTCGAACGAATCCATGTGGAGCCGACTTTGACAGCCGATGGCAAAGCTGTGGTAAAGGTTCGCTCAAGACTCTTGAATCCGAGTCTGTCGTTGGAGGAAGTCGATTTGAATATAGAAATCACCGATCCATCCGGAAAAATCATCAAGTCGGCCGGCCGAAGGATTGCCGCATGGCCGGATGAAAAAGAGATTGCAGTCATCGATATCGCAAAGCCGGATCTTTGGTCGCCTAAAACTCCGGCTCTTTATCACTGCGTGGTCACGGTGAAATCAAAGCATGGTGAACAACAAATCAGACAACGGTTTGGCATTCGTTCATGCGAATGGATCGAACATGGTCCCTTCAAGCTGAATGGAGAGCGCTTGCTTCTGCGGGGAACTCACTACCACGAAGATCATGCTGGGGTGGCTGCTGCCGTACCCGATGAGGTGGTGCGTCAGACTTTGCAGGCGATGAAGGATATGGGAGCAAATTTTGTTCGGCTTGGTCATTATCAACAGGCACCGCTGGTGTTGGAGATGTGCGATGAACTCGGATTGCTGGTGTGGGAAGAAATTCCTTGGTGCCGCGGCGGCCTGGGTGGCGAACGCTACCAAAAGCAATGCCGTGACATGCTGCGCCAGCTGATTGATCAGCACTACAATCATCCGTCCGTGATTCTTTGGGGACTCGGCAATGAAAATGATTGGCCGGGCGACTTCGAGACCTTTGACAAAAAAGCCATTCACGATTTCATGTCGGAATTAAATACGATTGCCCATACGCTCGATCCCTCTCGTAAAACATCCATCCGCCGCTGCGACTTTTGTAAGGACGTCGTCGATGTCTATTCCCCAAGCATCTGGGCGGGTTGGTACAGTGGCCGTTACACGGAATACCGAAAAGCCACTGATAAAGCGATCAAGGACACGCCGCATTTTTTCCACGCTGAATACGGCGGTGACAGCCATGCGGGAAGACACGCTGAGGATCCCGAGCAGTTTCTTTCAAACGTAACAACCGGGCAGGGGACCGCCGAAGTAGGTAAGGCTTATAAGGCTAGCGGCGGCAACGCGCGTCCCTCGAAGGACGGCGACTGGTCGGAGAGTTACATGGTCAACCTGTTTGACTGGCATCTCAAAGAGCAGGAATCCATGCCAAATCTCACGGGTGCTGCACAATGGATCTTCAAGGACTTTTCAACGCCACTGCGGCCCGAAAATCCCGTGCCTCGGGTGAATCAGAAAGGGGTCATGGAGCGCGACGGTACCCTCAAGGAAAGTTACTATGTGTTCCAGAGTTACTGGTCAGAAAAACCGATGATTCACATTTACGGCCACACCTGGCCGGTTCGTTGGGGGAAGCCCGGTGAGAGTAAATTGGTCAAAGTGTTTTCGAACTGTCCGGAGGTTGAATTGTTTGTCAACGGTACTTCGGCGGGCATCAGAAAACGCGAAGTTTCGAACTACCCAGCTGCCGGCTTGAGCTGGATGGTTCCTTTTAAAGATGGAGCGAACATCCTTCGTGCGGTGTCACACGGCGGCGCGGTGCTGAACGATGAGATCCGCTTTAACTACCAGACCGCGCCCTGGGGCAAACCTGCAAAACTGGTCCTCAAGGAGATCGGGCGGAACAAGAGCAAAGTGACGATCGAGGCGCGAGTTCTCGATGTTGCCGGAATACCCTGTCTTGACGCGGCCAATCTGGTGCGATTTGGCCTCACGGGTGATGGCCTTATGCTTGACAATCTCGGCACCGCTGGAGGTTCGCGCTCAGTTCAGTTAGCCAACGGCAGGGCTCAAATAAGTGTCAATTTGAGCGGAAGAACAGCTGTTGCCAGTGTTTCAGGCGAAGAACTCAACACAGAATTTATTCGCATCGGCCAGACTCAATAATGAAATACATTTTCCATATTCTTTTGCTACTAGGCACCAATCTGCCTTCATTCTCTGAAGTCACACTTCCGCGTTATTATGGCACCAATCCTTCACAGCTTGCTCGGACCAAGTCGAGACTGGCTGCTGGCGACGCTGCTTTGAAATCCGCTTTTAAGGGCCTCATGAGTGACGCCGAGATGGCACTAAATCGTGTGCCCCCCTCGGTCACAGATAAGCCGAAGCTTCCCCCGAGCGGCGACAAAAACGACTACATGACTACGGCTCCCTATTTCTGGCCGGATCCTGCAAAAAAAGATGGCCTCCCTTACATTCGGCATGACGGCAAGGTTAATCCAGAGTGTTCAGGCCCGTTGTACGATCATGAGCGAGTCGGAGACATGGCTTCGAGCGTGCAATCACTTGCTTTAGCCTATTATTTTACGGGCAAGGAGGTATATGCCGAAAAGGCCGCCAAATATCTCAAAGTCTGGTTCCTTGATCCGAATACCCGGATGAATCCGAACCTCAACTATGCGCAGGCGATACCTGGCAAAAACACGGGTCGCGGCACTGGCATTATCGAGGGTCGAAATCTAACCCAGGCTGCGGATGCGGCTGGCCTTTTGGAAGGTTCTCAGGCATGGAATCGTCAGGATAACGAAGGTTTGAAACGATGGCTGAGTGGTTTTCTGGACTGGATGTTGAACAGCGAGAACGGACGCGAGGAAGCCAGTGCCAAGAATAATCACGGCACCTACTATGATTCGCAGGTCATCAGTCTTGCTTTGATGCTAGACCGAAAAGACTTGGCGAAGCAATTCGTCATGGAGGCCAGAGAGAAGCGAATCGGGATTCAGATTGCGGCTGACGGCAGCCAGCCTTTGGAACTGACTCGTGAAACCTCCCTTGGCTATTCCTTATTCAATCTTGAAGCTCTTTTTGAATTGGCAACACTGGCTGATTACGTCGGTGTCGATTTGTGGAATTATCAAACTCCGGACGGGCGCGGGATTGAGAAGGCTTTGGATTACTTGTTGCCATACGTGGTTCCACCGGTTCAAAAATGGCCTTACAAACAGATCAAGCCTCTGAAACAGTCCAATATGGCACCGCTTTTGCTACAAGCTATTTCGGTTTATCGTGATCCTAAGTATGAAAAGGCGTTGTCAGATTATGGTAAAATCAGCGGGAAAAGAATTCAATTGCTATACCCATCGGGCATTTCGGCTACGGACGTGGCGGCAATTGACCGTGGCAGAATCTTAAAGGCCGCTGATGCGGCACTGCGCATTGATCCTCTCAGTATCACAAAGTACAAGTCGCCGCTGAGTGACGGTGGTCCCAATGACTTTTACTCAAACGGTGATTACTGGTGGCCAGACCCCAGTAAGCCCAATGGCCTCCCTTATATCCAAAGAGACGGCCAGACCAATCCAGAGAACTTTGATCAACACCGTATGATGGTCCGCCAATTGCGCGATGCCGTCGCAGCGCTTGCAGCAGCCTATAAAATCACCAATGACGAGCAATTTTTGCTCAAGGCATCCGAATTGCTGCGTGTGTTTTTCATCGATCCAGCCACTCGGATGGCTCCGCATCTTAAATATGCACAAGCAATTCCCGGGGTATCTCCGGGCCGCGGAATCGGCATTATTGATACCCTTCATCTTATCGAAGTGCCTACCTCCATCGAAACGTTTAGAAAATCAAAGTCCTTCTCTCCAGAGCTCAACGCTGGGTTGAAGCAGTGGTTTGCGGAATATCTGGATTGGATGACGACCAGTAAAAATGGTCACGATGAGGCCACAACCAAGAACAATCATGCAGTTGCATTTTGGTTGCAAGCCGCAGTTTTTGCTCATTACACAGCGAATGAAGGCATTCTCGCGGAATGCCGCCGCCAATATAAAGAGGTTTTGGTGCCGAGGCAGATGGCTGCTGATGGCAGCTTCCCTGCCGAGTTGGCCCGTACCAAACCCTACGCCTATTCCATATTCCAGCTCGATAACATGACCACTTTATGTCAGGTTTTATCAAGTTCGGAGGATGATTTGTGGAACTTCACCTTGCCTGATGGCCGTGGCATTCGCAAAGCCGCTGCTTATTTGTTCCCGTTCCTATCCGATAAATCAAAGTGGCCTCTTAAGCCTGATGTTCAGGCATGGGCAGGCTGGCCTGCGCGACAAACTTCACTCATTTTCGCTGGCACGGCTCTTCGTGAGAGTCATTACATCGATCTCTGGGAGAATCTACCTGCAGATCCGACTGATCCCGAAGTGCAACGTAACATCGCCATCACGCAGCCCTTGCTTTGGATGAACTAGCTTTTACGCATTCGCCGATTTCTATAAAAAACATAAAAACCCTCCTGTGAAAACTTCGCTAAATAAATATTCAGCAGATGCTCGCGTCACTTGGTTGTCGCGTATCGATCGAACATTGGCTCCGTTGAACTTGCTCGGTGGTCGCCGGTTTCTCGTTGGTTTCATTGCCTACTTGTTTTTCGCCGCTAACAGCTTTGCGAGTATTTACACGGTTACGAATGCGTTGGAATTCAATAGTCTGCCTCGTCTAAACGCCGGTGACGTGGTTAAGATGAGCAGTGGCAATTACGGTACGATCAACAAAATTCTTGAAAGTACGATTGCCGACGATACGACCGCTAAAAACAATCCTGTCTTGGTCTATGCGGTTACTCCGGGAGGGGTGATCGTTGATGCTCCCTCGATGATCACTCTGTCGGGCAGAGGGATCACGTTGGCAGGTCTAGACTTTGGGCCAAATAGTGGTCTCATTGACAACGGCACCGATGGCTCGACCTACATCGTCGGCACTGCCTCGGGGTCTCGGTACATGACGTTGTCGAATATCCGGTTCAACGGCTGTGCCGCTGGTGATAATTACGGCCATTGGGTTTATATCGCTGGTTTTAACTGTACGATTCAGTATTGCAGCTTCATCGAGCACCCCGATACCGTTCGGAATAGCACGGTTTCATTTCTAGCGAATACGATTGAGGGAAGTACGGCTGTTCCCCGGCTGCACAAGATTCGCTATTGCTATTTTGGGCCGCGCTACGTGGTTCCTCAAAATACTAACAGCGATTTGGATAACGGCTTCGAATCGATACGGATCGGTACCGGCGACACTCAGACCTTCGACATGCAAGTTACGGTGGAGTGTAACGTCTTCTATCATGCGATTTGGCGCTCTGACGGGGCAACGGCCGGCGAGCCCGAGATCATTTCCAATAAATCTAAAAACAACAAGATTCTCAACAACACCATCCTTGAGAGCCAAGGGGGAATTTGCTTGAGGAGCGGCGACGGTGCTACCGTAGAGGGTAATTTTATCTTTGGAGCTGGATCCTATTCCGGATCAAGCATCGTACTCGGCACATCCAGTGCCAACCAAGGCGGGATTCGAGTGATTGGCCAGAACCACGTCGTCCGCAACAATTATATTCAGAACGTTTCTGGCACTGGAATTCGTGCAGCTCTCAGTTTGATGTCTGGCGAATCGGGTTATATCGATGGGGACCCTGCCACCAATCTAGGCAATTTCGGTTCCTACGAACCTGCCCACAATGCCCAGATCTACAATAACACCTTCCTGAGTTGCAAAGAGATGAGCTTGGGGCTGCTCTCCACCGACAGTCTAACCAATGGTCCAACCTCTCCAGTTGGCGTCAAGATGTACAATAACGTCTGGCAGGGTAACGGCACCGCTAGCGCTGCAATCAACCGCGATACCACCGTCGCGGCCGGCTATCTTCCGATCGAACTGGGAGGGGCGGGTGGGAATTACGTCTATGAGACGAGTTCTTCCAAGTACGGATGGACTGCTTTGACTGGTACCTATTCTGCTACTGTCAGCCCTGCAATCACGGAATCATTCGACAATTACAAGATTCCCGTTTCAACCAGTCCTCTTCTTGGCGCGGCCAATACAACCTTAGTAGCATCCACGGATGTGCGGGGACTTTCGCGCCCTGCCACCGGCAAGGACATCGGGTGTTACGAGCGCGAGGTTTCAGGCAGTGGGCTAAAGCCGTTGTTGCAGAGCGATGTTGGTCCAGGTTTTGACGGTGGTCCTTCTTCTTATCCTGTCGCGGGTGATGGCGACAGCAAGCCGACAATTTTGACCTCTGCCCTACAAGGTGGTAGCCAGGGTTCTCCATTCTATCAGACGTTACAGGCGAGTGGCGGAGACGGCCTGCTGACGTGGACGGTTAGTGGTGGAAGCCTGCCAGCAGGCTTGTCTTTGTTCGGCAGCGGATACATTTCTGGGACTCCGACTGTAAGTGGGACCTACACATTTACGGCTAGGGTGACTGACAGTGATCTGATCGCTCCTGATTCGGCCGAATTGTCTTATACTTTAATCATCGCAGCCGAGGGTGGAGCTAAACTCGCCGTCACTGCGGCTTCCGCACTCAGTTACACCAGTGGGAATCGTCCCTCATATACCATCGACGCAAAGACCAGCACTCGCTGGACGAGTTCGTTCTCTCCTTCTGCCGGCAAAACTGGATTTGGTTATGACAGTACTTGGATCCGATGGGATTTGGGCGAGTTGAAGACGATTTCCTATCTGAATATTGCCTGGTATTCAGGGACATCACGCACCACCAGCTTCAAACTTGAGGTGTCTAACGACGGGACAAACTTCACTGAGTTGCGAACCAAGCAGAGCAGCACTGGGACGACCGCCAGCTTGGAAAAATACGATTTCACTGACGCATCAGGACGCTACGTGCGTTTGGTCTCGTATGGGAACAACAGCAGTTCTCCCTACAGCACCAACATCACGGAGGTTGAAATTTACGGCACAGCCTACTCCGCCCCCGACACTCGGACCGCTCAATCCATTTATTTTGGCACCCTGAGTAGCGTCTTGCAGAACGACCCACCATTCGCGTTATCTGCGTCCACCACTTCTGGACTTCCAGTTACTTACCAATGTTCTGATTCAAGCGTGGCAACCATCGACGGCAGCACGGTCACCATCACCGGTCCCGGCTCGGCGTGGATTACCGCTAGCCAACCGGGAGACATCTCCTACAAACCAGCGGCCTCAGTCCAGCAAATCCTGACCGTGATCCAGGTGAGCCCCGAAATTACCAGTTCGACCAGCGCCACGGCGGTTGGAGGGCTGCCGTTCCGCTATCAAATCATTGCCACGCGTGAGCCGACTCTTTACGGAGCCACCGGCTTGCCAACCGGTCTGCTCCTGAATCCAGCGACTGGAAGAATTAGTGGCACTCCAGTCGTCACGGGCAATTACCCGATTGTCATAACCGCTCAAAATACGGCAGGAACTGGCAGTTTGACATTGAATTTAAATGTCATTCCACCGTTCGTGAACGAGACATTTGAATCTTACACGGCGGACGTTGCGATTCCTGCCGTTTCACCGACAAGTACGACAAGCGGCATCAAGACGGTGGCCCAAGTGAGCGCCAAGGCGGGAGTAACCGCGATTGGCGGCACTTCTGGCAAGGTCGCATGGCTCAACGACATAATCGCAGGTGCCGGAGGCGGCGGCACGTTGGAGTTCAATGCGGGATCCTCAGGGCAATCCGCATTGGCGGCATCTTTTGAGATTTACAACAACGCAACCCCCTCAGCCTCTGGGACACAGCCGATCAATGTATCACTCGCGGCATGGAATTCTTCGAATAATTCTACTGCTGGAGGGAGTAGCATCAAGCGGATCGTAAGTCTTGAATTCAATCAATTCGGCTCGCTTACGAATCCTTCATGGTATATCAAAAATGCGGGAAGCGTGGCAACCGCTTTTACAGGTTCGTATTCACTTGCAAGTAAATTGGCTGTCAATCTTTTTGCGAACGACCACGATACAAACTCAATCAATTATGTTGGGCCAGATGGTAACATTCGCGCATTGGCAGTGAATAGTTGTGCTGTTTTCATGAATGGCAATTTTATTGGAACGTACGCTTTTCAAACAAATGCAACGGCCAGTGACGGTACAACGCTTCTGAGCGGCAACAATAATCTCGGTCGCCTCTGCTTCAATACCTCCACAACCAATTTAGGTAACTGGCTGATTGACAATGTAATTGTCTCGGATATGCCAACCGACGTCCTTATTCCTGCCGTCGTTACGCCAACGATCACCAGCTCTGCGTCCGTGAGCGGTCAGGCCGGATTTTCCTTTTCCTACCAAACTACCACCTCGGATTTAGCCGACAGTTTTACCTGCGATGGGATTTTGCCCACTGGACTTTTGTTCAACACGGCCAGCGGATTGATCTCTGGTAGCCCGAACCAGAGTGGAGTTTTTCCTGTTACGATTTATGCCAGCAACTCGGCGGGTACGGGAGCCCTTGATATCACACTGACGGTGACTGCGGCGCCTGCGAACGTTTTTGGTGGTTCGGATTCCAGCCTAAATACGGCTGCTAGCTGGAGTCTTGGCTCTGCTCCCAACGCATCAACTAGCGGAGGATCCTACACTGACCTTGTATTTGCTTCCACATCTCTCAATCTGACGACTACGTCCGGCAATATTAACGGCAAGTCCTACAATGTTAGCAACGGTTCAAGTTACGTCTTGAGTTCGCTGCGTGCTCTTGCTGACGCAGGGGGGACTGTTTTCAAGATCGGCAATACGGGATCGACGGACACGTATCCCTACGTCAATACAGTCAGCGGCGTGTCCAATGAAATGCTTTGTCTCACCAACAGTTCGAGGCTTACTTTTCTGTCTTCAAGCCCAAACAACAGCATCGCGCCGATCCTTCAGCTGCGAAACAATGGAATCTTTCGTATCGAGGCTGGATCAACGCTGGATGTTCAGACCAGCATTGCCCAAAGTTTGACTAATATCGGTTTCTCGAAGACCGGAGGCGGCAAGCTCATTCTCTCTGGAATCAACAGCTACACCGGCACTACCACGGTCAATGCAGGTACTTTGGCTCTCAGTGGAAGTGGGAGCTCGCCACTGACGGTGAAGTCCGGTGCCGTTTTGGAGATTTCGTTGGGTAGTTCCAGCACTCCATCGGCATCAATCGGGGCCGCCCTGTCTCTGGAGTCCGGATCTCTGGTGAGAATTGTCGGCACGCCTGCGCCGGGAAGTTCCTACACTTTGGTCACTGCCAGTTCGGTGACTTCACTTGCCAGTTTGGAATCGGCTATCAACGGGTACCAGCTGCTTGTTTCTGGAAATTCGCTAATTCTGCAGTCCACCCCCGTGCCCAGTATCACCAGCGCCGCCACAGCTAGCGTTCAGGTAGGAAGCGCCTTCAGTTATCAGATTACAGCGTCCAATAGTCCCACTTCGTTTGCTGCCGCCGATCTCCCGGCTGGACTGAACTTGAACACGGTGACTGGCATGATTTCTGGGACTCCGACTGTCGTGGGGAATTATTCCGTAACATTGTCGGCGACCAATGCCGGAGGTACTGGCACTGCCAGTTTGACCTTGGCCGTAACTAGTGTTCCGGTACCTGTGCCTGTGCTGTCCAGTTCGATCACTGCAAATGGTCAGATTGGCAGCGCCTTTAGCTACCAGATCAGCGCTTCCAATAATCCGAGTTCCTTCGGAGCTGCCAATTTGCCGGCGGGATTGAGTCTGGATTCAGCGTCCGGCATCATTTCGGGGACTCCTACCATTTCTGGAATCACCACAGTCACGATATCGGCTATCAATGCAGGGGGCACTGGAACTGCCGAATTGACCCTCACGATCGTCCCTGCTGCACCAGTCATCACCAGCAATTTGACGGCGAGCGGGCAAGTTGGAAGCGCCTTCAGCTACCAGATTACAGCTTCCAGCAGTCCGACATCTTTCGGCGTCGGCAATCTACCTGCGGGGCTGAGTTTGGACACCGCGAGCGGAGTGATTTCCGGTACGCCGAGCGTTTCCGGGACGACCTCGGTCACTCTCTCGGCGACCAACGCAGGCGGCGAGGGGACTGCCAGTTTGACGCTGACCATTGTCCCGGCCGCGATTTCAGCCAATGCTAGTCTGTCCAATCTTGTTTTGAGTTCCGGTTCGCTCAGTCCGGTTTTTGCCAGTGGTACGACCAGTTACACGGCCAGCGTCAGCGGACTCTTGGAAATCCAGGTTACTCCGACCGCGACCAGCAGCGGTGCGACGGTTAAAGTCAACGGGACTAGCGTCAGCTCCGGCACGGCGAGCGGGAAAATTAAATTGCAGGTAGGGAGCAATGTTATCACGACTGTGGTCACTGCGCAGGATGGCACAACCATTCTAAACTACACTGTGACGGTCACGCAAAATGATAACTATGACGCGCTAAGGGCTAACTGGCAGAGTGCCTTATTAGCCGCCAATACCTCCAGTGCCACCTCTGTCGCAACCAAAGCGACGGGTTATCAGTCCTCGATGATCACGAGTGGCACGAGTTATCTTTGGAGTGATCTTCCGCTCGGTGCAGTTTCAGCTAACATGAACAGCACCTTCAGTCGACTTCAGTCGATGGCATTGGCTTACGCGATGCCGAACTGCTCGCTTTACGGCAATGCGAGTCTCGCAGCGGCGGTTGCCAGCGGACTCGACTGGATGAACACCAATGTTTATAAAAAGACGGGCGGGCAGTATGATAACTGGTTTCACTGGGAAGTGACTTCTCCACAGAATCTATTGAACACCGTCGTATTGCTTTATCCTGCACTCAGTGGCACGCAAATTGCCAATTACTGTGCAGCTGTCGATAACTACGGGCCAAACAGTGCTAACGCCTACCCCTATTTCAACTGGGCGAACCTGACGGGGGCTAACACCTCCAGCGTGGTATTGGTGATGGCCATCAATGGGATTCTCGTGAAGAGCAATTCCAAGCTGACGGAGGCTCAAACCAATCTCAGTAAAGTGTTTCCTCCCGTGACGAGTGGTGACGGTTTTTACACCGATGGATCCTTCGTCTTTCACGGAAATGTCGCCTACAATGGGCACTATGGTTTTGTTCAGGTCGAGGATATCGCATCCATTGCAAATCTCCTCGCTGGATCGAATTGGGCCATTTCCGAATCAAATCTAGCTTATGTTTACAACTGGGTGAGCCAGGGACTGGAGCCGTTCTTTTATCACGGTGCCATGATGGATATGGTTAGGGGACGATCTATCGGCTCGTCGTCCTCCACGGAATACGATGACGGAATCGAGGTGATTGCCGCGATTCGGCAAGTGGCTAATTTTGCTCCGGAACCGACCAAGACGGCCCTGACGTCGTTTGCCAATTTCCCGCACCCAGCTACTGGACAATACCATTTTCCAAATAACGACCGAGTGGTTGCGATTCGTAGCGGATTTGGCTTTGGCCTGAGCATGTCATCGAGTCGGATCGCCAACTTTGAGGATCTGCGGGCGGTCGCCAGCACATCCAATAATTTGAAGGGTTGGTTCACGGGTGACGGGATGACCTATCTCTATGTCGGGGCGCAGGACACGAATTTCACTGATGATTACTGGGCCACTGTGGATTATTATCACCTCCCCGGCACCACGACGGAAATGACCACTGCGCCTGGGGCGTCCACTTCGGATCAGGCGTGGGTGGGAGGGGCGGAAGTTTCCGACGCCTATGGAGCTGCAGGAATTTCGCTGCATCCCGCAAGCGAACGGGTGAGTGGTGCTGCCTCTACGTTGTATGGAAAAAAATCGTATTTCATGTTTGAAAATGAAATCGTCTGCCTTGGTGCCGGAATCAAATGCACCAGTGCCAATCAGGTCGATACCACGGTGGAGAATCGTCGCATGGGTAGCTCGGTCACCTCTGCCAATCTCTGGGTGGATGGAGTGCAGACCGTGCGCGCCCTGGGTTCCAGCGCGACCCTTAGTAGCCCCAAATCCTGCGCAATCGAGGGAGTCGGCGGATATTACTTTTACAACAGCCCTTCCAATCTGCAGGCGGAATTCGTGGCAAACTCCGGAACCTGGATGGCGGTACATCCTACTGACTCGGACACTGCGACCCACACCAACAACTATCTTAAGCTCTATTACAAACATGGGGTTCAGCCACTTGCTGCAAATTACGCCTACACTCTACTGCCGGGGATGTCCCCCAGTAATGTCAGCGCCTATGCCGCAAATCCAAAGACTGTTATCGTGGCCAATACGGAAAGCGTCCAAGCCGCCAAAAATCAAACGTTGGGCCTAGTCTCGGCGAATTTCTGGGGAATCGCTGGTGGGACGGCGGACCTCATTGCCTCGAACAAGGCCTCCTCGGTGATCACGTCCGAAACCTACAACACGATTTCCGTAGGGGTTTCTGACCCCACGCAACAAAATACCGGCACGATCACCGTCACGCTCAACCGCGCGGCTACCGGCCAGTTATCCGTGGATGCCGGAGTGACGGTGACTCAGCTCTCGCCGAAGATTATATTGTCGGTTAACGTCAATAATTCGAAAGGGAAAACCTACAACGCCAGCTTCCAACAGGCGGCTCAGGCCCCGGCCATTACGAGCCTTGGCACCGCAACCGCAAATCAGACGGTACCGTTCACTTACCAAATCACGGCAAGCAATGCGCCTACGAGTTATAGCGCCACAGACTTGCCTTCAGGATTGAGCATAGACAGCGCCACCGGCCTGATCTCCGGGACACCAACCACCATGGGGACTTTTGTCGCGACCATCACTGCGACAAATTCTGGCGGCAGCGGCAGCACTTCTCTGACATTCACGGTTTTGACTGGCCCGCCATCGATCACCAGTATCCTAAGCTATGTGGGGAGCAACGGCACAGCCTTCAGTTATCAGATCACGGCAACCAACAGCCCCACGAGTTATTCCGCGACAGGGTTGCCGACAGGTTTGAGCCTTAATACTTCAACTGGCATCATTACTGGTACTCCGTCTGGGATGACATTGCCGACGGGCATCACGCTTGGTGCCACCAATGCGGGTGGGACAGTCTATGCTACGCTAATCATCAGTGGCGCGGTGACTTCGATTTCCACGGTGGGATCAAGCACTTGGACCTGTCCCGTCAATGTCACCTCGGTTCAAGTCGAATGTTGGGGGGCAGGCGGCACTGGTGGTAGCGCGCTAAGAGGAACATCTAACTCTGCAACCGGTGGTGGTGGGGCTGGCGGGGCCTACGCCAAGTTTTTTTCATACCCAGTGACTCCAGGAATGACCTACTATGTCAATGTTGGTGCAGGTTCGATTAGTTCAACAACGGATGGCTCTGTCGTATCAGGTGGCGATTCGTGGTTCAATTCTGTAAACTCTCCCTCATCCATCATCATCGCCAAGGGGGGGGCGGGTGGACAGAGTGCCGTTACTACGACTGCTAACAAATATGGTACGGGTGGAATCGGCACTGCGGCAGGTAGTGCTGGCAACGTCGTGAATGCCGGAGGCAGTGGTGCTACTTCCTCTAGTAGTAATTATGGCGGCGGCGGAGGTGGCAGTGGAGGGCCTGGCAATACCACTGGTGGTAATGTTGGAATTAGCGCGACTGCGAACTCGGGAGTCGGCGCGCTCGCAGTCAGTGGTGGTGGAAATGGTGGAAATCCTAACCCGACCTCTGCTTCTTCAGCAGACGGTCAAGCACCAACCATTCCACCGGGTGGGGGAGGTGGCGGTGCAAGAGCTGCTAGTACTACGCAGAGAATCGGTGGAATTGGTGCTGCTGGCCAAGTCATTTTAACGGCGACGGTTAATGCTGTAGCGACGGTTCCTGATGCGCCAACTGGTGTGTCAGCGACTGCAGGCAATGCGCAGGCAAGTGTGGGATTCACCGCACCAGCGAACAATGGCGGCGCGACGATCACCAGCTACACCGCCACCGCAAGTCCGGGTGGCGCTTCTGCCACGGGTGCGGGTTCCCCACTTATTGTCACGGGTCTGACTAATGGCACGGCATACACCTTCACGGTCACCGCGACTAATAGTGTTGGCACGGGGAGCGCCTCGAGTTCATCGCTTGCGGTTACTCCTGCGACGGTTCCCGGCGCGCCGACTGGCGTGTCTGCGACTGCGGGCGATGCTCAGGCAAGCGTGGGATTCACCGCGCCAGCGAGCAATGGCGGCGCGACGATCACCAGCTACACCGCCACCGCAAGTCCGGGTGGCGCTTCTGCCACGGGCGCGGGTTCCCCACTTGTGATCACGGGTCTGACTAACGGCACGGCATACACCTTCACGGTCACCGCGACTAACAGTGCTGGCACGAGCAGCGCCTCGAGTGCATCCACCGCCGTGACGCCAGTGGCAGCCGTGCAGACGATAGCCGATTGGCGCCAGTCGAACTTCGGGACCTTGCTGAACACCGGCACCGCAGCCGACACCGCGAACCCTGATGGCGATGCCTTCAGCAATTTGCAAGAATACGTGCTGGGGGCTAACCCGAAGGTTTCAGATTCTGCGAATCTCATCACGATCACTCCTTCGGGCTCCAATATAGTTCTGGCCTTTGTCGCCAAGCAGGCCGGGACCGGTGCGGGTTATGTCGGGCTGGCACGTCACTATGCTTTGGAAACGACCGTCGACTTGACGAATGCAAGTTCTTGGTCTGCATTGACTAACTATTCGAACATCACGGGGGCAAACCAGTCGGTGAGCAGCACCCAAGCTAAAAGCGGAGCCAAATCGTTCTATCGGCTCAAGGTGTGGCTGGAATGATGGATTTTCCGATTCTGAATCGAGCGATCCAAAGGTCAGTAGTTTTGCAGTAGGGTTGCCGCTTCTTCGAGCTTCCCTTGTGGGCTGACGGATTGCAGGCGGGGAAAGCGGCGACCTTCCAAGAGAATATAGTCACCGTTGCGGTGGAGCATCAGCCGCTGTCCTTGGATCTCGACCGAGGCAATGCCTTCTGTCGCGGCGAGCGCTTTGATCCGGGTGATTTGGATGAGTCTCGCCGCCGCGTCGGGGATTCTGCCGAAGCGGTCGCGCCATGATTTTTCGAGCGCGGTGAGTGCTTTTTCCGTGCCAGCCTCGGAGATTTCACGGTAGGCGGTGATGCGGACCTTGGTTTCTTCCAGCCACGACGAGGGCAAATACGCAGGAAGCACGAGCTTGGGATCTTCGCGAGAGTAGGCGGTTTCGCTAAATGCGATGAAGTCTGCCTTGAAACTCGTCTCGCCGCGCGGGGCATCCTTGCGACCTTTCAGGCGGTCGACCGATTGGCGCAGCAACTGGCAATACAGCTCAAAGCCGATCTGTGAGATGTGGCCCGATTGTTTGGTGCCGAGCAGATTGCCCGCGCCGCGGATTTCCAGATCCTTCATCGCGATCTTGAAACCCGAACCCAGCGCGGTGTATTCCTTGATCGCGTTGATGCGTTTGCGCGCGTCGCCGACCGTCATCATGTCGCGCGGCAGCAGCAGGATGGCGTAGGCTTTTTCGCCCGCACGGCCGACTCGACCGCGGAGCTGATAGAGATCCGCCAGGCCGAAGCGGTCGGCGCGGTCGATCAGGATGGTGTTAGCGTTAGGAATGTCGATGCCGGTCTCGATGATGGTGGTGGCTAACAAGACATCGGCTTCGCCTTTGACGAAGGCGTGCATGACCACTTCCAGATCATCCTTGTCCATTTGCCCGTGGCCGATGATGACCCGCGCTTCGGGCACCAGTTCGCGGATTTTGGATGCCATCATGTCGATGGTCTTGACCCGGTTGTGGAGGAAAAAGACCTGCCCGCCGCGCTTCATTTCTCGGCGGATCGCGTCGCGGATCACCCGCTCGTCGTAGGCGCAAACGGTGGTGGCGACGGGAACGCGGTTGGGCGGCGGGGTGTCGATCGTCGACATGTCGCGCGCGCCCATCAGCGCCATGTAGAGTGTGCGCGGGATCGGCGTGGCCGAAAGGGTTAGCACGTCGACCTGGCGGAAGAGTTGTTTGAACTTCTCCTTGTGGGCGACGCCGAAACGCTGTTCTTCATCGACCACCACCAGCCCGAGATCCTTGAATTTCACATCGCCGGAAACCAAGCGGTGCGTGCCAATGACCAAGTCCACCGAGCCGTCGGCGAGGCCAGCGAGCGTCTCGCGCACTTCGGCCGCGCTGCGGAAGCGGTTGAGCAATTCGATGCGGATCGGGTAGTCCGACATCCGCTCGCGAAAGGTCCGCCAGTGCTGCTCTGCGAGAACGGTGGTCGGCACGAGGATCGCGACCTGTTTGCCGCTGGTGATCGCCTTGAACGCACCGCGGATCGCGACTTCGGTTTTGCCAAAGCCGACGTCGCCGCAGATCAGCCGGTCCATCGGCCGCGGCGACTCGAGGTCGAGTTTGGTCTCGTCGATCGCGCGGCGCTGGTCGGTCGTTTCGGTGTAGTGAAAGGAGCGCTCGAATTCCCACATCCAGCGCGAATCCGGCGGGTGGGCGAATCCTTCTTCCGACTGGCGCTCGGCCTGCACCCGCAGCAGTTGCGCCGCGTAGTCGAGGATCGATTTTTCCGCCGCCTTGCGCGCGGTTTTCCACGCGCTGCCGCCGAGTTTGTTGAGCTCCGGGGTCTTGCCGCCGAGTCCGACGTATTTCCCAACCAAGTGCGCCTGCTCCAACGGCACGCCTAACAACGCGCCGTCGCGGTATTCTAACACTAGCTCGTCGCCTTCGTCGCCCTGCTCGATGCCGCGGAATCGGCCGATGCCGTACTCGTAGTGCACGACCAGATCGCCCTCTTCCATCTCGTCGATGGTGGCACGGGCGCGCGCGCTGCGGGCCTTTTCCAGCAGCGAGCGGCGCGGTCCGCCCGGCGTGCGGTAGCGGCCGAAAAGCTCGGAGGACGACAGCACCGCCAGCTTGGAAACCGGCACGGTGAAACCCGCTAACAATTCGCCGCGGATCGGGATCACCCCCAGATCGCGCTCCAGATCCTTGCCCGCCAACTCGGCGAAGCGCTCCTCTTCGCCCTTGTTGCCAAAGACCATCGCGATGTCCCAATCGTCGCGTTGCCACTCGTTGAGCTGGCGGAAAAAGTTCTCGCGCCGCGTTTCCTCTAACACGAAGTCGCCCGCCTCAAAAGTGCCCAAGGGGCTGCCAAAACAGGCGAGCGTAAAATCCTCTTCGCTGTTATACTCGGCCGCTCCTTCGAGGATGCGCACGTCGGGTTTTTCAATCTCCGCGCCGAAGGAGATGATTAAATCGTTTTTGCGGCGGTAGTCGGCGACGGTGGCCTCCGACGATGGCTCGGCTAACAGCAAATCCGCTTCGAGCAGTTTTTGGGTCGATGCCTGCGAATCGAGGTCGAACTCGCGGATCGATTCCAGATCGGTGTCGAAAAATTCCAGCCGCAGCGGTTTCGCTGCCTGCCAGGCAAACAGGTCGAGAATCCCGCCGCGCACCGCAAATTGACCGCGCCCCATCACCGTCGGCACCCGTTCGTAGCCGTGATCGGTTAGCGATTGGGCGAGCTCGCCGGGATCCAGCGCCTTTCCGGGTTTGAGCGGAGTGCGGCTGGCGCGCAGCGCCTTGGGGGAGGGGGCCTTGCCGGCAAAGGCATCGCTGCCGCAGATGATCGCGCAACTTTCGGAACGGGCCAGAATCTCTAACACCGCAAACCACTCCGCCGCCGACTCCGGGTCGGCGATCGTGCCGTCGCCCGTTTCGACGGGTCCTTCAGGTAGAATGAGGCCGGTGATGCCCCATAGCTCCAGTTCGGCGGCCAGCCGCTCGCGGTGGCGGGGGAGATCGCAGACCAGCCAAAGCCGCGTCTTTTTGCGGTCCTTGGCCGCGAGGCAAACCATCGCCGCGAGGAATGCGTGCGATGCTTCGGCCGACTGATCGAGCACGACCTCGCTCTCACCATTGGCCAATGGGGCCAGGCGCGCTGCGAATTCGGGCTGGGTCACGGCGGCGCGGAGCCAGCCGTGAGTGCGATCGTCCATGGGCGGCACATCGCAGCGTTAAGGCGGAAATCGCATTCCCGCAAGTGGGATCGCGCCGGGCAACGCGGGCGGCTGCCGAATTTCATCGCCTTTCGCCGTTTTTTACTCTCGTCAGCAGTCCACATGCTGGTTAGACTGTCGGCAGCTAAAAATAATCTGAGGGGTGTGCAAGTTGGCACGCTCTTTGCTTAATTCAGATCACCAACCCGCCCAATTATGAAAAAAATCGAAGCGATCATCAAACCGTTCAAGCTTGAAGAAGTTAAGGAGGCCCTCGCCGAAGTGGGTGTGCAAGGTATGACAGTCACCGAAGTCAAAGGCTTTGGACGTCAGAAAGGCCACACCGAAATCTATCGGGGTTCCGAGTACACCGTGGATTTCCTTCCCAAGGTGAAAATCGAAATCGTGGTGGACGATGGACAAGCCGAGGCCGTGGCCTCAGCCATCGTCAAGAGCGCCAACACCGGCAAGATCGGCGACGGCAAAGTCTTTATCTCCAACGTCGAAGAGGCTATCCGCATTCGCACCGGCGAAACGGGTAACTCCGCCGTAGCCGTAAACTAATCGGGTTTCCGGTAAATTTCCAATTAACCTACCAATGGTCTTCTTCGCGAGGGCCATTGGTTTTTTGTTGCGTTGAGGCAGGCCGCGTTTGTCCGGTGGACGCGTTGCCTAGCGGCCGGCGGATCTCCAGTCCTGATAGGCAGCGCCGAGGAAATGGAGCACATCGCTGGCGGCCAGCGAATCCTCGGACAAGTGCGGCTCGCTCAGTGCGATTTCCGCGCTGCGGCCACAGAGCCACGCGCCGAGGGCGGCGGCTTCGACCGGCGAATCGCCGATCGCGACGCGGGCGGCGATGACTCCCGTGAGCACATCGCCCTGCCCACCACTGGCCATCGCCGGGCTGCCGGTGGCGTTGCTCCAGAGCGTCTGGCCGCGGCGGGTGACCAGCGTGCGGCTACCTTTTAATAGCAGAGTGGCGGGAACCCGATCGGTGAACTGGCGCGCCGTATCCTCGCGGGGGAGGCCTGCGAGATCGGGGGCCAGCCTCGCAAACTCGCCGGGATGCGGCGTCAGCAGATGACTTTCCCCGAGAATTCCGGTTTTCCCGGATCGCGCGATGAGGTTGAGCGCATCCGCGTCGACCACCGTGGGGGCGGGGGACTGGGCGATTAGATCGAGCAATCCCTCGGCGGCGGAGCCGGTCATTTCGCCCAGCCCGCAGCCGACGGCGAGGGCGTCGAACTGAAATTCTAACAATTCCCGGGGATCGTTGAATCCGCGGACGATGATTTCCGGCGGGCACTTGGCAGAGACCACGGCGCGGGCATCGTTCGGGACAAATAAGGTGACCAGCCCGCCACCGCCGCGGAGCGCGCCTGCCGCAGCCAGTGCGGCGGCTCCGGTGTATGCCTGCGACCCTGCCAGGATGGCGATCCGCCCGGCCATGCCTTTGTGGAAATTAAACGGGCGCGGCTGCTTCCCGCAGTGAAGCGCGAGCGGGGAAATCAGTTCGCAGCTGCCGATGCGGGTGCTCGTCAGGGCATCCACCGGCACGACTGCCAGTGCGCCGGTGGCCGCTGCAGCGTGGCTGTGGAGCAGCCCGCGCTTCGCATTGCCGATCATGAAAGTGATGTCTGCGGTCACGGTGTCCGGTAAAATCTCGCCCGAGTCGGCACCGATGCCAGAGGGTAAATCCACCGCCGCCACGCGGGCGCCGGCATCGCGCCGCAGGTCTGCCATTTCATGGGCCAGTGGGATCAGCGGCCCGCGCAGCGGCCCCGCGGCGCCGCTGCCGAGCAGTCCGTCTAGCAGGACTAACGGCTGCCTGCAGTCGCGCCACGGCACGCTGCCTTCCCACGGTGCGGGGCTGCCGAGCTCAGCCCATTTTCTAACGGTTAGCTCGGCGCAGGTCTCCATCCGGTAGGCAGTGCGGATGGAAATTTCCCAGCCGAAACGGTCGCGCAGGATGCGAAGCGCCACCAGCGTATCGGCCGCATTGTGGCCTTTCCCTAGATAGCCCACCGCGCTGCCGGGCCGCGGGAAATGGCGCCCGATCGCCAGCCCTAACCTTTCACCCGCAGCGTCGATCAGCCCCTCTTCCGTCCAGCCGCGCGCCATGGCGGCGGCTTCCATCGAAATCGTTTCGGCGAGGGTCACGGCGGCCATGACCGCACTCTAGCGGGCGTAGGCCAGTCGTGCGATAGGAAACGCACTCGAACTGCGGTAGCTCTGGATCCCATCCACCACCCCCTGCGCGATGGTGTCGCGGAACCAGCCTGACTTCATGCGATTGCGCTCGGACTCATTGCTGACGAAGCCGCCCTCGACGAGGATCGCCGGCAGTGTCGAATTACGGATCACGTAGTAGCGGGCGTACTTCGCGCAGCGGTCCACCGTGTGGGTGCGCTGGATCAGGCTGCTGTGCACGCATTGCGCCAGGCGCTTGCCCTCTTCGCTGTAGTAAAAAGTTTCCAGACCGCTGACTTCTGGCTTCCACGTATAGTTGTAGTGGAGGCTCACGAAGATCGCGTTGTCATTGCGGTTGCCGGCGGTCACGCGCTGCGGCAGCGAAATGAAGCAATCGCTGCGGCGGGTCATCACCGTCTTGTATCCCAGACGTTGCAATTTGCTTTCCAGGCGCACGGCCGTGTCCAGCGCCAGGTGCTTTTCATAAACTTTCCCCCATTGCCCGCCGCTGTCATGCCCGCCGTGGCCGGCATCGATCACCACCGTCCCAAAGTTCGCCGCTTCCAATAAACTGCCGCATGCCGCGATGGCTAGCAGGGCGATAACGTGGGCAATGGCTTTCATCTGGGCAGATCGCTACGAACGATAATAAGGAAATGTTGATTTTCTAAAAAAATGTAAAGCCTATTCTCCCGGATTTTTAAAATTTTACGCGGTCAGTAAACCATCGCCGGCCGGTCCGAGAGCTTGTGGATCTTTGCACGGGCCTCGGCCGCAGCCTTCGGGTCGTAGGGGATGCTGTTGGCCACGCTGACGTTGCCATCCGCAGCGGTCATCAGCTGCGGATCTCCCTGCGGGCCGCGCTGGTGGATCTGGCGGTTCACCAGCTTGCCGTCCGTATCGATCTGGCAGTGGACCCACATCGTCGGCGTGGCCAGAAACATCAGGTTCAGTCGTTGTCCGCGGTCGATGGTGACCAGCGGCTTGCGCAGCAGCAACACATCGCCCAGCAAGAAAGTCCGCACGTTTTGGCCAGTCCGGTCGTCTTTGATCTGCGCGTAGATCTGGGTTTTCTGGTCGCCGCTGAATGTCAGCACGCGGAACTCGCGCGTCTGCCCGGGCCGGCCGGCGACCCCCACCTTCTGCGACCAATACAGCACACCCGGACTCTGGTTGAATAAAACGCGGTTCGTCGACGAACCCTCCAGCCGGTTGCCCGGCATGTGGACGATGGCCGTCACCGAAAAATTGCCCGGCTCGCTCAGCTGGAAGTACTGGGCCAGGTCCACCTCGCGCGCCATCGTTTCCCCTGCCCGCAGCGTCATCCTGCCAAAGTTGGCATTGCCCCGCGGCGTGGCAGATTCGCCATTGCGGTCGTTCATCATAAAGTCCAGCCACGGCGTGCGGCCGTCGCTGGCGAAGGTCAGTTCCTGGCCCGCGTGGTTGGTGATCGTCACCACCGCCGTCACCGGCTCGCCCGCCACGTACTGGCTTTTGGAAAGCTTCAGAGAAGTGCTGAGCTGGCCATTTGCCAAGCCCACCAGCGCCAAAGCCAGAGAAAGAATGCAGCTATTCCGGAATGTCATTACGCTGAGACGTTAGCCCGCGCCCGAGACCCCGTCAACCTAACGAACCCCTCCGCCCAAATTAAATCCCCTCCGGCTTGGCCTTTCGCGGCCTGCCGCGGCGCTGTTCGCTTTTCGGAACGTAGCCGAGCGCGCGGTAAAACGGGCTTTCGTAGCCGAATTCCGAGGTCCCCCGCACCGTGTTGGCGATCAATCCCAGATTCTCTTTGATCTGGTCGTCCTTCTGCTTCCGCTTCAGGATCAGTCCGGAGACTATCGTGCGTGCCGCCGCGATCTGCTCGCGAATCTCGCGGGCCTCGGCGATGTCGGCCGCCAAATCGTCGATGCTGAACCCGGCGATCTCTGTGTCCGCAGCGTACGCTTTCCAAGCGGTGAGGAAATGCTTGCTGCGGAAAGTGGTGGGCTTGTTATCCAAGAGAGACATGGCGTGATAAGTGGCGGGTTAGAGACAAGAATTGCGGGTCGTCGCGCTCTGGCGACTCTCTTCTCTGCCGCAATTCCCACTTTAATTCAAAAGATTTGCACTTTTAATTCAAATTCACCCACCTGTATGGAAATTTAAGCCAGTGAAAATTCCCATACCGGTGGTTCCATGGGAATTTAAGCCGGTGAAAATTCCCATACAAGTGGTCCAATGGGAATTTAAAGCGGTGAAAATTCCCATACAGGCAGTCTCATGGGAATTTAAAGCGGCAGCGTAAGGATCCAAAGCGGCGAAAATTCCCATACCAGTGGTGTCATGGGAATCTAAAGTGGCAAAAATTCCCATACCAGTGGCCTCATGGGAATTTAAAGTGGTGATAATTCCCATATCACTAGCCTCATGGGAATTTAAAGCGGTGAAAAATCCCATACCAGCGGCTCCATGGGAATTTAAACGCGTTGCATTGCCATCCAAACCGGTTGGATTGCCAATGAAACCGGTTGGATTGCCAATGAAAGCCGCGGCATTCCTCACGCAGGCCGTTTTGTTCGCAACGGCGCTGCCTCGCTTGGCATCTCAGAGCCCAGCTTCGGCGAGGCGCTCGTCCATTTCGGTCTTCTGGAGCTCGTTGGTGAACTCGGTGAGGTCGCCGGCGACGACGCCGGTGAGGTTGTGCGAAGTGAAACCGATGCGGTGGTCGGTGATGCGCGACTGCGGAAAGTTGTAAGTGCGGATCTTTTCCGAGCGGTCGCCGGAACCGATCAGCGAGCGGCGGTGGCTGGAATACGCCTCCTGCTGGTCGCGCAGTTTCTGCTCGTAGAGTTTGGAGCGCAGGATCTGCAGCGCCATTTCCTTGTTCTTGATCTGCGAGCGGCCGTCTTCGCAGCGGACATAGAGGCCCGTGGGAAGGTGGAAAATCTGCACCGCCGACTCGGTGCGGTTGACGTGCTGGCCACCGGCACCGCCCGCGCGGCAAACTTCGATCCGCAGGTCTTCGGGCTTTAGCTCGACGTCGACCTCCTCCGCCTCCGGCAGCACCGCCACGGTCACGGTGGACGTGTGGACGCGGCCCTGGGTCTCCGTCGCCGGCACGCGCTGGACGCGGTGCACCCCCGATTCGTACTTCAAATAGCGGAAAACCTCCTGGCCGGTGACCTTCAGGATCACCTCCTTAAATCCGCCGACTTCCGACGGGCTGCTCTCCAAATGCTCGCACTTCCAGCCGCGCAGGTCCGCGTAGCGCTGGTACATCCGCATTAACTCGGCAGCAAACAGCGATGCCTCGTCGCCGCCAGCCCCGGCGCGGATTTCGATCAGCGCGTCGCGGTCCTCGTTCGGATCCGCCGGCAGCAAGGCGTACTGCAGCTCGCCGCCGAGCTTGACGATCTCCGCCTCCAGTCCGGGGATTTCCTCCGCCGCCATCGCCGCAAAGTCCGGATCGTCCGACTTCGCCAGCTCCTGGTTGTCCGCCAGATGGCGCTTCGTCGCTTCGATTTTCTCCCACAGTGCCAGCGTTTGCTTCAGCTTCCCGTGTTCGCGCAGGATCTCCGTCGCGCGCTTCGGGTCGGCAAAAAGTTCCGGATCACCCACCGCCTCCTCCAGCTCCGAGAAGCGGTCGCGGCGTTTGGCGATGAGCGAAGAATAGTCCATGCCCGCCATCAAACCCCGAAACCCCCAAAACGGAAATCCCGAAATCGCACAAGCAGGCGAAAAAGTGCGGAATGCGGAATGCGGAATGCGGAATGCGGAATGCGGAATGCGGAATGCGGA
>CAJXYV010000011.1 GCA_913063525.1 uncultured Verrucomicrobiota bacterium
TAGTGGGAAATTTTTCCCTTCTCAGAAACCGTATGAATGATGTGCAAGTAGGAATGGGAGATAAAATATTTTTTTTATTGAAATATGTTGAGTTATTCTGGGACACAGTTTTTTCACGCAATAAACTTCCTCGTTCCGGTTTTATTCTTTTCGTCTTATGTTTAGTATTGTTCCCATTTTGGATATTGATTAAGCGGTTTGAGATTTGATTGGCTTAGGTATTGGTACAGTTTACATACCTTATCCTGATCTTATTTATAAGAGCTGAAGCAGTTATGGGGTCTATTTTTGCATTAGCGCGCAAGTCCTTTGCTTTTACGGAGTTGCGTCGGCACGTCGCTGCGCCTATGCTTGCGGTCGAAGTTTCAAATGCCTAAAAAATTTTTCCCCAGGAGAGCCATGAAAAAAGTATTTCCGAACGCCGCAGCCGCGCTGGCCGACGTGGTCGCGTCGCTGGAGCGCCGCTTCAAACGCAAGCTCAACGCCACCGTGCAGGTGCAAACCGATCTGATCGGCGGCATCCGTGTCGTCGTCGGCGACGAGGTGCTCTTCGTCACCGCAGGCCAGACGGTCTATCTCCTCGCCAATGGCACCGTCGCCGGGACGGTGATCCTGCTTCACGACTCCGGCCTCAAGGACGCCGACATCGAGCCGCTGCTCTCCTCGCTCGACGACGAGTTCTTGCCTGATGTAGATCTTGCCCACGGCAATCTGACTTACACCATCGTCCGCGGCGAGGTGCTGGGAAATTGGGAGGCTGAGAAAAAACAGGCTGATTGAATCACGATCCAATACTTCTTCCCATGAGCGAGCCCACACCGCGAAAAGAACAGATTGTCAGCGAAATCAATCGTGAATTCTATGAACGGCTTTGTGAGGTCGTTGAAGCTGGTACCTTTCAGAGCATTAGTTTCAGTCCTTGGCACAAGGGCTGTGACGTCGAGTTGGATGCGACCTGTCAATGGCCTGAGCTAGAAAGTGAATTAGAAAGCTGGTATTACGATCAGATGGTCGATTTCGTGGAGCACACATTCGCCATGTTAGTTCCCCGCCATGATGGGGAAAATCTAATTTTCGAATTTTCTGGGGATTGGGATCGCGGCCGCTACGGCGAGTCATCTGAAGGCTGGGACGACATGGAATTTCAGGAGTTTGTCCATACTCTTCTGCCATCTACCGTGGGTGAGCATGTAAGTTTTGAAGATCTTTGGATTTCGTTGGAATTAGAATATGAAAGTCCACGGGAAAGCTCAATCAGTGGTTTCTCAATCTCCCTGGAGGGCGATGAAAATGAGGAACTCACGGCGGCAATAAATCCAAGTAATCAAAAGGCAATCGGTGACTACGTCATCGCCTGGTGCATGGCAAATCATGGACCAGAGGATAGTTTTAGTGTCAGTATTGAAAACAATGAGGTCGCTAGAGTGGTTTCTTCATGCCCCTCTGAAGAGTTTTTATTGGTCCCCGAAACGGCTGAGGAAGTAGATTCATGATTACGATTGAGCAGATCGATTTTGATGCAAAGGGAGCATCTGATTTACCTCGGTCGCGCGATATCAAGCGGACTTTCCCGATGATTTTTCATCCTCTGTTTCAGCGTTCCATTTTAGGAATTAGCCAAATTACCGAAGAAGCCACGCAGAAAGGGATCGTCATGAACCTACGGCCTTTTGGTGAGTTTCGAGCGTTTGGATCGCTTGAAACCGCGCTTTTGGTTTTCCCGGAGTTTCAGCGCCAAGGTATTGGCAAGTCAGTGATTTGCCTCATAAATACTGATAGGACTCCACGGTTCTTCGTTTCTGCGGTTTCCAACAAGGCGAGCTCTGCGTTTTTCAGTAGGCAATCCGAGTTGGAACTCGCTCATGAAAATGAGCGCTATAAGGTCTACAAAACTGCTCATTATTGAGTGCTAACACAAATCAAAAAAAACTTTTGAATACGACTCATTTAGTATTTTCAGAGGCGCTCGTGCCAATGGGTTTCTCTTCCAACAGAACAGGCGGGCATATGGCACGCTCGATGATGCTTCAGGAGCTCACGGAACTGTGCCGATCAATGCCAGAGACTGCGGTCCCTTCGGATTATCAGCGTGCCATCGAGCAGGAGAATCTTCTCGGCAAACCGACTTTCAGCAGCCGGCAAAAAACCTACCGGCATTTGGTCGAGCTCTATGGGCTGAACCCAGAGCTGCCGCTATTTCGTGTCCTCAGGCGGCTTGCCGGTGAAGACCCTGCAAGTATTCCCCTGATGGGCATGGTCTGTGCCTTCTGCCGCGACCCTCAACTCCGGCACAGTTTCACTTTGATTCACTCGTTAAAACCTGGCGAGGCAATGCCGCGCGTGCGGATGGAGTCGCACCTTGAAGATGGATTCCCAGGCGTCTTCAGCGAGGCCATGAAAAAATCCCTTGCTCAGAACGTGAATACGACATGGACGGTTTCCGGGCATCTCCACGGCCGTTCGACCAAGCACCGTGATGTTCCTATGGCTCGGCCCTGTGCCACCGCTTACGCGATGTTTGCCGGATGGCTCTCGGGGCTTAGGGGGCAAATTCTGCTTCACTCCGTATTCGGTCATCTCGTCGCCTTGGCCCCGGATCAGGTCGTAAGCCACCTCGCGGATGCCTCCGCCCATGGCTGGCTCCGGTTGAGGAATGCCGGGGGTATCACCGAAATCGACTTTTCATCCCTTCTAACCCAGCAAGAGCAGGACCTCCTTCATGTCGCGCATTGATCAACTCCTCGTTCGATTCCGAACGCACGTCTCACAGCCGTTGCGGCGGGATTTCCCGTTAAGTCAGCGGATTTGGTTTGTAGTTTATCCTCCCGAAGACGAGCGCAGGCTTGGGCCCCGCCTGCCAGAGTTTGAAATGGCGACAAAAGACGTCGGGCTCGAATGGGTGCGAATCGATCTGGCGGGATCATTCGCTGAGTGGATCCACAGTCGGGACGATAAGGATGCGATCATGGGTGATCCCGAGCTGGTCGAAACCTATGCGGACCCAGGATACGTGGATTTCATTAAAGACCGTCTGGCGAATGCGGTCACCCAACATGCCCAAAAAGACCCTGAGCGTACGGTCTTCGCGCTTACGGGACTGATCGAGCTCTATGACTTTATCCACGTTTCGAGCGTCATCGAAGCCTTGGATTCAAAGTTCCCTGGCGTGCTTCTCGTTTTTTTTCCTGGTGAGCGTGAAAACAACACCTACCGCTTCCTCGGTGCCCGCGATGGTTGGGACTACCTTGCTGTCCCCATTTTACCTGAATCCTGATTATGAATAACCGCGAACTCTTCAAGAAAGACCCCTTGTCCTGGACCTTGGCCAATGAAGGGGTCTCCAGCAACAATGACACCGATCTTCCAACGCTCCGCTATGAGTTGGAAACCTTCGTCTGCGATGGAGAATACCGAACCGGTCTCGTCAAAATGTTGCAAGGCTACCTCGGTCGCATCGATCAGGAACAGGCGGGTGCATGGGTCAGCGGATTCTATGGCAGCGGCAAGTCCCATCTGGTCAAGGTGCTCCGCTACCTCTGGACGGATTTCGAATTGGAAAATGGCAGCACCGCCCGCGGCATCGCCACCCTGCCCGACGATGTTTCCGACCTGCTGAAAGAACTCACAACCCGCGGCACCCAGGGCGCGGGCCTTCACGCGGCTGGCGGTACTCTGAAGGCTGGAAAAGGAGACATTCGCACCCGGGTGTTGGGGATCGTTTTTCGTTCCGCCGGTTTGCCCGAGGATGTGAGCGTCGCCAGTCTGATCTTAGACTTGCGCGACGATGGCAAACTCCAGTCCGTTGAGCAGCAAATCAAAGCTAGCGGGAAAGATCCATTCGTCGAGTTCGCTAAAATGTACACTTCCAAGGAGTTTTTGGAGGCATATCTCGAACAACACCCTCACCACGGGGATGGCAAGGCGGCGGCAGCGGCCGTGCGGGCCCAGTACCCGCCCAAGCCGGGCGAAATGAGTATCGATGGCATGCTGAAGCTGATCCGCAGGGCGATTGCCGTGGATGGGAAACTGCCCTGCACGGTTCTGGTGCTCGATGAGATCCAGCAGTTCATCAACAACGACCCAAACGTCACCATGGATTTCCAAGAGGTGGCGGAGGCTCTCCAAAAACAGTTGGATGGCAGGGTTTTGCTCGTCGCCACCGGCCAGAGCGCCTTGAACGACATGCCGGCCCTCCAAAAGATTATGGGTCGCTTTAGCATCAAGATACACCTCAAGGACAACGACGTCGAGAAGGTCGTCCGCACGGTCGTATTGCGCAAGGACCCGGCCAAGAGGCCCGCAATCGAGGCCCTGATCAACAAGCACTCCGGTGAAATCAGCCGTCAGCTCAAGGCCACCAAAATCGCCACCCGACCAGAGGATCAAGATTCTTACGTGGCAGATTATCCGCTCCTGCCCGTGCGTCGGCGTTTCTGGGAACGGGTGCTGCACAGCACCGATCCATCGGGAACCGCGGCTCAAATGCGAACACAGCTTCGCGTAACCCACGAGGCTTGCCGAAGCGTCGCCGACAAGCCGGTAGGAACCGTGATTCCAGCGGATTTCCTTTACGAGCAACTCTCCACCGACCTGGTGATTTCCGGTGAAATGCAAAAGCGTTTCCAAGAGATCATCGAGGAACAGAAGGGCAAACAAGATGGCAGCCTGCGCGCCAGAATTTGCTCGTTGGTTTTCCTGATTAACAAACTGCCGCGGGAAGGTGCAGATGCTGGCATCCGTGCGAATGAAGAGCATCTCGCGGATCTGCTCAGCGACGATCTCAGTTCCTCCGCCGCGAAATTACGCAGCGAGATTCCCGGCATCATGAAAGCGCTGGCCGACGAGGGCGTCCTGATGTCCATTGACGATGAATATCGATTGCAAACCACCGAAGGCGCATCCTGGGACAATGAGTTCAGGAAGCGCTTTGCCTCGGCTCGCAACAACGACTCCCAAACAGCGGCTCATCGCGGCCAGTTGCTTTCGAGGGCAATCCAATCCGAACTCTCGTCCCTAACCATTTTGCAGGGGGCCGCGAAGGAGAAGCGCAAAGTCACGCTGCATCACGTTGCAGAACCTCCCACCGGTATTGACGGCCTGGTCGTCTGGGTCCGCGATGGTTTCACGGAATCTGAAAACTCGGTCATCCAAGACATTCAAAAGCGCAGTACGGACGACGCCACGATCCACGTGCTCATCCCGAAAGCCAAGGCCGACGAACTGAAAACCGCCATCGCCGGTTCGCTAGCCGCCGAGGAAACCCTCAACTTCAAGGGCAATCCGACCACCCCTGAAGGCAAGGAGGCCAGGTCTTCCATGCTCAGTCGCAAGGCATCCGAGGACGGCAAGGTTGAGGGCTGCGTGTCAGATATTCTCGGGGGTGCCCGCCTGTTCCTTTCCGGTGGACAGGAACTCACGGTCCTGGTTTTGAAAGAAGCCGTCCAACAGGCATGCGAACAAGTTGTCTCGCGCCTGTATCCCAAATTTTCCCAGGCGGACAATTCCAACTGGCATCTCGTTTGGAAGAAGGCCAAGGAGGGCAATTCTGGAGCACTCTCGGCAGTTGGCTATCCAGGTGATCCTGATAAGCACCCGGTCAGCGCGGAGTTGATGCGCTTTATCGGCGGCTCCTATAAAAAAGGCAGCGAGATCTACTCAAACTTCACTGGGGGCGCCTACGGTTGGCCCAAGGAATCGATCGATGCGACATTGGCGACACTGCTCGCCAGCGGTCACCTCGCGGCCAAGATCAATGGCAATCTAACGACTCTTGCAGAGCTCGATCAGAAAAAGACCACCCAGGCCGACTACCGCGTGAAGAACCCGGTTCTCACCGCAGTTCAAAAGCTTCGTATCCGCAAACTTTATCAGGCGGCTGGCCATCCCTTCACTCCTGGCGACGAACTGGCCGCCGCTGCGGGTTTTGTCTCTGCCATGCAGAGCCTGGCATCGCGGGCTGGCGGTGACTCTCCGGCTCCGGAGAAACCCAATGCACCGCTTCTGCTCGAACTCGGCGGGCTAACGGGTGACGATCTGCTGCATCGTCTATTCGTTGAAGCAGATCCACTCACGGATCTTGTCACCCAATGGTCCGACCTGGGCAAACGCATCGCCGATCGAAAGCCCGACTTTGAATTGTGCGAAAAGCTTTTGATTTTTGCCTCGAATGCGGGCCTTGCCGAGGCGGACACCCAAAAGGCAGCTCTGGATGCCATCCGCCAGAACCGCATGCTGCTGGACGAGCCAAATCCGCTTGATCCGGTCCGCAAGGCGCTGGCCAAAGCCTTGCGCAGGTCACTGCATGAAGCTCACGAACTCCATTCACAAACCCTCCAAAAAGAGGTGGATCGCCTCAATTCGCAACCCGTCTGGGCCGCGCTCTCTCCGGAGAAGGCCGTAGGCTTGTTAAAAGCGGCTGCCGCCAACAGCCACGCGAAGCCCCTCACGGGAACCGACGCCGAACTCCTTAAGTCCCTCCGGCAGTGTGACCTTGCCGGCTGGCAAACCCAAACGGACGCCATTTCCACCCGCTGCCAACAGGCGCTCGCCGTTGCGATCAAGGAGGCCGAGCCAAGGGCTCACCACGTCAAGCTTCCCTCCGCCACCCTCAAAAATGACGCGGATGTCGAGGAGTGGTTGTCGGAGGCTCGTTCCATCCTTCAAAAAGCCATTAAGGATGGCCCAGCAATCATCTAATCCACCCATGAACTCACTTCAACCATCGTATCTCGCCGCGCTCGCCATGCCGCCACGCGTCGCTGGTTTGCTGCGCCGCTTGGGTGAACATCAAGGACGCCAGCAACTTCATCAGCAACAAGCTCCCGAGATCCTCGAAAACCTCCGCCAGGTCGCCCAGATCGAAAGCACCGAATCCTCCAACCGTCTCGAAGGCATCGTCGTGGAAAATGACAAGCGCCTCCGCGAACTCGTCGCCGCCCGTGCCGAACCCATCGACCGCACCGAGGGCGAAATCGCCGGCTACCGTGACGTGCTTGATACCATCCATCAGAATCACGCTCACATCCCGTTCACGGACCGCGTCGTACTTCAGTTCCACCGCGATCTGCTCAAATATGCCGGAGACGATGGCGGCCATTGGAAGATTGCTTCCAATGAAATCCGCGAAACTTTACCGGACGGTACTAAACGCGTTCGTTTCGAGCCCATCGCTCCGCACCTCACCGATGATGCCATGCGTGTCCTGCACGAGCATTTTGCCGATGCCCGGCGCGAAGGAATCTGGGACCCCTTGTTCCTGATTCCCTTCTACGTTTTGGATTTCCTCTGCATCCACCCCTTCGCGGATGGGAACGGCCGCATGGCCCGTTTGCTCTCGCTGCTCGCGCTCTATCATCAGGGCTATGATGTGGGACGGTACATCAGCTTGGAGCGCATCATCGAGAAAACCAAGGAGTCCTATTATGAGACGCTCTTTCTCTCTTCTCAGGGATGGCATGAGGGGAAACACGATGTCTGGCCCTGGACAGAATATTTCCTCGGCACCCTGCTGGCCGCCTATTCCGAATTCGAGGCGCGCTTCGGCCGGGTCGGCTCCGGCAGGGGCAGCAAAACCGAAACCGTCCAACACGCCATCCAGGCGTTCATCGCAGACTTCAGTCTCTCCGACCTCGAAAAGGCCTGCCCGATGGTCAGCCGCGATATGATCCGCCGCGTCCTCTTCGACCTTAAAAAAGACAACATTGTCGAATGCCTCGGGCGCGGACGATCCGCTAAATGGAGAAAAATCGGGTAATGAAACAAGTATAAGTGTAATTTTTGCCATTTATTACACGATTAAATTACCCATTACATCTTATCGACCGCCCCTAGACTCTGACCTCTCACCCATCATCCACGGCTCCGCGTCCCTTGGCGGCCTTTACTTAGCGGTTCAATCTCTTCCTCTTCATTTCAGCATTTCAGCTTTCCAAATTTCAGCTTTACCCACCATGCCCTCCCTCTCCAAAGAACTTCGCGGCCAACTTTCGCGTGTCACCCTCGCTGCCCGCACCGCTGCCGAGTCAGCCTGTCGCGCCGCTCTGGAAAACCTGGCGGTCCACGAAAAGGACTACCGCGGCCACATGTCCGTCGAGCAACGCCAGCTCCGCAACCGCCTGCGCGCCCGGGGCCGGGCTCTTGGCGACGAATTGGACGTGACCAAGGGCACACAGGAAACCACGCGTCTCGCGGCGGATGCCGCCTACGAACACTGGCACCGCCTGCTCTTCACCCGCTTCCTGACCGAAAACCACCTGCTCCACACCGATGCCGCCAACGGCAATGTCCCCGTGACCTTGGAGGATTGCGAGGAGCTCGCCCCGGAAATGGACGCCAAGGACGGCTTTGACCTCGCTTGCCGCTTCGCCAGCGAAACTCTCCCCGGCGTCTTCCGCAGCGGCGATCCCATTTTTGAGCTCACCATCCCCCTGGAATGGCAGGTCAAGCTCAAGGCCCTGCTCGACTCCTTGCCATCCGAGATCTTCACCGCCTCCGACGCCCTCGGCTGGACCTATCAATTCTGGCAAGCCCAGCGCAAAGACGAGGTCAACGCCTCCGGTAAAAAAATCGGTGCCGACGAGATCTCTCCCGTCACCCAGCTCTTCACCGAGGACTACATGGTAGACTTCCTTTTGGACAACACGCTCGGCGCGTGGCACGCCGGCAAAGTCCTCGCCGCGAATCCCAAGCTGGCCGAAACCGCCCAGAGCGAAGACGAACTCCGCCAGGCAGTCGCGCTGCCGGGCTGCCCGTGGCAATATCTGCGTTTTGTCAAAGCAGAGCCCAAGGAAGCGAGCGGAGAATCCTCTTCATCCAACATTCAAAATCCAAAATCCAACATTGCCTGGACTCCCGCCGCAGGCACCTTTGACGGTTGGCCGAAGACGGCGGCGGAACTCAAGTGCCTCGACCCCTGCATGGGCAGCGGGCATTTTGTGGTGGCGATGTTTGAGCGGCTAGTCGCCTTGCGCCTGGCCGAGGAAAAGCTGGACGACGCTACGGCCGTGGCAGCAGTCATCCGCGACAACCTGTTTGGCTTGGAGATCGATCCTCGCTGCACGCAGATTGCCGCGTTCAACCTGGCACTGGCCGCGTGGCGGCGCGTGGGCCACTGCCAGTTGCCTGCGATGAACCTGGCCTGCTCCGGCCTCGCGCCCAACACCCGCGAAGCCGACTGGCTGGCGATTGCCGGCGACAACCAGAAGCTCCAGCGCGGCATGGAGCGGCTTTACCGGCTGTTCCAAAAGGCGGCGGTCCTGGGCAGCCTCATCAACCCGCGCGCCGGCGGGGGCGATTTGCTGGTGGCCGCGTTCCATGAACTCCAGCCGCTGCTGGAAAAGGCGCTGGCGCAGGAGACCCAGGACGACACCGCGCATGAAATGGCCGTGACCGCGCGCGGCCTGGCCAAGGCGGCGGAAATCCTCGCCGGCCAGTTCACGCTCGTCGCCACCAACGTGCCTTACCTCGGACGCGGCAAACAGGATGAAGTGCTAATGGATTATTGTGACCGGTTTCATCCCGTAGCTAAAGCTGACCTAGCAACCGCTTTTGTTGAAAGGTGTTTTGAGTTCTGTGCGCGATTTGGAAGCACAGCGATCGTTACTCCTCAAAACTGGCTATTCCTTGATACGTTTAAGAAACTTCGCCGCGGCATTTTTGAGGTGGCGCGATGCCAATTCATAGCGCGGTTAGGCGCTCGGGCATTTGAGACAATCGGTGGCGAAGTGGTCAATGTTAGTTTAATTGGAGTCACTCGCATTGAATCTGAGAGGTCACACGGTTTCGCAGGCATTGATGCGGCTGACGAAAAGAGTCCGGCAGAAAAGGCTGATGCGCTCTTGCAGAATAAGGTGGTAATAACGAAGCAAAGCAGCGTTCTTCTCGACCCTGATTGTAGAATTGTGATTGGGGACAGGGCTTCAGGACCACTGTTAAGCGAGCTGGCCGAGAGCACTGAAGGTTTGTCGACCGGCGATTTGCCGCGCATTCGGCGCTTAATTTGGGAGACGCCACATATTCCGAAGGGATGGGCTGGCATTCAATCAACGCCTGATAGCACGGCAGACTTTCAGGGAAGAGCGGGGATGATTCCTTGGCACAACGGATCAGGCCCAATGTCCGACATCCCTGGCGCTAGGTTGATTGGTCTTCAAGTTTGGGGCAGGCAGGGCGTTTTGATCCGACAAATGACCAGCTTGCCGGTTACGAGATATACCGGAGAGGCGTTCGACGATAATTGCGCCGTGATTGTGCCGCGCAACACTAACCATCTGCCAGCCCTATGGGCATTCTGTTCTTCTCCTGATTTCCACAACGCGGTCAGAAGAATCGACCAGAAGCTCAGTGTTACGAGTGCGACTTTGGTCAAGATTCCCTTCGACTTGGCGCACTGGCAGAAGGTGGCGGCGGAGAAATATCCGCACGGATTGCCGAAGCCGTTTTCCAGCGACCCGACGCAATGGTTGTTCAACGGCCACCCTGCCGGTGCCGACCAGCCCTTGCATGTAGCCGTGGCGCGATTGCTCGGCTATCAGTGGCCACGCCAGACCGGCTCGAGCTTTCCCGATTGCCCAGCGCTCGACCCGGACGGGCTGGAGGCGCTGGCGGATGAGGACGGCATCGTCTGCCTGCCGCCCCTCAACCGCGAACAACCCGCGGCCAACCGCCTCCGCGTTTTGCTTGCCGTCGCGCTTGGGTCCTTCGATGAAAAATCCCTGCTCGTCGCCACCGGCTCCAAGTCCAGCACGCTGGAAGACTGGCTGCGCGAAGAATTCTTCGAACAGCACTCCAAGCTTTTCCACCACCGCCCCTTCCTCTGGCAGCTCTGGGATGGTCGCAAGGACGGCTTCAGCGTCTTGGTGAACTACCACAAGCTCGACCACGCCACCCTCCAGAAACTCACCTACACCTACCTCGGCAACTGGATTCACGACCAGGAATCCGACGCTAAGGCCGACAAACCCGGAGCCGCCGAACGCCTCGGAGCCGCCCAAACCCTCCAGGCGGAATTGATCAAAATACTCGAAGGCGAGGCACCCTATGACCTCTTCGTCCGCTGGAAGCCCCTCAGTCAGCAGGCCAGCGGCTGGCACCCCGACCTCAACGACGGCGTTCGCCTCAACATTCGCCCCTTCCTCACCGCCAAGGACCTTGGCAAAAAAGGAGCCGGCATCCTGCGCGCCAAGCCCAACGTCAAATGGGACAAAGACCGCGGCAAAGAACCCCAGCGCCCCAAGGCCGACTATCCCTGGTTCTGGTGCGAAGACACGCCCGGCACCGACCCCGAAGGCGGCAGAACCTTCACCGGCAACCGCTGGAATGACGTGCATTTGACCTTGGACTTCAAAAATGGAGGGAAGGCGTGAAAATCAAAAGCATCCGAATCCAGAACTTTAGAAGTTTCGAAGATGCGACTGTCGATCTCAACCGCTACTCCTGTTTTGTCGGTCCAAATGGTGCCGGAAAATCATCGGTGCTTGCGGCTCTGAACGTCTTTTTTCGCGAGCAATCCGGCGCACCGACGGACATCAGCAAACTCACCGATGAGGATTACTTTAACAAGATTACCGAAAATCCCATCCGGATTACGGTGACATTTGACGACCTGAACGCTGCCGCACAGACAGAACTATCCGCATACGTTCGGCAGAACGAATTGGTTGTGACCGCCGAAGCGGAGTTCGACCCCGGCAACGGCGTCGGCACGGTCAGACACTTTGGTCAACGTTCAGGCATGAAGGGATTCCGGCGATTTTTCGAGGCTGAGAAAGCCAAAGTATCAGCCGCTGAACTCACCGCCATTTATGATGAGTTGCGTCTACAGTTTCCGGACCTGCCCAACCCCCGGTCAAAGGACGAAAAGGCGCAGTCGCTCCGTGATTTCGAGGCGTCACATCCGGAACTATGCGTCTTCATTCCGAGCGAGGACATTTTCTACGGCGTGAACAGCACAGGCAAGCTGGCAGCATTTCTCCAATGGGTTTACGTGCCGGCAGTTAAAGATGCCGGTGAAGAAGGGCAGGAAGGAAAGAACACCGCGCTCGGAAAACTGATCGCCCGCGCTGTCAGGACAAGAACCAATTTCGAAGCGGAACTCGAAGCGCTCAAGACCCAGACGCTGGCGAGCTACCGCGAACTACTCGAACGCAACCAATCAAATCTGACCGAAATATCGCAATCCCTTCAGCGCAGGCTTGAATCTTGGGCACACCCAAATGTGCGGCTCGATATGGCGTGGTTGTCAGATCCAAATAAATCAGTAGTGCTTCAGCAGCCGATTGCAGGGATTAAAACAGGTGATGGTGATTTTCTTGGCAGCCTCTCGCGTATGGGACATGGATTACAGAGATCCTACTTGCTGGCTCTCTTGCAGGAACTTGCCGATTCGGAAGCTCCGGAAGCACCCACGCTGATTCTCGGATGCGAGGAACCCGAGCTTTATCAACATCCGCCCCAGGCACGACACCTTGCTGACGTACTCACTGAGCTTTCTAACAGTAACAACCAGATTTTAGTAACCACACACGCGCCCCTATTCGTCAGCGGCGACGGGTTCGAGAACATTCGTTTGGTTCGCCGCCCAGATCAAATTTCAGGGACATCGATTCGTTCGCTCACATTTCCATATCTTTGCACCCGCATCCGCGATGCTCTTGGTAATGATCCGGGTCGCAGAATTGAAGGCATGGTGGCCAAGATTCATCAAGCGTTACAGCCAAGTATTGCAGAAATGTTTTTCGCTCATGTCCCGGTTCTTGTCGAAGGCCTGGAGGATGTTTCCTACATTACCACAGAGCTTCATCTATCGGGTCAATGGACTGAATTCCGACGTCTTGGTTGCCACCTGATTCCCTGCAATGGGAAGGACAAACTCATCCAGCCGTTGGCAATCGCTGTCGAACTTGGCGTGCCGGTTTTTGTGGTTTTTGATGCGGATGGTGACATAGAACGGAAAGACTTCAAAATGAAGCATGAAAGAGATAACAAAGCATTGTTTTCACTACTTGGTGTTAATCACAGCGCCTTCCCTCTGTCAAACGTCTACGCGGGAAATTATGCCGTATGGCAAAGCAACCTCACTAAAGTCGTAAAGGCTGATTTCGAAGCTGACTATGAGCGATTGGCAAACATGGCACAGGTCAACTACGCACACGAGGGAGGCTTAGAAAAAAATGATTTATTCATAGCGGATTGGCTCACCACGGCAAGGAATGAAGGCCTCAGCTCCCCGTCTTTAGCACAGCTTTGCCAAACTATACTGACGTTTGCTCGCACTGTCTGAAAATCATTCAAATTGAAACCTTCACTATCGTCCAACTCATTTCCCGCATGACTGTCCTCGACCATCTGCTCTCGGTGCTGCACGACGCCGCTATCTATAATCGGCATGATCTTGCGCGGCCGACCGTCATCCTCTGGACGGACGGCGAGCGGCATTGGGAGAAAGTGGCCAAAATCATCGCGCAGGCGCGGCGCGGATTTTTCGTCCTCGATCCATCGGAAGTCGGAGACTTCAGCGGTCCGTCGAGCTGGATTCGCTATCAGCTCGGAAAATGGGAGGGCGAGGAGCTTCCGGTGTTGTATCTCCCAGGCATTCACCGGCACCAATTTCGCGGTGCGGCGGGTTTCCCAGAAGACGCTCGGCACCTCTACGCGCTGCAATTCCAAGGTCAGTTCTGTGGGCAGACCAATGGCAAGGACTGGACGCCCACCGCCTTGCTGTCATCGGAAGACGGCGGACTCGGCCTCAAGGTGGCGCAGGACAAGGCGACCAAGGAGGCGCTCGCTGAGCAACTCGGGGCACTTCTGCAAACATCGGTGAATGATTTGAGGGGGCGGCATCTGGGAGCGGCAGATTTTCACGATTTCGCTGCGGGTGACTTGATCCGTTTGCTCTTTGATTGGATTTCATCTCCAACCACACCGATGGAGTCCGGTCCCTGGGCCGCTCTGGTCTCACATTGCAAAAATGAGCTTGGATTCGACCCGGTGAAGGACGGCTTGCTCGTTGCGGTGGAGAAGCTCACCGCGGCCGAAGGCAAGTGGGCGAAGGTCTGGAGTCGGTACGAAGAGGCGGCGTCCTCGTTCCCCGGTGTGCGCAAGGCGCTGGATCTGGTCCAACCAGCCGATCTCTTTTCCAATAACAACCCACGCATTCCTGCAAACAATCTGCGTCTCGAAGGGGAATTGCGCAGCGGCCTAACGGCACTGCCTAACATGCCGCCTGCAAAGGTGAAGCACGCGCTCGGAGAACTCGTATCAAAACACGCGGAACGACTGAAGGGCGTGTGGGTGAAGCTCAATGAAGCGCCGCTGGCGGTGGCCACGGAACACCTCGGCAAGATGCTGGCTGCAATTCAGCAAGGGATGGCGGGATACGATTGTGCGCAACTGGCGGATTCCTATTTATCGCAGGGTTGGCTTGTGGATTCTGAGGCGAGGAAAGCGTGGAGCGCCGTAAAAAGGACAGAAGACAGTGCTGCCGTCGCGGCAGCGTTGAAAGCGATCTATCAGCCATGGCTGGAGGAACTGGCGGAGCGCCTTCAGACAAATGCGGCCAACTATCCCACCAAGGGACTGGACCAGGCAATCCATCACCACCCAACACCCGGAACCGTGATCCTATTCGTCGATGGGCTCAGAGCGGATGTGGCCCGAGAGTTGTTGGAGCGAATTGATAATGTTAAATTTAAGACAAAAATATCTGCGGTTTGGTCGGCTCTGCCCACCGTAACTGCAACGGCCAAACCTGCGTGGAATCCGCTGGCAAGCCAGCTTTCCGGAATCGAGGCGTCGGAGAACTACGAACCGACCGTGAAGTCGACCCATAAACTTTGTCGGACCGCAGAATTCAGAAAGCTTACTTCAGAGGTGGGTTGGACCTGGTTCGATGGATCTCAATCGGGTGATCCAACGGGTTCGGGATGGACGGAAGTCGGGGCGTTCGACAAATACGGACACGACCAGGGAGCCAAGATGGCATGGCGCATCGGCGAGGAGATCGAGGCTGTTTATCAACGAGCGCAGGAGTTGCTCTCGGCGGGCTGGAAAGTTGTTCGCGTGGTGACGGACCATGGCTGGCTCTGGATGCCGGGTGGGCTGCCGAAGGTGGATTTGCCAACGCACCTCACAGATTCCAAATGGGGACGCTGTGCCCGGCCGAACCCGAATGCGTCGCACAACTTCCAACAGGTTTCCTGGTTCTGGGGCAACGAGCACCCCATCGTGCTGGCCCCTGGAATCAGCGTTTTTCAAAATGGTGTGGAGTATGCCCACGGAGGTTTGACTCTCCAGGAAGCACTCACGCTCCAAATCGAAATCACCTCGGGAGAGAAACAAGAAAGCTCTGGAGTCAAAATCACAGCAACCAAGTGGGTTGGTTTCAAGCTCCGAATCGAGATTTCACCTGCTGATTCGGGGCTTCGCGCGGACATCCGAACCAAGGCCGCCGATGCAACATCATCGATTTTATCGGTCGAAGAACGCCATAAGAACAAAGGCCCGGATTCTGAAGGACGACTTGGGCTTTTTGTGGAAAATGATTCACTTTCCGGCCAAGCCGCGATTCTTGTGATTCTGCAAAATGGCCAGGTGATCGCGAAGAAGAACTTATCTATTGCTGAAGACTAAATTTATGGAACTTGACACCCTAGACCAAATCGCCTCGAAAGCTTTCGAGGGTTACACCGTACGCAAGGACCTCGTCCGACGTTTCAAAGGACAATACCCCGTTCCCACCTACGTGGGAGAATTCCTCCTCGGTCGCTACTGCGCCAGCACGAGTGATGAGGAGATCATGGAGGGGCTGGAGATCGTTCAGCGCCAGCTAGGAAGCAGAACGGTGAGAGCGGGCGAGGAGGAGCTTTTTAAGGCCCGGGCCAAGGAACAGGGTCAGGTGAAATTGATCGACATCGTTCGCGCCAAGCTGGATGCCAAACGCGATTGCTTCAGCGCAGAGCTGCCAAGCCTCGGGCTAACCGACGTCAGGATCACTGAGGCTCTAGTGCACGCGCATGAACGGATGCTGACGGGAGGATTCTACGCGGAAGTCGATCTGACTTACGACCCCACGATTGCGGAGGAAAAGAATGGCAGGCCCTTTGGAATCGAAAGTTTGAGGGAGATCCAACTCTCACGACGTGATGTCCTCGATGCTCTGTCTCAGGGACGGGCCATGTTCACGTTTGAGGAATGGAGAGATTTCCTGCTGCGGAGTATTGGTCTGGAGCCTTCCGCCCTCAGCGAGCGCACCCGTGATGTCATGATGCTCCGGATGGTGCCATTCGTCGAAAATAATTACAACGCGGTCGAGTTAGGGCCACGCGGAACCGGCAAGAGTCACCTTTTCCAACAGGTTTCACCATACGCGCATTTGGTGTCGGGCGGAAAAGCCTCGGTGGCACGGATGTTCGTCAACAATGCCAACGGCCAGCGCGGCCTGGTCTGCCAGTATGATGTGGTGTGTTTCGACGAAGTTTCTGGAATCTCATTCGACCAAAAAGACGGCGTCAACATCATGAAGGGCTACATGGAGTCCGGTGAGTTCAGTCGTGGCAAAGACAGCATTCGCGGTTTTGGCGGAATCATCATGGTGGGTAACTTTGATGTGGATGTGGCGCACCAACAGCGCATCGGTCATCTCTTCGGACCGATGCCACAGGAAATGCGTGACGATACGGCCTTCATGGACCGCATCCACTCCTACATTCCAGGGTGGGATATCCCGAAGGTAAACAAAGACCAACTGACCAATCACTTCGGACTGGTCAGTGACTTTCTTTCGTCGTGCTGGAACCATCTTCGAGTCCAATCCCGGGTTCAGAAATTCCAAGGGCGCATTCATTTCGGCGGAGCTCTTAGCGGCCGCGATACCAACGCGGTCCAGAAAACGATGAGCGGCTTGCTCAAGCTGATGTTCCCGGATTCGAATGCGGAAATTCCAGACGACGCCATCGAGTGGGCTGCGCGATTGGCGCTGGAATGCCGCCGGCGGGTGAAAGAACAGCAGAAACGGATCGGCTCGGCTGAGTTCCGGAATACTCATTTCAGTTACACCATCCAGCCCGATGGGGTGGAGCAGTTTGTTTGCACGCCAGAACTCCAAAGCGAGGACAGCATCGGCGACGATCCGCTGCCACCGGGACAAGTCTGGGCGATCTCGCCAGGTGGCATGGAGGAAAGCCCCGGACTCTTTCGCATCGAATGCTCAGGAGGTCCTGGATCGGGCGTAAAGATTCTCAACCAGCCACCTCCTGCCCCCTTCAAGGAAAGCGTCCGCTGCGCCGAGCAAAACCTTTATGCCAACGCCAAGGCACTGGTGGGGGATCGCGAGCCGAGATCACACGAATATACCGTCCAGATTCGCGCCTTCGATGCGAGCCGGAGCGGATCGGCCACCGGCGTGGGGGTTCTGCTCGCTCTTTGTTCCGCGCTCCTCGAAAAGAACCTCAAGGGAGGACTGGTTGTCGTTGGCGGACTCAACCTGGGTGGGTCCATCGAACCGGTTTACAACGCCGTGAGTGTCGTCGAGTCCGCGGCAGATAAAGGCTGCAAAACCATCCTGATGCCGGTCACAACACGGAAGCAACTCTTCGAATTGCCGGATGAAATCGCAACCCGCGTGACGATCATTTTCTATTCCGACGCTCGTGATGCGCTTCTGAAGGCACTGAATGAGTGAACAAGCAGCCCGTTTAGGTCGCCTTTCTTCAATTGTAACAAAGCTAACAAAATGCCCACCAAGCGATGTCCAAGCATCATTCCAAGATTCACTGGAAGAGGCGGCAAGAAGAATCTCCTTGCCGCGATTTGCTCGCAAATCTCCGTGGCGGGTGAAATGATCCTCGCTGAGAAAATACTGAAAGCGGGAGATCTTGTTGAATTTTTACCTAGTGAAACCATCATTCGACAAGGTGACAGTGATAATGATTTGTATTTTATCGTTAGTGGATCTGTTGGTGTTGTAATCAATCATCGAAAGATTGCAACCCGACTCGCGGGGACGCACGTCGGAGAAATGGCTTTGCTTGACAATACGTCGCTCCGAAACGCTTCGATTGTCGCTCAAGAAACCTCCATTCTTTTCAAGATTTGCGAACCTTCAGTCACTAGAATCGCGAATACCCACCCAAACTTTTGGCGAAGGTTGGCCTTGGAATTGGCGATGCGATTGCGTGAAAGATCAAAATTCATACATGAACCGAATAGTGTTTCTCAAGTATTTATTGGATCCTCATCGGAGGGACTGCAAGAGGCGACAAGTTTGAATCGCTCTCTAACGCGCAAGGGTATTACCTGCAATCTATGGACTCAGGAAGTTTTTCAGTTATCCAAAACCGCGATTGAGGATCTCGTAAGAATTTCTGAAGCCTGCGATTTTGCCATCATTGTCATGACTGCAGATGACATGACATTCAGTCGAGGCATGAAAAAAGCAACGCCAAGGGACAATATTGTTTTTGAGTTGGGACTTTTCATGGGAGCAATCGGGCGAGAGAGAACCTATATTGTTTCTCCCAGAGGATCGAATCTCAAATTGCCGACAGATCTTCTTGGCGTGACTCATGCCCCTTACGAGCCGGGGCCGACATCGACTACTGGGAGGCGAATGAGCGGGGTGACTCGTGCGTTAGCAAAGCAAATTCAGGCAATGGGACCAAAATAGGGAAAATTATGAAATCAGCGGATGAAATACTAGCAGAGATCAAAAAAATTCTTGCGACCAAATGGCAAACAAGAGAGGGACTGGTTGTTCCAGAGGCGGAAAATATTCGTTTGGGCAACGACGCGGTTAAACTGAATGGAACGGTTCTTTATGCCGATATGGCCGACTCAACCGGGTTGGTTAATGGGTTCAAAGATTGGTTTGCCGCTGAAGTTTATAAAGCCTATCTAGTCGCTGCATGCCGGGTGATTCGAAATAACGGAGGCATCATCACGGCTTTCGATGGGGACCGGGTAATGGCGGTATATATCGGAAAAGCGAAGGATAGTTCTGCTGCTAAAACAGCATTGCAGCTCAATTGGGTCGTGATTCAAATTAATGCGGCGATCAAAGCGGCATATACCACTACGGCATTCGTTCTGAAGCACTCCGTAGGGATCGACACAAGCAGTCTATTTGTCGCAAGGACGGGAATACGGAATGCCAACGACCTAGTCTGGGTAGGAAGGGCCGCAAACTATGCCGCTAAACTTTCTGGATTCTCGGAGTTAGGCTACTCACTGTTCATCACTGAACCTGTTTTCAATGCCATGTCTGATGCATCAAAGAATGGGGGAATTCCAAAACAATGCATGTGGATTAAGGGATACTGGGAAGATCGAAATCTGACTATTTACAAGTCCAATTGGCATTGGAAGCCAATCTAGGCTCATCCAGGTATGACGTGTTCAACCATTTTAGAAATTAGGTAAAACTCACTCTTGCCGTCATTTGGCCAGCCATCACATTCACCATGAAACTTCGCATTCTCCATACCGCCGATAACCACATCGGAATTTCGTTTGCTCAATACCCGGACCTGGTTCGCGACCGCCTGTTCGAGGAGCGTTTTTCCGCGCTTGAGCGACTAGTTTTCACCGGGAATCAACGGCATGCCCACTTTCTTGTGGTGGCCGGCGACTTGTTCGACAAACAGACGGTCACCAAAGGGCAGATCGAGCGGGCCGTGGGAATTCTTGCCACATTTGATGGAGAACACGTCCTGGTGCTGGCCGGGAATCATGACCACTACGAGGGACCGGACAATAAGCTCTGGCGGTGGTTCCGGAGTGCCTGCGAGGGTACCTGTGTGCTTCCGTTGACCGATCCGACGACCAAAGAGTTTGAGATGGACGATTTCCGTGTGCGCTTTTACGCCTGTCCATGTCCGAGCAAGCACAGCAAGCAGCATACCATCGGATGGGTCGCGGATACTGATAAGGAATCGGAAGTCATCCACATCGGAATCGCCCACGGAAACGTCGAGGGGCTAGGCTTGGACGCGGACCAGCGCTACTTCAACATGTCCGAGGAGGACATGCGTGGTGCCGGAGTTCACACCTGGTTGCTTGGGCACATCCATGTGCCAGCGCCAGCACCGGGAACGACGGGAAGGCCTCTGTATTTCATGCCGGGCATCCATACGCCCGACTCCGTAAAAACCACACACCCTGGTCATGCGTGGTGGATCGAGTTGGGGGCAGACGGTTCGTGCCACCATGAGCAACTGACTTCCGGTGGTGTTCGATTTGTCAGACTGAGGCGTTCGTTGGAGGACGGGGCGGGAATCGAAGATCTGCGAGTTGCCTGTGCATCGCTCGATGCGTCTAATACGGTTTTAGATCTTCAACTCACAGGCCGCCTCAACGAGGAGGAGCTTTCCGAACTCAATCAACTCCTGGATGAGATAAAATCGCGCTTCCTCCACCTCACGCGTGAACAGGACATTGCCCAGGTGCTCGATGCTGCGGGCATTGCAAGTCGCTTCCCCGACGGAACACTTCCCAACAAGCTGCTGCTTGAGCTCCTCGCTGACGAGTCTAACGCCGGCGATGCTCATCTGGCGCTGGACATCATCGAAACCCTTCAATCGTAATGAAAATCCTCAGCATTCGCCTGCATCCATTCGGTGGAGTCTCCGATCGGACCTGCAATTTTTACGATGGCGTGAACGTAATCGAAGGTCCAAACGAGTTCGGTAAGAGCACGTTGAACAACGCCCTGTGGCACGGACTTTTCACACCGACGAACCTGCCGCCAGTGGGATTGAAAAAGGCCTTGGGCCGCTGGTATCCGCGCCCTGGTGGTGATCATTCGCGAGTCACCTTGGAATTTGAATCAGAAGGTCGGAAGTGGACTTTGCAAAAAACGTGGGGAGCTGGCGCTTCGTCCATAATCCAGTCTAACGAGAGCGCGGCAATCGCCGAGCCAGGGAAGGTTCAGGAACAACTGCTGGCACTGGTCCATCGCAATGAGGCCACTTGGCGGCATGTGCTCTTTGTCGGACAGGCTCAATTGACACAAACGATGCAGGTGTTGAAGGAGCAATCGAAGGAGATCGACGACATTCAACCTTTGATCGCGGGCGCGGCAGCCATTCCCGGTGACATTTCCCCTGACAAACTTGCGGCAGCTATCGAGGAACGCATCGAAGGACACTTCGGTCGGTGGGACATCAGCACAGCAGGTCCCGAAAAAGGCCGAGGGGTTGACAACCCTTGGTCAAATGGAATCGGCCCCCAGCTTGCTGCCTACTACGCGATGGAAACGGTTCGCCGGGAATTAAAGAATGTTCGTGGCTACGAGGAACAAGTCGATGAGGTGAATACCAAGATCAATGGGCTTCAATCCAAGATCGAAGTCGATAGGGACTTTGTTACCACCGGGAGTGGATTGAAAGACGGTCTCGCCAGTCATGGCGGCTTGGAAGAAAAGCTTAAGCGTCTCAGTGGCGAGCAAACCACTCTGAAGTCTGTCTTGATGGATTGGCCAGGTGCGGAAAAGTTGATCGAAGGGAAAGAGGCCGAGTTGAAAGGACTCAAAACGACTCTGCAATCCCTAGTTGATGAATTAAGGAGCGCCAAGATGCGCGCCGGGGCAGAGCAGTTGAGATTGACGTACGACAAGCTGGTCGAAGCAAGGGGGGCCTGGAATACCGAAGCGAAGAGGCTCAGCGAATCGAAATCAGTATCCACTGAATTATTGGCCGAGCTGAAGCGACTCGAAAAGGAGATCAGCGATCTACGGATCAAGATCGAAGCTCAGAAGCTGAGTGCCAAAATCGAGAGCAAGGCGTCCGCTTCCCTCACGATCGTGCGAGGTACGGATGCGCCGGAGACGCTTACGCTCAACCCAGCTGAGATTTGGGAAGGCCAGGCTGATGGCAAGCTGATCGTCGAATTGCATGATATGAAGATCAGCGTCGAAAGTGGCACGGGGGACATGAACGCCCTGTTCGAACAACTTGAGAGGGCCATCCAAAGGCGAAACGAAACGCTTGGAACGCTTGGTCACGAAAGCCTCTCATCGGCAGAGGCGGCGGATATCAATCACCAGAGGTGCGTCAGGGACGAAAAGCACAAAAAGGAACTCTACATCGCTGCACTCCTTGGGCGCACCGAGGAAGAATGGGCGGTTGAAATCGCCGCACTTCAAGCACTTCCCGAAACCCGGTCGGTGGCGACCCTTGAGGCTGAGCAGGCAACCGCGATGGGGAATGAGGCCAAGCTCACCTTAGAGATTCAAGAGGAGCGAAAAAAGATCGTAAATTGGGCCACTGAGCACACGGACTTGGACACGCTCATGACCAAGATCCTGGCAAAGACCGGTGAACTCAATGCCGCCAAGCTTGAGCTGGACGGACTGCCGCCGCTGCCTGAAGGGTTCAGTTCCGTTTCCGATTATTTAGAGGTGCTCCGTCAAAAGGAGCGCTGCCAGTCTGAGATGGAAGACAAACTCAGTGAACTCAAGATCGAGCAAGCGAAATGGGCGGGTGGAGCGCCGAGTCAAACCGCAGAGGAATTACGTGATCAACTTGAAGCCAAAGAACGGGAGTTCCAGCGGAAGCAGGCAATCGGACATGCACTGATGCGTATCCGTGCGAAGTTGCAGGAGGTTGTTGCCCGCAGCAGTGCCAACGACCCAATGGAGGGGCTTGCCTCCGCAGTCGCAGGCCATTTCAAGAACCTCACGTGCGGTCGCTACGATGGAGTGAAGTTGGATGGTCCCACCCCAACCGAAATCAGCGGACCCGTGGTTTTGGAAACGGGATTGCTCTCACAAGGAACCCTTGGCTCGCTGGCCCTTGCCACCCGGATGGCACTCGCCGAATTGTATCTCGACGGCATGGAAGGCTTCCTAGTTCTCGACGATCCGTTCACCGACATGGACCCTCCTCGCCGTCGGGCTGCGGAGCGTTGCCTCGGGGAATTCGCAAAGCAGCGTCAGGTGCTATTCTTTACCTGCCACCCGGATCATGCGCGGGAATTGGTAGAATTTGCCGGTGCCAAGATGCCGGTGATAACAGGTTAGCTCAGCTGAATCTTTATTTCATGAACAAGAACGATCAAGATCCCAGCCGAGCGAATCCCTGTGACTCGGAGGACCCTGGTAACGCGAATTGTGAGTTGGGTAAAAGTGACAATGATCTTCGGTTTTGTGGTTCACACTGAAGAATCAGGTTCATTCAGCAGTTTTCTTGCCTGCTCTGGGTTTGCCATTCGAATGAACGACATGTAGCCATTCAACTTGGCGATTTCGTCGTCTGGCAGCTTGCCTAGGCTTTTCTGGTGAAGCATGGCACGAACCAGGCGGATGGTTGAGCGGCGGACTCTTGGTTCTGAACCATTAACGATAAGTCCGGTTGTCAGTCTCGTCGCTGGTGCCCGCATGACCGTGGTCTTCTCGGCATTAAGTGTAAAGCCACAGTCGTTTACGATCTGCTCCACCGACCATTTCAGTACATTCACTTTTCCTCGATGATCGGTCGTGGAAAAGGTGAGGTCGTCCGCATAACGGGTGTATTGGAATCCCATCGACGCTGCGAGACCGAGAAGCCGCGCATCCAGTCTACGGGCGGCAAGGTTCGCTAATTGAGGCGAAGTTGGCGCACCCTGTGGCAGGCCCCGGCGCTTCAGTATTCTTGGTTTCGCTCTGGCTTCTAGTTCTTGGACGTGCATTTTTTGCACGAAGGCGCTATCGGCTAGATTACTGGAGATCTCATTATCATAGCTTTTACTGTGCTCGTACATCTCTTCGACACCCGCGTAAAGTTCGCTGATCGCACTTTTCGCAATGGAAGTGAATTTATTATTTTGGAGCTTTAGCTGTGCGATTGGGGAAGGTGACGCCAAATCGGATTCGATCGTGGTCAGGTAAGCTAGGAGCCTCGCGTCACGTTGGGATAATCCAAGATCCTCGAAAATACCCCAAACGCGGGTAAATGATACAGACGGAAAGAAGTCCTTGAGGTCAAGTTTCACGAGCACCATCTTATCACAATGAACCAGTGCATGGTCTCGGATCGAGAGTCCTCGTCTGAAAGCCGTCACGCAATCCGGAGGTTCCGGCGCGCTGTCAAGAATCAGGCTCTTGATTTGTCCCTGGACATAAAAAAGGTCATCAATCGGTTTATGAATTTGCCTAGCCCCACCCGAGCGCTTGGGAATTTCAAACTGGGTGTAGCCTCGATTCCTGCGCACAAGAAAATAGATGCGCCAGAGGCCTTTTTCACTGACGTTCAGGAGTTTGGAGATCGTTTTCACGGCATGTAGAGGGGATGCCGGCAGTTGGACCATTGATCCAACCGCCGGCGGCTTTCACCAACTTTCTGCTCAGCGATAGGGGCCAAGCTAGCAAGATGAGGCTCAAGGACTTACGCACTACAGGGTGGTGCGTAAGTCCTTGAGGGTCACGCCGCTAAGGTGGCCCCGCAGCGCCTCGGGTTAGACACAAATACCTACTGGCGAAACACCAGCATTGATCATGACTGAAAGCAGTTGATGTTCAACCCGGGTGATCAGAACGGTCAAGCAGTAACTGGATACAACACAGCATCATGGTCATATGAAAAAAGCTGTTTTCCTCTTTCGTAATTGTATCAAATGGCCGTGGGTGCCTACTTCAGTTCATTAGTTACCAGGCCCTTCCGTGGACGCGAATGCTTGCGCTAGTCCAAAATTTCAGCGCAACAAGATAAGTTGAGGCACACAGTCAGACCCCACCCAGACGATGGCGTCCTGGTCGAAGTGAGTGCCGATTGCCTTGGCGGGCTCCAAGGCCAGGCCGAGGGCAAAGTAGCTGTACTCAGCAGGCCAGTCGGTTCCCTCTTCGCTGCCAGAGCCCTCGATAGAAGCAAGCCCGAGCCTTTCGATTTCACCCGCCAATTGGGCGTGGGCTTGGTCGTTGGCCTCATCAGATTGCGTCGCGCCGCGTGGGTTGTAAGCGGTGAGGAATGCGCCGCAGTCAACGCCTCCGCTGGCAAAAAGGGCCGCCAGTCGCTCCGACCGCTTGCCTATGGACAAGATGATGTCGGTGCCGGTGTGGCCTAGCCGGTAATCGGTGGCCATGTAGGCCCGGATCTTGTCGGGGTGGATTTGGGTCGTTTCAGACATGATTGAATGCGAAAAATATTTTAGGGGTGTAGTCCGTTGAATCAATCGAAATTCGCGGAGATCACCGCCCGCGAGATTGAAATAGGCCGGCGCTGGAATCACGAGAAATTGGTCTCAGCGGTTGGCCTCCTGGTCGTTGAGGCCGCTAGGAGGTAGACGCGCGACAAGGTTTGTGTGTTTGTAGACTAGGGAATCTAAACAAGCAGCCTCGCGTCATAAGAGGCAGTAAAGACGTTAGGGAAACTTGGCGGATTCGTTCCCACTTTTGTTCCCGTTTTGGCTTTTTTCGGGCTTATCAAAACGTAACCGATTGATAATAAATATGGTCGGGCTGGCGGGATTCGAACCCACGACCCCCTGCCCCCCAGGCAGGTGCGCTACCAGACTGCGCTACAGCCCGTCACGTGAACGGGTGGAGAAACAAACAGGGGAAATGCAGATTGGCAAGCACGGAAAATCATGGCATTGCCTCGGGCGTGAATCTTATCAAAACCGCCATCGTCGGGGCCAGCGGCTACACAGGGATGGAATTGCTCCGTCTGTTGCTCGTCCATCCGAATGTGGAACTCGTCGCAGCGACCTCGCGCCAAGAGGCGGGTAAGACGCTCGCCGCCGTCTTTCCGCGCTTCCGCAGTGCGGGGGGCGCGGGTCTGGCGTTTATCGAGCCCGACCCCGATGCGATCGCCGCCACAGGAGCGAAGGTTGCGTTTCTCGCGCTGCCACACGGCGTGGCGGCGGAAATCGCCCGTGCCTTGTTGGAGCGTGGCCTCAAAGTCATCGACCTCAGCGCGGACTTCCGCCTGCGCGACCCTGCGGTTTACGAGGAATTTTACGATCACCCCCATCCCGCGCCCGACCTGCTGGCCGAGGCGGTTTACGGCTTGCCGGAAATCCGCACGCCGCAGATCCAAGCCGCGCGCCTAGTCGCTGCGCCGGGTTGTTACCCGACGAGTATTTTGCTGCCCTTGCTGCCGCTGCTGCGCGAAAACCTGCTCGATCCCGAGACGATCGTCGCCAACTCGATGAGCGGTGTCAGCGGCGCGGGTCGCAAGGCGGATCTCAGCCTGCTGTTCTGCGAGTGCAACGAGAGCGCCCGCGCCTATGGCGTGCCGAAGCACCGCCACCTTTCCGAGATCGAACAAGAACTCAGCCACGCCGCGGGCGAAAAGGTTACCCTTTCGTTCATTCCTCACTTGATCCCCGTCAACTCGGGGATCGTCACGACGACGACGGCCAAACTGCGCGACGGCATCACGCCCGAAGCGATCGGCGCAGCGCTCGATCACGCTTATGCTGGCGCGGCGTTTGTCCGTTTGCTCGGTCGCGGTGCTTGTGCCGACACAAAAAACGTCACTCGCACCAACTTCATCGACATCGGCTGGCAGCACGACCCGCGCACCGGCCGCGTCATCCTGATGAGTGCGGAAGACAACCTCGGCAAAGGCGCGGGCGGCCAAGCCGTGCAGTGTTTCAACCTGATGTTCGGCCTCTGCCCGACTGCGGGGTTGCAAAATTTTTAAGCGCTGACACTCTCCGCTGTTTTTCTCTGTCATGGACTTTCCAATCACGCGAATCAAAGGCGGCGTCGGCGCGCCGCAGGGCTTCCTGACCAGCGCCGTCAGCTGCGGCATCAAAAACCCTGACAGCGATCGCCTCGATCTGGCGCTGATTTATTCGGAAAAGCGCTGCAGCTCGGCCGGTACCTTCACCACCAACCGCGTCAAGGCGGCTCCCGTCCGCGTTTCCCAGACCCACCTCCGCAGAGGCGAACTGCGCGCCATCATCGCCAACTCGGGCAACGCCAATGCCTGCACCGGCGTCCAAGGCATCCGCGATGCCAACGCCATGTGCGACGCCGTGGCCAAGCCACTCAAAATCAATCGCTCGGAAATCGGCGTCGCCTCCACCGGTGTCATCGGCCTGCCGATGCCGATGATGCGCTTCGAGCCGAAATACAGCGAACTGCTCGCCGGTCTCGGCCCGAAAAACGGCTCGGATGTGGCCGCAGCCATCATCACCAGCGACACCCACGCCAAGGAAATCGCCATTTCCTTCGATCTCGGCGGCCACACCGTCCGTCTCGGTGGCTGTGTCAAGGGGGCGGGCATGATTTCCCCCAGCATGGCCACCATGCTCTGCTTCATCACCACCGACGCTAATATTCCCAGCGGCTGCCTGCGCAAAGGCGTGCTCGAATGCGTCGAGGAAAGTTTCAACCGCATCACCATCGACGGCGACATGTCCACCAACGACACCGTCATCATGTTGGCCAACGGCGCTTCCGGGATGCCTTCCATTCGCCGCAATAGCGCCAACTGCAAACAATTCCGCCAAGCCCTCAACTGGCTGATGCTGGAACTCGCCAAGGCCGTCGTCCGCGATGGCGAGCGCGTCACCAAGTTTGTCACCGTCAAAGTCGAAGGCGCTCGCACCTACCTCGACGCCAAAAAAGTCGCCGAAGCCGTCTGCAAATCCGCGCTCGTCAAATCGTCGTGGAACGGCGGCGACCCTAACTGGGGCCGCATCATCCACGCCGTCGGCTACTCCCGCGCCCGCATCCGCGAAGAACTCGTCGATATCCACATCGGCGGCAAGGCCGCCTGCCTCGGCGGACTTCAAGCCACCACCCCCATGCAGGAATTGCGCGATGCCGTCTCCCACCCCGAGTTTGAAATTGTCATCAACCTCAACCAAGGCGACGCCGATTACACCATGTACTCCAGCGATCTCTCGCCCGAGTACATCGACTTCAACCGCTCCGAGTACGCCTATTGGAAACAAGCCCGCAAAGACGGGCTGGTTTGAGGCCCCTTGACGGCGGATCCGGCATCCACTACTCTCGTGAGTATTTCTTGAAGTGGCTGGAGGGGCTCGGTTGCAGGACTAAGCGCCGAAACAGGGCTGACGAACTCTTGCGGCAGATGTCAGAATACCATTCCGGAAGACCCTTCACTCGGGATGAAATGAATGAGCGCTGACGTCGTTAATCTAATTTCCCGACAATTTTTGCATCGCGTGGCGTTTTGATTCTTGAAAGGCTATCTCCAGACGCGAAACATCCATTCTTCATGAAAATCAACCGCCCAAGCACCCACATCCGCCGCAACTCAGGTTTCACCCTGCTTGAAATCGTCATTGTCCTCGGCATCATCGCCGTGCTCATGGGCGGTTCGATTGCCCTTGTCGGCAAGATCAAGGACGGCGCCAAGCTCCAACGGGTGGGCGGCGACTTCAATGCCATCGGCTCGGCGCTGATGACTTATAAGATCAATGCCGGCAGCTATCCGACGACCGCCCAAGGCTTGAAGGCGCTGGTCACCAAGCCAGCAGGTGCCCGCAAATGGGTCCAGCTTTCCAAGGCCGAGCCGCTCGACCCCTGGGGCAATGACTACGGCTACGTGTTCCCCGGCAAAAAGGACAAATCCGAGTACGAACTGATCAGCAAGGGGCCGGACGGTCAGCTTAACACCGAAGATGATCTCAGCAGCCAAGACGAATAAATCGCGGCCTGGCTTTTCGCTGATCGAGATCGTCATGGTTCTCGCCATCATCGCCGTCATCATGGGTGGCGCGATTGGCATGATGGTTTATTCGTCGGGAGAGCGGACCTTGCGCCGGGCATCGGCTGAAATCGAGTTGTTGGCCAAGCGTGCCCGCACCATCGCGATTCTTCACCAGACGCCCTACGCCCTCGAATTCAGCGAAGGCGTGGTCCGGCTGTTGCCGCTGGCTCAGGCGGGGCAGGATCTCAAAAAGGACCTCAGCCGCCGCCACATCGGTGCCGAACAGGAATCCGAAGCTAGCCCTGAAAGCCGCGTCTTGGATCTTCAGGAGAACCTGACGCTTTCCATCCGCCGTTGGAATTCAGAGGCATGGATCCCCATTGCCAAAAACGCCGTCCAAGTCTGGCGCTTCGATCCCGAGGGGCTTTGTGAACCCGTTAGCATTCGTCTGACCTTGGGCGATAGCTGGTCAGAGGACAAATACCACCCATTGACCGCCGCCATCAGCGAAAGCCAAATCGAAGCCCGATGATTCGTTCTGTCCATCACCCCAAACGCGGATTCCTTCTCCTTGAGATGGTTCTCGCGCTGGCGGTGTTTGGCATCGCCGCCACCGGATTTGCCGTCGCGCTGCATCGCATGGCCGACACCGCGGGACTGGCCCAGCGCGAACTGCGGATCACCCGCGTGCTCGACAGCGCGCTCGACGAGACACTTTCCCTGCCGACTCTCGAAGAAGGCGTGACCCATTCCAAAGTCGGCGAAACCGAGATCGAGCTCGATACCACCATTAAGCTGCTCGACGACCTGCAAAACGAGGATGGGCTGGCCCTGCAAAACATCTATCTGATCAAAGTCGATGCCAAGTGGTACGACGGCGGAGTGACCCAACAACGCTCGGCCGAGACCTGGCGCAACGCGAGCATGTACCAGCCATGATCACCGGTCCCGTCAAATCCCGGCCCCGTGGATTCACGCTACTTGAAGTCGTGATCGCCCTGGGCTTGTTGGCCTTGCTCGTCGGCATGGTTTTCAGCACGGCCCGCAGTTCGCTGGTGCTGGGCAATACCATCGTCGAGAGCCAGAACGAGGAAATGCTGCACCAAGCGTTCATTGAACTGCTGCAACAGCGGTTTTCCGCCCTGCCGGGCAATACCCGCTTTGACCTCAAAGCGCAGGATTCCGGCGCGCACTACCTCTCCGACCTCACGCTGCAGAATGTCCCGCTCGGGTTCACTTGGGGTGGCCAGGCGCGCATCGCCAAGACCGTGCAATTGAGCACCGTAAAACGTCGCAGCGGCTACATCGATGTTGTCCTGCGCTACTATGAAGACGAAATTCTCCCCGATTCCGCCGCCACCTTCGGGAAAAGCAGCATTGCCAGCAAAGAGCCGTTCGCCGAAATCGTCCTGCTGACCGACGTCGCTTACTTTGAATGGCGGGTCCTCGATGGCCGTTCGATGGAGTGGGGCTACGACTGGGATCAGCAGGGACTGATGCCCTTGCAAGTGGAACTCACCCTCGCGGTCGGGGCCAAAGGCGAAGAAATCCGCCACGTCTTCTGGCTGCCGCCGAAGGTCGATCCCCAAGTCTTTATGCGGCAGATGATGCAAAGCGCGCCTAACCCACCCGTTCCCTAGCAATGAATTTTCCCACCGCAAAATCCCGATCCCGCGGCGCAGCGCTCATGGCGGTGCTGTGGTTGATTGCGATTTTGTCGCTGGCCTGCATGGCCACGCTGCGGGTGATTTCCTTTGATATGGAGATCGCTTCGGCCAAGATCCACGGCTCGCGCGCCCGCCAAGCGGCTGAAATGGGCATCGCGATCGGCACCAGTCAGGCAGTGAAGCCTTCCGACCCCTTGCTCCACTATGCGAATGCAGAGCTGGGTGAAGGTTACGATGTTACGGTTGAGCCCGACTCGCTTCACAGCATCAACGCGATCCTTCTGAAAAACGACAAGGATCATCTCGTCACCATTTTCTGTAGCTGGGGGCTGGAGCCCGACGTGGCAGGAAAAATCGTCGATGCCCTCACCGACTGGGTGGACGCCGATGACGACGAATCCCTCAACGGCGCTGAAAAGAAATTCTATGAAGGCGAGGGTCGCATCAATCAGCCGTTCAATCGCCCTTTTTACAATATCGAAGAGATGGCCCTCGTCCGCGGCATGGATTTGGTCGAGGCCGTTCGCCCCGACTGGAGAAAGCACTTCACCGTCTGGGGCAGCGTCGCTTTGGATGTAAACTCGGCATCCGCTGAAATCATCGCCGAAGCGGCCGGCGTTCAGCCGAAAGATGCGGAGTTTATCCCCGAGCGGGTCAAAGGCCCAGACGGCCAGCTGCACACTGAGGATGACACCCCCTATCAACGCGGGGAGGTCCCAGGCATCGTCAGCCAATTGGGCATCGACCCGAACCGGCCCGATATTCAAGCTCGCTTTACCGCCATTGATCCCAACGATCCCACCGGTGCTGGCACCACTCGCATCGAAAGCATCGGCTACACCGAAGGCGCGAAACACAAAATCACTGTCATCGTCCAAAATCGGTCTGCAAATCCGATCCGACTCCTCGAACGCACCGAAGAAATCATCCCGTGAGCAAACCAACTGAAAACGTGTTACTTGTCCCCGGCGAATCTGGCTGGGAAATCTGGACCGGCCAGACCGACGCCGTGGCCTTCACCCTGCATGAGGCGACCGCGATCGAGCGGGCTGGCGATCTGAAAAATCTCCCCAGCGGCGATCTGCTGCTGCTCTTTCCCGTCAAGGCCATCACCGCCGTGCCGATGCACGTGACCAGCGATGACGATTCGCTGTTCACCGACCTCGCGGCGCTCCATGCCGAGCGTCTCGGGCTGCGCCCTGATCCGATGGCGGGGCAGCTGACGGACGTTTTTGTCATCGCTCGGGAGGCGGAAAACACCGCGCTCGTTTCCATCCTGTTGCGGGCACCCGGCGAAGGCGACATGCCGCCGCGTGGCCCCAAGAGCTTCGACATTTCCGCCCGCGCCTATCCGCTCGATGGCGACTCGCTGGCGGTCTGGAAAGAATTTGGCCGCTGGGTGTTTGCGCTCTCTCACCAAGGGAAACTCGTTTACTGCCAAGCGACATCAGGAGTATCGACCAGCCCCGATGCGGCGCTGGCCCGCGAAGTCCGCTTGGCGCTGATGCAGCTCGGGATGCAAGGCATGGAGATCGAGCCCACGCGGATCGTGCTGTGGACCCGCAGCGAGGATCTGGACATTTCCGCGCTGAAGTCGGCGTTCCAGGCCACGGTGGAAGTTTCGCCGCGGCCCGCGCCCCTGCTGCCGAATCCCCTCAGCAAGCTTCTCCCCGCCGACGTCCGCGCCGCCCGCCGCGAGGCGCAAAAACGCCAAAACCTCATCATCGGTGCTGCCGCCGTCGCGGTGATCTACCTCGGCATCATCGGCTGGTTCGGCTACGGCCTGTGGCGCGACAAGGCGGAGATCAAAAAACTCCAGCAACTCACCGCCGCCGCCGCACCCGAGGGCGAGGCCTACGCCCTCCACGTCGCCAAGTGGGAAGAGCTCGCCCCCGCCATCGACCTCGCCCAGTCGCCGGTCGACATCCTCAGTCGGGTCGCGGCCTGCATCCCCCTCAATAGCGGCCTGCGTCTGGTTTCCGCCGAGATCAGCGCCGACGACATGAAGCTCAATGGCGAGGCCGCCCAGCTGCAGTCCGTCAATGCCTTCAGCCTGAATCTGAATAAAAACACCGACCTCGCCCGCTTCGAATGGCAGACCCCCGAGCCCACCCAGTCCACCCGCGGCTGGGAATTCCACTTCGGCGGCCGCGTCCCCAATGCCGACGAGACACGTTGATTTTTCACCTCCACCGACAAATTATTCGCGCGACGGCATTATTCGGTCAGAAGTTGCTCGTCTCTCGTTCACTTTCCACGTTTCTTCTCCTTTTTCATGTCCGCCCGTGAACAAAAACTCCTGATCGTCTTTGCCGTCGCGGGGCTCGTCGTCCATTATTGGGCCATCACCGCGGCCATGGATTTCCGCGCTAAAATCGACCGCCAGCGCAGCGAGGCTCAGCAAAAACTCGCCACCGTCGAGACCTTCCGCGACAGCCGCGAAAAAGTCGCCGACGAGATGCAATGGCTCGTCGAACACGAGCCACAGCCCGCCGCCAACCAAGACGTCCAGACCCAGCTCCAGCAACTCGCCGAGGCGGAAGCCAAGGCCGCGGGCCTGACGATCAAGACTCAAAAGCCGCTGCCCACCGACACCACCGAGGGCAAACACTACCACCGCGCCAAGCTCCAGATCACCGTCAATGGCAAGGAGGACGCGCTTTATCGCTGGTTCGACCACCTCAACGTGCCGGATCAATTCCGCGTCGCCTCGCAGATCCGCTTGTCTCCCAATCCTCAGGACGACACCCAGATCGACTGCACCGCCACCGTCGAACAGTGGTTTGTTCCTTCCACCAACTAACCTGACATTCTCTTGCAACGCTCGGTCACCCATCTAGTCGCTCTGTCCCTCGCCCTCGTCGGCGTGGCGGCCGCAGACTTGCCGAAAAAAATGCCAGTGGTCCACTACAGCGGCTTGTGGAACAATTCGCCATTCACCTCCAAGCCGCCTCCAGCCGAAGCGGGGCCAGAGGTTAACCCGCTCGAAGACTACGCCCTGATCGGCGTTTCACCCATCGGGGCCACCGGCCACCGCGTGACCCTGATCAACAAAAAAACCCCCGAAGAGCGCATCTTCGTCGATTCCAATAGCGACAAATCCAAGTTCAAGATCCTCAGCATCGCCCGCAAAGACGGCGATCCCAAGGGGACCACGGTCAAAATGTCAGCGGATGGCAAGATCGGCACCGTCGCCTACGATGACGCGCTGCTCGCCCTGGCCAGCGGCCCTGTCGCCAAACCCGCCGCCCCGGCCCAGCCCGGCCAAGTTCCGCAACCTGTGCCGCAGGCAGGCCAGCCCCAGCCCGTGCCCCAGCCTGGTGGCCAGGCCCAGCGCCAACCGCGGCCGCGCGTCGTCCCCGCCGCCGCCCCTCCTGCCAATGCCACCGTGCCCGGTCAACGCCCAGGCGCGCAGCCCACCCGCCAGGGCATGCAGCCCACCCGCCCAGGGCAATCGCTCACCCGCCCCAAGCCCCGCGGTAACTAATTCTTTCCAATCTCAACGTTCCTCGTTTCTCCATGTCCGTCCATCGTTCCATTGCCATCCTTTTTCTCGGTCTCGCTTCCGCCTTTGGTCAGTCGCCAGCCGTGACCGCGCCGCCCGTGGCACCTCCTAGTGTGCCGATCCCGAGCGCTGCCCAGCCACCCGCCGTGCCCGTAGCTCCTCCCGGCGTGCCGATTCCTGGCGTGGCCCCCGCACCTGCCGCTGGCGCGCCTGCCGCCAATCCGCCTGCCGAACCCGCCGCTTCAAAGCCCGAGCTGCCTCTCGGCCAAACCCTCATCACCGAACCGATCGAAGAGCTCAAACTCAGTGGCGACGCCCTCGCCGGCCTCTATCGCAAATACACGGGCCGCCGCGTCATCGTCGCCACCGCCGCCTCCACCGCTGAGTTTCGCTTCGTCCAAGACGCCAGCCCTGCCGACCCGCTGACCTTCGCCCAAGCCGCCGAACTCCTCAAAAAGGCCGCCACCATCGAGAACTTCGTCTTCGTCCCCGACGAGCAAGACCCCACCCTCGACATCCTCACCCTCGCCACCGGCGGCATCCGCCCCACCGGCCGCGGAGTCTCCGTTTATAACGAAAACGCCCCCCTGCCCGAGGGCGATGCCGTCATCTCCTACGTGATGACCCTCAGCTACATCAAGCCTGCCGAGGCCGTCAACACCTTCACCCAGATCATCGGCCAGTTCGGCGCCTACGGCTCCATCGCCCCCGTGCCCAATGCCGCCGCTGTGGTCATCACCGAAAACACCTCGCTGATCCGCAAGCTCATCGACCTCAAAAAGGAAATCGACAAGCCCTCCTCCCAGATCGGCACCCGCTTCATCAAAGTCCAGTTTGCCGACGTCACGGAAATCGCCACCACCCTCACCACCCTGCTCACCGCCCAGCAATCGGCGCAAAAAA
>CAJXYV010000012.1 GCA_913063525.1 uncultured Verrucomicrobiota bacterium
ACTCTACATCCTCCTGCCCAAGGCCGATTACCAAAAATACCGCAGCGCCTGGAAATTGCCCTGAACCTCCGGGCGCTTTGACAGGGTTGGGGAGCTTCGCCGACTCATGGACGAACTTCGTTGAGGTCAGCGGCGGAGCTGGGACTCGATGCGGGCGATGCTTTCTTTGAGGCCCGGTTCGTCGGTGACGAGGCTGGCGACTTTTTTGCAGGCGTGGATGACGGTGCCGTGGTCACGGCCGCCAAAGGCTTCGCCGATTTCCATGAGGGAGCCCTTGGTGAGGGAGCGGCTGAGGTACATGGCGATCTGGCGGGGACGGGCGATGCTGGCGGGGCGACGGCGGCTGGTCATGTCGGCGAGGCGGACGTCGAAGTGTTCGGCGACGGCTTTTTGGATGGCGTCGATGCTGACTTGGCGGGTGGCTTCTTCGCGGAGGAGGTCGCGCAGGAGGTGTTCGACCTTATCGACGGTGACGCTTTCGCCGGCGAGTGAGGCGTAGGTGGCGACCCGCATGAGGGCGCCTTCGAGGCGGCGGACGTTGGTGCGGATTTTTTCGGCGAGGAAGAGGAGGACGGATTCGTCGACGCGGACTTTCCAGTCGTGGGCCTTTTTCTTGAGGATGGCCATCCGGGTTTCCATCTGCGGCGGCTGCATTTCGACGGTGAGGCCGCATTCGAAGCGGGAGATGAGGCGGGGCTCAAGGCTCTTGATCTCGCAGGCGGGGCGGTCGCAGGTGAGGACGACTTGGTTGCGGCCGTCGAGCAGGGTGTTGAAGGTGTGGAAAAATTCTTCCTGCGAGCGTTCTTTGCCAGCGAGGAACTGGACGTCGTCGATGAGAAGGACGTCGGAGCTGCGGTAGCGGCGGCGGAATTTTTCGATGTCGCCGCGGCGGATGGCGTCGATGAACTCGTTGGTGAATTTTTCGCAGGTCAGGTAGATGACGCGTGAGCCGGGTTGGCGGCGCAGCAGCTCGTGGCCGATGGCCTGCATGAGGTGGGTTTTGCCGAGGCCGGGGCCACCGTAGATGAAGAGTGGATTGTAGCCGACGCCGGATTTTTTGGCGACCGCCTCGCAGGCGGCGTGGGCGAACTGGCTGTTGGCTCCGACGACAAAGCTGGCGAAGGTGTGGGCGGGATTGAGGCCGGCGGTTTTGATGCGTTTGTCGAGGGCGTCGCCTTCGAGTTCGGCAGTTTTGGTGGGACGGGGGTAAAGGGGAAATGGACTGCCAGCGGGGGAGCCGGGATCGGCCGAGGCTTGGCTGACGATGATGCGGACTTCGCGGACTTCGTCGAAGGCGGAATTGATGGCGGTGGTCAGCTCGGGCAGGTAGTTGGCCTCGATCCAGACTTGGTGGATTTCGCCGGGCACGGCGATGGTGCCGATGCCGTCTTCGGCACCCAGCCACTGGGCGGCGCGGAACCAGCGTTGGAAGGCGTCGTGGCTGACCATGCTGCGGAGGGCGGTGCATACCCGGTCCCAGCTGCTAGATTCCGATGCGATTCCGTCTGGTGAGCTTTCGTTTTGTTGTAGCGCAGAGGCCCGTGGATCCATCGAATAAAAGGTTTTCTAGAAAGTGTTCGGCGGCGCCGCGCAGTGGCACTCCCCCGAGTGGTGTTGCGCAGCGACGAGGAAACTTTGGACGGCTAAATCGCCATGGGAAAAAGATTTTTTAAAAACTCTGACATCTCACCTTGAGCATTGCGGTTCCACAGGGGTTCCACGGCAAAGTTTTTTTAAAACTTGACCGCGGTTTTGCTTCGCTTTGCCGAAGTATAAACAGGCCTTCTAACAGACATTGGATTCAGACGCTTGAAAACAAGTCCTTCGCGAGATGGCGGTGGATTTAGCGGCCGGCGGGGGCGGTCTGGGGGCGGGATTTGAAGCAGAGCGCGACGGCCACGGTGGCGAAGGTGCCGGCCATGATGCGCCACGGAAACTCGATGACGGGGAGCCACAGAAAATTGGCGTAGAGCGAGTTGCCAGTGATCATTTTCCAGAGGTCATTGGGCAGGTTGCTGAGCCACGCGACGAAGAGAATTCCCGCGAGCATGGCGATGGGGTTGCCGAGCTCGCTGCCGCGGGTCTGGGTGAAAAGCGCGACGATGAAAATCCCGAGTAGGGAACCGTAGGTGTAACCGAAACTGCCAAGGATGATGCCGATGATGCTGAGACCTGGGTTGTGGGCTTTGACAAAGGCGGTGGCCAGACCGACGAGGATCAGAACAAGGGCAAAACCGACGGTGCTGAGCTTGATGACCCGCACGCGGGAGTGGCCGCCTTCCGGCGTCTTGAACCAGCGGAAATGGAAGTCGCGCGAGTAGCTGGTGGCCAGTGAATTCATGGCCGTGCCGAGGGAGCCCATGGTGGTGGCGAGAACCCCGGCAATGACCAGCCCGCGGAGACCGCCGGGCATGACGTTGACGACGAAGTAGGGGAAGATGCGGGTGTTGTCCGGGCCGCGCGGGGTCATCGGCAGCGCGGGATCGTGCACGACGTGGTTGTAATAAACGGACAGCAGGATGCCGATGGTGAGTACGGCGTAGGTGACCGGAATGTCTGCCAGACCGGAAAGGATGGTGGCCAGGGCGCTCTGGCGTTTATTTTTGGCGGTGAGCATGCGCTGGACCATGTCTTGGTCGGTGCCGTGAGTGGCCAGGGTGACGAAGAGCGAGCCGAAGAGGGCGGTCCAGACGGTGAATTCGCTTTCCAGCACGCTCTTGATGGCAGCCCAAGTGGCGCCGTAGTGGCTGACCACGGCGGCGTCTGGCGGCGAGTCGCCTTGCCATTGCCAGAGAATGAGATCGTGGGGGGCGGTGAGGTGGCTTTTGGCACCTTCCCAGCCGCCGGGAATGTGGCCCAGCAGGTACCAGACGGAAAACCCGAGCGCGCCAAACAGGACGGCGATTTGCAGCACATCGGTCCAGATGACAGCCTTGATCCCACCGATGGCGGTGTAGGCCGCCGTGAGAAGGGTAATGAGGATCAGCGCCACGCCGGTGACCCAAAATTGCTCCCAGTTCCCCAGCGGACGGGTCGGATTGAGCTGATTCCAAATCACCACGACCAGCAGCGTGGGGACCCACAGCCGCGAACCGCTGGCCAGCGAACGGGTGAGCAGGAAGATCACGCTGGCCATGCTGCGGGTGCGCGGGCCGAAGCGGATTTCCAAGAACTCATAGATGCTGACCACATTGTGTTTGTAAAACGCGGGAATAAAGACGGCGCTGACGACCAGCCGCGCCAGCAGGTAGCCGACCATGAGCTGGGCGTAGGTGTAATTGCGCAGGCGGAATCCTTCCCCTGGCGTGCCGAAAAAGGTCCCGGCACTGATCTCGGAGGCGAGGATGGACGCCAGCACCGCCCACCACGGGATGGACCTGCCACCGAGGGCGAAATCGGCGACGCTTTTATTCGAGCGACTGAAATGGACGCCGATGCCAATGATGATGGCAAAATAAATTCCAACGATAACCAGATCAAACGCCACAGCCCACATGGGTGGGATGCTAAGGCCCCGGTCGGCTGATCCAAGCCCCAAGTTTCCCCCCGCCCGGCCACCCGCAAAAACAACCCAAACGTGGGATAGACGCGGACGGCTAAAAAGGGTCTTAATTCACGCCATGCAAAGCCCATCAATTGCTGTGACTTCCTCACCCCGCCCGTTTCTCGCTCTGCTGGGCGGGATTTTCACCCTCGCCATCCTGCCGCTGTGCGCACAGGACGACCGCCCCGTGGTCAGCGACCGCGACGCGCCGAAAGAAGTCGTGGCCGCAAATCAACTGCCGACGTTGTGGATCGCTGGCGACTCGACGCTGCGGTCAAATGCGCCGATGCGCGGTTGGGGGCAGGACTTGGGGACGTTTTTCGATCCCGCGAAAATGAATGTCGTCAACCGAGCCATCGGCGGGCGCTCGTCGCGGACTTTTTACACCGAGGGCCGCTGGAAGGAAATTCTCGACGGGATCAAGCCCGGCGATTTTGTGATCATCCAGTTCGGCCACAACGACGTCGGCCCGACTGACGAGCGCGGCAAGTTCCGTGGCTCGGTCAAGGGCATCGGCGATCAAACCGAAAAGGTCAAAAAGCCCGATGGCAGCATCGAAGAAGTGCACTCTTACGGTTGGTACCTGCGGGAAATGGCCCGCAGCGCCCGCGAAAAGAAGGCCAAGGTCATTCTCTGCTCGCCGATCCCCCACAAGAAGTTCGATAGCCGCGGCAAGTTTGTCCACGACTGGCAGGATTTCCGCGGTTGGGTCGAGACCTGCGCCAAGACGGAACACGCGGCCTACATCGACCTCGCTGAGCGCATTGCCCACAGCTATGACGCACTGGATCAAAAAACGGTGGAAGGCTACTTCGCCGACAAGGGAACCCACACCAATGCCGAAGGCTCCCTGTTTAATGCCAAGGCCGTCGTGGCCGGCCTGCGCGCCATTCCGACCGCGCCTTTCGACGGCTACCTCAACGCCGCCGGCCTTGAGGTGCCCGCTTCCGTCCCATAGGTCCCATAGTCCCCATAAGTCCCATCTTTTCGGAAAAGATTCTATCTTGCGGATGCGATGAAATGAGTCTATGGTACAGAGGTGTTTCCACCCCCCCTAATCCCATGGAAAATCTCATCATCATTGCCAACCTAGGCCGCGTCCGGCCCGTGAACTACAAACCTGCAGGGGACGATCCGCTCGAAGAAGCGCATTTGCTCGAAGAGCCCGAGGATGTGTCAGAGATGCGACCGAAGCACATCCACGAGGTCGTCACCGACCACGCGGGGCGTTTCCGCCAGGGAATGGACCACAATCTGGATGCGGGGATGTCCTACGGCGAGGAGCGCCATTTGAAGGCCGAACTGGAAAGGCAGGCGCTGGAGCGCATCGCCAACAAGATCGGCGAGATTGTCGCAGCGAAACATTACCCCGCGTGGCGGTTGGTGTTTCCGCAGGAGAACCTGCCGAGCCTCTTGGAGGCGCTGCCCGCCGCCGCGCACCGGGTACTGTCGGATGTCATTCCGGGCGACCTGACTAAAATTCCGCTGGTGGATCTGGAGAGGCGCTTCATCGCCTAGTGCGGCGGGGTGCCGCTGCCCGTCTGGCGGATTCTCAAACTAACCGATTCTGGAGTTATGGAAAAAGAACTTAAACTCAATGATCCCTGGCTGGTCGCCGCCTGGCCGGGGATGGGCGCGGTGGCCATCAGCGCAGGCTACTACTTGATGGCGAAGCTGGGCATGCACCTGCTCACCGAATTTCCGGCGCGGGAGTTTTTCGACTTCGAGCGCGTGGAGGTGAAAAAGGGGCTAATCGTCAACGGTCGCCTGCCGCGCAGCCGACTCTTTCTGTGGAAGGACCCGAAACAGCGGCACGATCTGATCGTGTTTGTCGGGGAGGCGCAACCCCCGGCGAAGGGCGGGGCGTTTTGCTCGCAGCTCATCGGCCATGCCCAAGAGCTGGGCGTGCGGCGGGTCTTCACTTTCGCGGCGATGGGGACGCAGATGCGGCCCGAGCACGAGTCGCGGGTTTTCGGCGCGACCATCGATCAAGAGAGTCTCGCGGAGTTTAAGCAGCACCACGTGCATGCGCTGGAAGAGGGGCACATCAGCGGGCTCAACGGCGTCCTGCTAGGCGTGGCGGCGGACAGCGGGATGAGCGGCGGTTGCCTGCTCGGCGAGATGCCGCACGTTTTTTCGCAATTTCCGTTTCCTAAAGCCTCACTCGCCGTTCTCAAGACGTTCACGAAAATGGCGGGTGTAACGATCGACTTCAAGGAACTGCAGGATCAGTCGAAGAATGTGGAGAAAGGGCTGGAGGGATTTCTCAATCGCTTGGAAGAATCCGTGGGCCAGCCGCAAACTGCCGCAACAGAGGCGGAAGAGACTGAACCTGAAAAGAAAGCCCCGCGCCTGAGTACCGCCGAGAAACAACGGCTACAAGAGCTCTTCGCCGCGGCGCGCAAAGACCGTTCGCGGGCCTACGAGCTGAAGCAGGAGTTGGACAAACTGGGGGCCTTTCAGGAATACGAAGACCGGTTCTTAAATTTGTTTAAGGATAGCGAGTAGGGGGGATGGGAGGGATGAGGGGTTGGTTTCTATTTTTCCTATCTCTGATTTGCGTCGGCTTGATCCTTGGGGGTGCTGATTAGGCGCGTAGCGCGTGGTAGACTTGGATCGCGGCGTATGCGTCGTTGGCAGCGTAGAGTAGCTGGCGGTCGTTCAATTCCCGGGCACCCCAGTTGGAGGTGGTGATGGATTTGGACTTGGTCATCTTGCGGTTGAAGAGCATGGCGATGGCGGACTTGGCTCCGACGGAGTTGCGGTAGCCGAGCTTTCTGAACGAGCAATCCAGGTCGACGATCGAACTGGGGCGGATGCCGAAGCGGTTGGAGATCTGGGTGAGATCGCCATCGAGACCAAAGCCGATTTTAGTGAGCTTTGCCGATTTCAACAGCTCGAGAATCGCGGAGTAACTCTCTTCGACGTGCGACTGGAAAATGAAAGCCTTTTCGGTGGTGGCGAATTGCAGGACGTGTGGGCCTTCGGACTTTTCGCCTTTTTGGAAAGTCGGCTTGGACTCGGTATCGAAGCCGACGAGGGCGGCCTCCATGAGCTCCCCGAGGGCGAGCCCCGCCTGCCGCTCGTTGGTCACGACAAAAACCCGCTGCAGATCAAGACCCTCGAAGGGTTCCATGACTTCGATGGCGGTTTTGTGCGGTGTCGTGGGATGGGTCATTCGGGAGTCAAGTTGGCGAGGCGGCGGCCTCGGATGTGAGATGATTCCCCCGATAGGTGGAGAAATCAAGCTCCGCTGCCGGGCCGCTGCGACTTTTGGAAGCTCCCCCGACGTATCTGCCGGAGCTGGCACAGAATTGGCTTTCCTCTGAATCGTCGATCCTCCATGTTAAGCCCTAATGACTGAAAAACCAAAACTGGTGCGTGATGATCCGTGGCTGGAACCGCACCAAGGCGCGATCGAGCGGCGGATGCGACAATTTGCGGATACTCTTGCGGAGATCGAGCGAGACGCGGGGACGCTTGCCGCCTACGCCACGGGTCACCAGAAACTCGGGGTTCACTTCGATGCGGCCGCCAGCCGATGGACGGTCCGCGAGTGGGCACCCGCCGCGAAGGCGCTTTCTTTGGTGGGGGATTTTAATGGCTGGGATCGCGCTGCTCACCCGCTCGCGCCCTCGGACAACGGTGTATGGTCTTTGGAACTGCCAGCGGATGTTTTGGCCCACGGTCAAAAGGTGAAACTGCACATCGTCGGTGCCGATGGTTCGCAGCGGGACCGCATTCCCGCAAGTATCCGGCGGGCGCTGCAGGACCCGGCGACGCACGATTTCAGCGGGCAAATCTGGAACCCGCCACAGCCGCACGTTTGGCAACACGAGTTCGACCCCGCCGCGATCGGTGCGCCGCGGATCTATGAATCCCACGTCGGGATGGGCGGCGAAGAACTGCGGGTCCACACCTATCGCGAATTTGCCGACACGGTTCTGCCGCGCATCGCCACCGCCGGCTATAACGCGGTGCAGCTGATGGCGGTGCAGGAGCATCCTTACTATGGTTCGTTCGGCTATCACATTTCGTCGTTTTTTGCGCCCTGCTCGCGCTTCGGCACGCCCGAAGATTTGAAGTATCTGATCGATACCGCCCACGGGCTGGGCCTGGCGGTGCTGCTGGACGTGGTGCATTCCCACGCCGTCAAAAACATCGCCGAGGGGCTCAATAACTTTGATGGCTCTGGCCACCAATATTTCCACGACGGTCCGCTAGGCGATCACCCAGCGTGGGATTCAAAATGCTTCGACTACGGCCGACCGGAGGTGCGTCAGTTCCTGCTTTCCAATGTCCGCTACTGGTTGGAGGAATTCCGCTTCGATGGCTTCCGCTTTGATGGGGTGACGTCGATGCTCTATCATTCCCGCGGCAACAAGGCATTTGGCAGTTACGACGACTACTTCGGCAGCGATGCGGATGATGCCGCGATTCTCTATCTGAAGCTGGCCGCCACGCTAATCCAGGAGATCAAGCCGGGGGCCATCGCCATTGCCGAGGACATGTCCGGCATGCCAGGGCTATGCCGACCGATCGAGGATGGCGGACTCGGATTTTCCTACCGCCTCGCGATGGGGATTCCCGATTATTGGATCAAGCTGCTCAAGCACAGCCGCGACGAAGATTGGGACATTGGCGAGCTGTGGGGCGTCTTGGCCAACCGCCGCCATGGCGAAGCCACCATCGCCTACGCCGAAAGCCACGATCAGGCACTGGTCGGCGACAAGACGCTGGCCTTCTGGTTGATGGACCAAGAGATGTATTGGCACATGGGCATCCATGATCCGCATCCGGCGATCGAGCGCGGGATCGCACTGCACAAGCTGATCCGCCTGACGACGCTGGTGCTGGGTGGTGAGGCGTGGCTCAATTTCATGGGCAACGAATTCGGCCACCCCGAATGGCTCGATTTCCCGCGCGAAGGCAACGACTGGTCGTACCACTACTGCCGCCGCCAATGGTCGCTGGTGGATAATCCCGACTTGAAATACGGCTGGCTGGCAGAATTCGACCGGCAGCTGATGGACTTTGCCGAGCGCTTCGATCTCCTGTCCACACCCCCAGCACAGTTAGTCCACCTCGACCTGGAGCAGAAGCTGCTGATCGCGGAACGGGCGAATTTGATTTTCGTGTTCAACTTCTCCGTGGCCAACTCGGTCTTTGGCTACCCCATCCACATGCCCAGCCAAGAAACCCGCCGGCTCGTGTTAGATACCGACCACCCCACCACCGGCGGCCACGGGCGTGTGGATCACGCCTTGGACTATCCGGTGGCCGAGGACGGGATTATGAAAATTTACAGCCCCTCGCGCAGCGGTCTGGTCTTCGCAAAAATGAGCTGACCCTGTGCCCCAAACCGCTGCCTGGGCATTGCTCTTGCGGGGTGAGGCATGGCTATGTGAACGTCCTGTCGATTTGGCGACCATTCGAAATACCCAGCTCGACGGCTGGCGGGCCTTTGCGGTGCTGGGGGTGATGTGGCACCACTGGGCACCCAAGGAGTGGCGCGGGCCCTTGCCCTTCGAGATCGGGCTGTTCTTTTTCCTAACGCTCACCGGGTTCCTGATCACGCGGATCCTGCTGCGCGAGCGCGCGGTGGGGGAAAACCGTGGCGGAAAGTGGCGAATGTCAGCCTATCTCCAATTCCAAAAACGGCGAATGATGCGCATTTTGCTGCCCTGTTATGCGGCCATGTTGTTTGCCATCGCCGTCGGGGCATCCGACATCCGCCAGCATGCCTGGATCTACTTCGCGCATGGGTCGAATTTCCACATGGCCTTCATGCAAGGCTGGCCATCGGGAACGGCGCACTACTGGACCCTGGCGATCCAGATGCAGTTCTACCTGATCTGGCCTCTCGTCGTTTTCTGCACCCCGCGGCGATGGCTCAGCGGGGTGTTTTTGGCGTGCGTCGTGTTAGCCCCGCTGTCGCGAATGATCTTGGCCCAGAGCTTCCCGTGGATTCCTCACGGCCAGGCAATCACGGTCACGGCGCTCGACTATTTCGGGGTGGGCGCGCTGCTGGCCCTCGCACTGGAGCGCGGAATGGCGGTGGGAGATCGCCGGTTGAAACGAGCATCTTGGTTCGCGCTTACCGGCTACGGGGTGCTCTATGTTTTCGGGGAAATGAATCAGCCGCTGGCAGGTTTCTGCTACCTCCAGCAAACTTTGCTCTCCGTGGCGATGGCGGGGCTGATTTCCTCCACCCTAGCCGGGCTCAGCGGCCCTATTGGGGATTTGTTAGAGCATCCCGCAGTCCAGCAGACCGGTCGCTTGAGCTACGGCCTCTATCTGTTCCACACCCCCACCCCGCTGTTTCTCGGCAAGATCCTGCCGTGGCTGTGGCTGCCGTTTTTCAGCGGGCCGTGGCTGATCGTGCGGCTAGCAGTTTACGCCTTCACCTCGTGGGGCCTCGCTTATCTGAGCTGGCGGTATCTTGAGACAAAAAGACAATCCCCCGAGCCTTTGACTTTGCCCGACCGCTGAGTCTTTCAGGAAGTCGCCCGTTTCGCGCGAAAAACTTTCGCGGGCGCGGCTGCTCGACGCAGCGGCAGAAATGGTGCGATCAGCGAAGCCTCGAAATCGAACACTTCGGAGAAATCTTCGGGCTTGTCCGAGTCTTGTTTGCCGAAAACCTGCTCTTCGATCAGGTGGAACACCATGTCGCCGAGGTCCTGGCATTTGCGCACGCCCCACTCGTCCATCAGCGTCGACGCCATCGGCCCGAATTGCTCCAGCGCAAAATCGCGGCAACCCGCGACCAACTCCGGACCGCTGACGTGGCGCGCTTGACCACCATTGGATTCGGCAATGCGCTTGAGCGTGAAATCCAAAGCGTCCTTGAGGAAAAAATACGCGTGTGGATCAAACCTCTTGTCGCGCTTCAGGATCGAGACGACGGATTGTTCGAATTGTTTTGCCTGCATCTGAGTCAGAATATGTCGCGTAAGCAGGGTTCTGTCAAAGCGCTTGAGAAGTTCATCGTCTCTTGACTGCTTTTTTCTGTTCAAAGCTTACCAGCTTCGGGTCGAACGCCTCGGGATCGTAGCCGGGATGAGCCCATTCGATTTCGCCGTGAAGCGCCTGCATGTATTGGAAAGTCCCGCCGAAGTCCTCGGGTGGGCAGGCGCGCGCGCCTTCCAGCACTTCCGGACCACCCTCTCCAACAATCTTCTTCTCAAAGACGATTTCGTGGATCCATTCGTCCGCGAAATCGTAGCGATAGAGAATGCGGATCGGCAATTTCCGGCGACCGAGAAATTCGGCCACGGTGAGCACCGCCTCGTCCTGGAATTCACCAGCCGTTTGGTCTTCCAGGCCGATGGGGCCGATGACATCCACCAGACGCTTGCCCTTGCCGTGGCGAAATTCGTGCGGGCTCTTGTTGTCCCAGCCCATCACCGACTGCACCGCGTCGCTGAACTGAACGAAGGTGATGTCAGTGGAAATCGAAAAACGCCGCCAGATCTGCGGCTGGATCCCGTAAATAAACACCTTCACCACCACGCGGTTTTCATCTTTCGCTTTCGCCATGCCGCGAGCTTGTGCCCGCTGCCCGGCAAAAAATCAATCGCAATTCGAAGTTCCCCGACCCGTAAGACCGGATCAATCCGGGACTACTTGCCAAGAGCATGCCTTCCCTCGCTTGCCCCACCTCTTCATCCCAGCCCAACACGCGCTGGGGCAAGTAACAACAGGGGCCTTTCCGCCGAACAAATCCGTTTGTCATTCAGTCGCCCCTCGATAGGGTTTCCCCGAAACCCGTGCTGATTGATCTTTCATTCCTCAAATCCGTTTGTCACCCCGTAACTAGGCGGCTAGCCTGTGGTGTGTTGCCGCTCGTTTTTGCGATGACGACGGCTCTCGCTCATGCCGCCGCTCCTGCCTCGGGCTGGGAGCTCACCAAAATCGATGGTCGCGACTACATCTCCATCGGCGGCATCAAGCGTTTTTATAACTTCGATAAAGTTACGCGCTTGGGTGATTCCGTGGTTCTCCAGAATGCCAAAGTCCAAATGTCGCTCAAAGTCGGAGGCAACGAATGCCTGATGAACGACGTGAAATTCATCTTCAGCCACCCCATCGCCACCGTCGGCGAAAAAGTTTATGTTTCCCGCGTGGATTTTTCGAAATTGATCGATCCCGTGCTGCGCCCGACTTTCATCCAGAACGCTGGCGACTTCAACACGGTGGTGCTAGATCCCGGCCACGGCGGCAAAGACCCCGGAGCGACCAATCCCTTCGGCACCGAGGCCAACTACAACGTCAACGTCGCCGATCGGGTCAAAACTCAGTTAGAATCCAAAGGTTTCAAGGTCGTGATGACCCGCGACAGCAATCTCTACCTGTCACTCCAGCAGCGCGTCGATTTTGCCAACTCAGTCAAGGGAAACGCGATTTACGTCAGCATCCACTTCAATTCGGGCAACAGCACCGCGCGCGGCATCGAGACCTTCACCCTGTCGCCGCCGGGCATTCCAAACTACGAACACGTCTTCAAAGAAGCCGACCTGACCTCCCGCGCTGGCAATGAGCACGACTCCGCCAACATCGCACTCGCCACCTCCGTCCATGGCTCGATCCTCCGTCGGCTCGGCCAAAACACCCTCGATCGCGGCATCAAGCGCGCCCGCTTCAGCGTGCTTTCCGGCGTGCGCCACCCAGCGATTCTGCTCGAAGGCGGCTTCATGAGCCACCCGAACGAGGCCCGCCTGATCGAAAACCCCTCCTATCAAGCCGCCATTGCCAACGGCATTGTCGATGCCATCGGCAAATACCGTTTTGCAGTAGGTCGCACCCCCGTTGCCGCCAACCAGAACTGAGGTCGTTATCCTTTAAAGAATCTCCGCGACCTCACTCCTTCCACGTTTCGCTTTATTCCGCGCTCCCCTGACTCTGCAGCGCGGCTTCCAGCGCTTTCACCCGCTCGATGAGCTTGGGCAGGCGACGGACGAGGACTTGGAGTTTCATGTCTTCGCGCATCGGCAGGGCGGGTTTGCCTGCGTAGACTTCGCCACCGGGGAGGTTGGTGGTGACTGCGGTGCGGGCGCTGAGCACGGCTTTGTCGCCAATGCTGACGTGTCCGCCGATCCCGACTTGGCCCGCCGAGGTGACGTAATCGCCCAGATGGGAGCTGCCCGAGATGCCGGTCTGGGAGATGATCAGGCAGTGTTTGCCGATGACGACGTTGTGGCCGATTTGGACCAGGTTGTCGATTTTCGAGCCTTCGCCGATCTGGGTTTTGCCAAAACGCGCGCGATCGATGGTGGTGTTGGCCCCGATTTCGACGTCATTGGCGATTTCGACGATCCCGACTTGGTCGATTTTGACGTGGCGTCCTTGGGAAAATTCATAGCCGTAGCCATCGGAGCCGATGACTGCCCCGGGCTGGAGGATGACGCGGTCGCCCAAAACACAGCGTTCGCGCACGGTGACGTTGGCGAGAATGCGGCAGTCTTGGCCGATGACGGCGTCGTCGTAAATGACACTGTTGGGGCCGATGTCGGAGCCATCGCCGATGTTCACGCCAGCCATGACCACCGCTCCCGCGTGGATGCAGACTTTGGTGGGATCGAGAACCGCCGTGGGATCGACAAAGGCGCGTGGATGGATGCCGGGGGTGAACTTTTTCACCGCTGCTGCAAAATGGCGCACCACCACCGCAAAGGCCAGCGAGGGATTGTCCACCGCCACCAGCGCACAAGCTGCGGGACCATCCGTCACCCCGCGCGGGACGATGACCGCCGCAGCTTGGGTTTTCAGGAACTGGCCGTGGTATTTTTCATTGCCGAGAAAACTGACATCCTGCGGACCCGCCGCATCCAGCGCAGCCATCCCCGCCAGAGACAAGTCGAGCCCGCCCCGGACGATGTCACCATCGACCCAACGGGCGAGCTCGGAAAGCGTGAGGGCAAAAGCCAACTCGGGGAAAAAGCCAGGGGTGGAATTACTCGTTGCCCGCAGGAGCAGCGCTCGGAAGCTCGGGCTTCACATCGCCTTCAGCAGGCAGCGAACCGGCGGGAGCGTCCTTGTTGAGCGTCTTCAAGAGGCCCGAGGTGATGTCGGTGGCGTCCTTGGTGTAGAGCAGGAACGGGACTTGGGAAGTGCTGAGGCCAGACTTGTCGAAGACGTAGTCGAAGTTTTCTACTTTGGCTTTTTCTTCCACGAGTTTGCGGATTTCTTCAAGAATGCCCTTCATGCGTTGGACCATTTTCTCGTTGAGAGCTTGGTTGCGGCGTTGCAGGAACTCGCGGCGCTCGCGGTCAAGGGCGATGCCCTCTTGCTGCTGCGTCTGCCAGTCCTTGAAGAGCGTTTGCTTCTTGGAATCGTTGATCGCCGGGTCTTCGAGCTGCTTGCGGAGCTTGCCGAGGGTGTCTTCCAGCTCGCGGATGCGGGCGAGACGCTCGTTGTTATCCTTCTGGATGCGGGCGCGCTCGACGTTGATTTGCTTTTGCGCCTCGTTGGTGCGGTAGTATTGCTTGAAAAGCTCCTGCATATCCACCGTGGCGATGTGGAGTTTACCATCTTGAGCGACGGCCATGGTGACGAGCGAAGCCGCAAAGGCGACGATGAAGAGACGGCGAATGAGGGTCATTGGATGAATCAGTTAGGGTTCCTGCGTGCGGATTACGATCCACATCATGTACAGAAATCCCCCCGCGTCAACGCTCATCCCGCCTGATTTGCACAGCCGCCAAATCCCAGTCCAGCATCACCTGCCGCGCCGCTTCACGATCCAGGCTGACAAGATGGCGATTGACGCGAGGCACGGAATTTCTGATACATCGACAATTGAAACCCACCTTATTCATCCCGCCCGCGATTGCGTTGGTGGCCGTTGGCGGCTGGCTCGCCAACCAGCACCAGTCGATCGAATCCTTGGAACAGGAAAGCACCTTGATGCGCCAGCGCATCGCGGCCATTCACGCCGCAGGCAGTGGTCCCGATACCGCGAAAGGGACTTCGGGAAAAGGCGCCAAGGACAAGTCGCGGCTGGACTGGAAAAAGCTCGGGCAGCAATTTGCCGACAGGCAACGAGGTGGCGGCATGGGCGACATGCGTTCGCTGATCCGCCTACAACAACAGGTGCAGGCGATGTCGAAGGAGGAACTGGTGGCTGCGTTGGATGAAATCGCGGGGCTCGACCTGACCGCAGAGGCACGCCAGATGTTGGAGTCCACACTGTTCGGGCGACTGATCGAAAAAGACCCCGAGTTCGCGCTGACCCGCTTCAGCGATCGCCTTCAGAATTCGCCGAATTCGTTTGGCATGGTAACGTGGCAGCTCAGCCAGGCGTTTCAGAAATGGGCCGACAAGGATTTGGGCAAGGCCACGGCGTGGTTCGACCAGCAAATCGCCGCAGGCACCTTCGACAGCAAGGCGCTCGACGGTAAAAGTCAGTCGCGCCGTCAATTTGAGGGGCAACTGATCGGCATGCTCCTCGGCAAGGATCCCACGGCCGCCGCCAGTCGAATGGCGGGACTGCCCGAAGACCAGCGCGGAGATCTGGCGCGAGACCTGTCCAATTCGGTCAAAGAGGCCGACCAGCGGGCTTTTGCAGATCTGGTCCGCGGCCAAGTGCCTGCCAAAGAACAGGCGCAAGCACTCGCCCAGCAAGCTTCAAACATGGTGAGGAATGACGGCTATTCCAAAGTGGACGAATATCTCAAGCGCATCGACGCCACCCCCGAGGAACGGACCGCCTGTGTCGAAAGAGCGGTGGAATCGAAGTTTCAAAGCAATCAAAAGAAAGCCACCCGCGAAGATTTCGATGCGATGCGGACCTGGGTCAGCGCTCAAGCCCCGGAATCGTTGGGCAAAACGACAGGCAACGCTCTCGCCAACGCGATGCTGGCAAATCAAAAAATGAATTTTGCCGAGGCGGCAGATCTCGCGGTCCAATACAACACCGCGACCGGCAACGACGAGGTGCTGGGCACCTTCTTGGAAAGTTGGGCGGCAAGCGAAAACAAAGAGCAGGCCCGTGCACTCGCCGAACAAATCGTCGATGACCAGCGGCGCGCAAAAATCCTCAAGCAACTCCAATAACCTTCTCCGCAGTTTCATGAAAATTTCCATCGCCGTTTCCGTTTTGATTCTCGCCATCGGGGCCACGCTCGGTTGGCAGAACCAGCAGCAGTTGGCCGCCGCCCGGGTGAAACATGAAAAGCTCGTCGCCGAAGCCGCCCAGCAAGGAATCGTTCTCGATCCAAACCATCCGGCCAGTCCCCTCCGCGCCACCAGACGTCCACGCGAAGACAAAGAGGCCATTGCCAAACAAACGGCGGCAGCGATCATCGCTTTTGCCAAGGAATTGGAAGCCCAGAAGGACAAAGGCGGGCCACCCGACGAGGCCGGACAAAAGCGCATCTTGGAATTGATGGATCGGATGATGTCGCTGGACGCCGCGCAGTTAAAAATCGTGATGGCAGAGATCCGCGCCAGCTCCGAACTCAAGGACGAGATGCGCCAAGGGCTGATCGGGTTTTCGATCATGACGCTGGCCGACAAACACCCGCAGGCGTCGCTGGCGCTGCTCTCCGAGTCGGCGGATCTTTTCAAAGACGACGGGATGAAAAAAAACCTCATTACCTCATCGCTCAGCCGTTGGGCCAAGGACGATCCACTGGGCGCGGTGGATTGGGTGCGCAAAAACTCCGAGAAGTTTCCCGACCTGATCACCGACGATGCTAAAAAGGGTTTAATCCGCGGTGCTGCCGCGCAGAATCCGAAACTCGCGTTTCAGCTGATTGGCGAACTTGGGATTGAGGACGCGTCGCGAGCGATTTCTCAGATTGCCCGCGCGGCCAATACATCGACCGAAAGAACGGCCACCTTGGGTGCGCTGCGCGATTATCTCGCCACGATCCGAGACGACAAGGCGCGGCAAAAAGCGCTGGGTGGTGCCATCCGCTCACTGGGCGATTCCGCATCGCGTGAAGGTTTCGAGACGGCCAGCCAATGGGCGGCCAACGCCAAGCTGACACCCGACGAATTGGTGAGTTTTGCCGATGGCCTGGATGACCATGGCGACCCTGCCCGGAGAGGCGACGCGGGCCAATGGGTCGAATGGATGGGAGCCAATTTGCCCGCCGACAAGGCCGACAACAAGATTCAGGAAATGGTCAGAAACTGGACCCAAAACGATTACCAAGCCGCAGGTCAATGGCTGACGAACGCCCCCGACGGACCCGCCAAAAACAGCGCGATTTGCAGTTATGCCAAAACGATTGCCAGTTATGAACCCGAAGTCGCCGGCCAATGGGCGATGACCCTGCCACCAGGCAAAGACCGGGATAAGACCTTGCACAACATTTACGACTACTGGCCCAAGGAGGATCCCGCCGCCGCACAAGCCGCCGCCGCGTTTGCGAAGCTCCACGGGATCAAGTAGGATGCAAGGGTTCAATCCGTGCGGAAGCCGATCTCCCGTTTGGGTGCGTCTGCCGTGGTGATGAGCGAGCGGATCGCGTCGAAGACGACTTGGAATTGATCGTCGTGTCCGGAGTACTTGGCTTCGAGCGAGTGGATTTTTTCCGCAAGCAGGGCATTTGAGTCCATCAGGCGGCGAAGTTGAACAAAGGTCCGCATGATCGCGATGTTCACTTCCACGGCACGCGGCGAACGAAGAACGCTGGAAAGCATGGCAACTCCTTGTTCGGTGAAAACGTAGGGAAGCGTGCGACGCCCGCCGTGAGATCTTGAGGCCGCAATCTTCGACTTCGGATCAGCGCTCTCCAAACTTGAGGTCACAAATTGTGACCTCAAGTTTGGTGGTTGGGCGGTTAAGGTCACAAACTGCGCCCCTAAAGAATCAAACTCCTCAAATTCATTTTGAGTGAGTTGAAACATGAAATCGTTCGGGAAACGATCCAAGTTCCGCTGGACAGCCTGGTTCAGAACTTTGGTTCCCACGCCGTAGAGTTCCGCGAGATCGGAATCCAGCAGGACTTTTTCATAGCGGAAGACGTGAACAAGCGGCGCGATCTTTTCAGGGACGAACAACGACGCGGGTTCTTTGGGGGGAGCTTTCTTTTTGGCGGACATGATCTGACGGGGGGAGTCAGGACTTAAATCATCGCGGAAGGATCAGAAACCGAGGCGCTCGCGGAGCTCGATGGTCCAGAGCTGGGTGACAATGGTTTCCTGGGCGGCTTCCATGGCGACGCGCTCGGCAGGGTCCGCGTCTTCGTGACCGGCTAGATGGAGCAGGCCGTGGATGAAGTAGCGGAGGATTTCGCGTGCCAGCGGTTCGCCGTACTCGGCGGCTTGGCGCTCGGCGACTTCGGCCCCGATGACGATTTCACCGTGGTGGAAGGTGATGACGTCGGTGGCTCCTTCGATGTCCATGAAGTCGCGGTGGACTTGATCGCTGGTGATGTCGTCCACCAAGGCGACTTCAAGAGTGGCGAGGTGGAAAAGCGGTGCGTCCTCCTCGGTAGCATGGGCCATGGCGAGGCGCGCGGCTTCGTGGGCGATGCTTTCGAGCGCGGTCAGCCAGCCTTCCGGGATTTCGGTGACTTGCTGGTTGTTGCCGATGATGACTTCGAGCGACATGGAGGTGGGGAGTGCGGGTGGGGAGACTTAGGCGCGCTTGGGCATCGGGATGACGCGGCCGCCTTGGGTGGCGTCGGTCGCCACACGTTTGGTGGCGCTAGGACGGTCGTCTTCTTTCGGGTAGTCGATCCGACTGTGGAGCATGCTGCGCAGGGTGGAGGAGAAACTTTCTTTGACGATGGCGAGTTCCCGCAGGGTGAGGGGGCAGGCGTCGAGCTGGCCGTCGTTGATTTTGGCGCGGACGAGGTCGTCGACCAGGGTGCGGATCTTGGCCGGGGTCGGTTTGCGGAGCGAACGCGAGGCGCTTTCGATGGTATCGGCGAGGGCGATGATGCCGCTTTCGCGACTGCTGGGGCGCGGACCTGGGTAACGGAAGTTTTTTTCGTCGATGGTGGGTAGATCTTCGGCATTTTCGAGGCGTCGATCGACCTTTTCCATCTCGGCCTTCTTCTGTTCTTGTGCCCGACGGTAGAAGAAATAAACAAGCGAATCGCCGTGGTGCTCTTGGATCACATCGATGATGCGGGGGTTGAGTTTGTTTTTCACGGCGAGATCGACACCGTCTTTGACGTGAGCGACGACAACCAGCGCACTCATCGTCGGGGTAAGGGAATCGTGGGGATTTTCCGCGCCCTCGTGTTGGTTTTCGATGAAGTAGCCGGGTTTTTTAAGTTTGCCGACGTCGTGGAAATAGGAACAAACGCGGCACATCGGGGCATTGGCACCGATTTTTTCGGCAGCAGCTTCCGCCAATGCGGCCACCACTAGGCTGTGGTGAAAGGTGCCTGGCGCTTCGAGCTGCATCCGGCGCAGCAGTTTGTGATTCAAGTCGCTGAGTTCCAGCCAGCTGATGTCCGTGGTGAGGTGGAAGATCCCCTCAAACAGAGGCAAGAGGCCGCTGATCAGCAGGGCGGTGACAATGGCCGTGCCAAATGCCAGAGCACTGCCGGTGCCAAAGGCCTGCAGGTGATTGACCGAGTCGGGGCCAAAAACCGCGAGGATGTCCAAACGCCCAAGAACGAGGCCGAGCGCCAGCGTGACGGCCCCGACATAAATCCCAGCCTGAAGAAGTTGCAGCCGTTTGCGGACTTGATAGGCCAACAGCACACTGGTCATCCCACTGACGAGGCTGAGGATCATGTAGCTGAGGACGTCAGCCTGGGGAACCAGTAGGCAGCCGATCAAGGTGACGAACATCGCTGAGAAGGAAGCGACTGCCCGCCCCAACAAGACTCCATGGAGCATCGGCGCAAGTGCAAACGGCACGATAAAAAACCGGAATCCATCGGAGATGGCCCCCACATCCGCCAAGCCCATCGCCAAGCGAACCATCAGCAAGTGGCCCACCAAGGTGCCAAACACCAGCAGCACGCGGCTGTTGCGACGGCAAGATCCCTGCAAACTAACATGAAACAGAACGACTGCGGTGATTGAAATGGTGAGGCCGTATAGCATCCCTTTAAACGGATCCGTTGCAAAGGCGGTGCACGCAGCGTTTCGAAGGACGAGCAAAGCACTCCCGATGGCAAAAGCGGCGTAAAGCGCGAGTTTGACCCATGTGCTTTCTTCCAACGCGCGGACGACCGGGTTTTCGCTATGAATCCGGCGCTTTTTTCCTGACGAGAGTCCCTGTCGGGCCAACCGCCAGCGTTTGATGGCATCCAAAAATCCCACGGCGGTATGAAGGTCGATTGATCGGGCAGTTTTTCAGGATGAGGTTCCTGCCGGGCAGCGAATTTACTCCAACGCAGGACGATTGGCAACCTGCAAATCTGACACCCCACAGGGCTGTAGGTTCCGCGCAACGTACACGGTACTCTCCGAATCACGGCCCAGCAACGGATTGGGGAACTTCACGACGTGCGCCTGTGGGGCCTCGAAAACTTCCGCGAGGTGGGCGAGGAACGCCTCATCCGGCGCATCGTCAGACCACAGTGCAAAGATCCCGCCGGGCAGCAACTGCGCGGCTAGGCGGTGCAAACCCGCCGCGCTATAAAACGCTCGGTTCTCCTCGTGCAACAGATTTTGCGGCGAGTGATCAATGTCCAATAACACAGCGTGGAAGCGCCGACCGGGCCGCAATGGGTCGAATCCCAGCTCGGGGGAGGCCGCCAGTGCGAAAAAGTCCGCATGCACGAAGCGGCAGCGCGAATCGCCCGTCAGCGTGGCCCCCAGCGGCACCAGCCCTTTTTCGTGCCACTCGATCACGGGCGCCAGCGTATCGACGACCAGTAGCTCAGCCACCCGCGGATCGCGCAGTGCAGCCACCGCCGTGTAGCCGAGCCCCAGCCCACCGACAATCACGTCCAGCTTTTTTCCCGCCACTGCCGCCAGCCCCAGATCCGCCAGCGCTTCTTCCACGTCGTGGAACAAACTCGACATCAAAAACGCATCTCCCAGTAACACCTCATAGACAATCAAATCATCCAGCATCGCCATCCGCCGACGGCGCAAAATCAGATCACCCAGCGGCGTGGGACGGAAATCAAGCTCTTCAAACAGCGGGCGCATTCGCCATCTTTAGCCAGATCGCCGCCAGAAGCACCTGCAAATTGTCAATAATGCCGCGCACAGACCGAGGATCCGTCGCATACGCGGAAGTTGACGCTGCATCGGCCCTTGCACGGGGGCGGGTAAACCTTTAGGCAAAGCACTTGTGGTTGGTGAAACACTCAAAACTCAACGGAAACCCTCGTGGAGACGCACCTTGGTGCGGGGGATTCTGATCTGCCTCGGCGCGGTGGCTATCTTATTGCCTGCTTGGCTACCTAACCGCCCTGGGGCACCAATCGAACGGGCAACCGTCGATCTGCTGCGGGCATTTCTACTCTTCGCTTCAGCGGCGGTCGTGCTCGGCGCGGCTTCCCATGCAGGGCCGAACAGGCCTGTCTGCCGCGTCATGGCCTTCGCCTTGATCGCCGCATTTGTCTCTGAAATCGAAGATTTCGTGTCGGATATTCTAGGAATCAAGTTTCCGGGAATATGGATTATGATCTTCATCTCATTAGTCACCTTGATCACGATCTTCCGCCACCGCCGGGTGATGCTGCACTTTTTTTCGACTTTGGGAAATCACGCTGGCTCTGGGCTGATCGGCGCTGCGTTGTTGATCTTGTGCGTTTTCAATCGAGTCATCGGAAGTTCGCGGTTTTGGAAAGCCACGCTGGGGCCGACCTTTTCGCCTGATGTTCCGCGCACATGCCGGAGTTATCTAGAACTGCTGGGCTGCTATCTCATATTCATCGGCGTGCTCGGCCTGTCTATCACCTTGGCGCGGCGCAAGGAGCCTTCGTAAAAAACCGCCATGTTCAACATCGTCCTCTTTGAACCCGAAATCCCACACAACGCCGGAGCTGCCGGGCGCCTCGCGCTGGCCACCGACTCCACGCTGCACCTCGTGGAGCCGCTCGGGTTTTCGCTGGAGGACAAATACGTCCGCCGCACCGGTCTCGACTACTGGCAGGACGTCAAGCTGAAGGTCTGGAAATCCTTCGACGAACTCCGCGCCGCCGCCGAAAGCGACGCCCAGTTCTGGTTTCTCAGCACCAAGGCGACCCAATCGCCATGGCAGGCCGCCTTCCGCGCCGGCGACTACCTCGTCTTCGGCCCCGAAACCCGCGGCTTGCCCGAAAACCTCGTCGTCGAAGTAGGCAATCACGCGCTGCGCATCCCGATGGCACCCGGCGGCACCCGCAGCCTCAATCTTTCCACGGCCGTGGCCATCATCCTCTATGAAGCCGCCCGCCAGCAGGACCCCGCTTGGTAATTCTCCCCAGTATCGTCAAATACTTCGCCAAAAAAAACCTCCGCCGCGGATGCGGACGGAGGTTTCGAGTAAACGGAATCGATACGATATCGATCAGGCCTGGCCGGCCTTTTCTTCGGTTTCTTCCTTCGGCTCAAAGCCGTAGCGGGCTTCGAGATCGGCGACCTCGGCCACGGCGGGTGCTTCTGCTGCAGCAACCACGGTGACTTCCGTCACGGTCTCGACGATCGTTTGGATGCTTGGTTCGGCGGCCGCTTCAACAGGCACGGCGACCACTGCAGGTCCGGTTGAGGCGAGCACAACGCGGCGCGGTTCGCCTTCGGAGCGAGCTTCTTGGTCTTCGCGTTCGTCTTGGCCCTTGGACTTGGCACCGGACACGGTCAATTTCCGCCCCATGAAGGGTTGGTCGTGCAGGACTTCCACACAGCGGACGGCTTCGTCCATGCGCAGCATTTCCACAAAGCCGTAGCCCTTGGAGCGATGGGTGCTGCGATTATAAACGATCTCGACATTTCGCACGGCACCAACCCCTTTGAAAAGCTCTTGAAGGTCTTGTTCGCTCACGTCGTAGGACAAGTTTCCGACGTAAACGCGGGCAGACTCGACCGTGCTCGGGTCACCCCCGCGCGAGCGTTCGCCACTGCGGTTACCGCGGGGTGAGCGTTCTGGCGCTGGGCCACGATCACCTTCCGGGCGCTTTTCGCGTGGCTCGCGAGGGGCACGCGGTTCGCGTGGCTCACGCGGCGCGCGCGCTTCGCCTTCGTCGCTGCGTGCATTGCGGGTGTTTGACTTGGGAGCGCGAGTCGTGGGAAAGGGCGTCGACGGCTCGGAGTGGCGGCTTTTGCGAGATGGGGGCGAGGGCTGCTTGTAGAGGCCGATGGCTTTGAGGATTTTTTGCCAGAAACTCAGTTTCGCCGGTGCATAGGTGCGGGACGGACGGGGAGCTTGAGGGCGAAATTCCTCGGAGCGGTTGCCATCTTGGCGGCGGCCACCACTGCTGCGGCGGTCTTCGTTCTGGTTTTTGTTGCGGTTGGAGCCTCCGCGTGAGCGGCGGCGACGGCTGTCTCCCGAATTGCGGGAATCTTGTGTTGCGTTTGACATGGTGTCAGTTGGGGTCGTGGTTTCAGGCGGCCCGGCGCGGCGGGCTCAGGAGCCCGGCAATGCTGGAAGGACCTCGTGCTGACTGACATGACTCCGACCAATCCGGCTTTTTGGTGCCGGGGTGAAGCTCCGCAGCGCCTGCGGAAGGGGACTTCACCTGTGTCAGAGCAAGCCAGCTTTGCGCCGCCGCCCGCGAGACAGGCGGTTCCGGGTTCCCTGGCCGGAGACCGATTTCACCGCCCGTGGATGGAGGCAAATCGGAAAGCACGCGGCCTGATGCGGGCATCGGAGGTAGGAAAAACCTGCTCAGGATGCATCATACTGGCTTTAGTCACCTTGGCAAGGCTGGACCGCACCGTCTGCGACGAAAATACGAAAAAAGTTCGCGGGAGGGTAACAATGCTTTGCCAAAGCAGCCCGATTCTTCATCATTCCGCAAATGAAACCGGTTGTGTGGATTCCCCTACTTGCTGCCCTTACTCTGCTGATCTCCAGCTGCGGAAATCTTGGTGGTGGCGGCGGCCTCAGCAAAGGAACACAGCAGCCAGGCGTCGGACCATTCGACGAAAACGGAAATTACGTCGAAGCGTGGGCGGACAATCCCTCAAAATGGCGCAAGAGCGGCAAGTCGCCTTCACCGCACGAGCTGAAGTCCGATGAAATTCCCATCATCGCCAAAAACGACCAACCGCCGCAAAACTCGATCCCGCTCGACCCCGCCAGCAGCGTCAAACGCAAGACTCCGCTCGTGAAGACCTCCGTCGCGAGCAGAACCAAGTCGGCCACCTCTGGCACCAGAAAAACCTCCCGCAGCTCTTCCTCTGCCAAATCGACTACCAAGTCAACGCCGGCCACTGCACGGTCCAAAACGGTTGCAAAATCAACTGCGGCTTCGAGCGCCACCAAGTCCAAGTCGAGTTCCACTGCGGTCAAACCCAAGCCAGCAACTGCAAGCAAGCCGAAAACAACTGCGACGACTGCGACCAAGCCAAAGCCGACCAAGCGCATCGTTAAAAAAGAGGGATAACCTCCAAAATCCTGCCGCGTGCAACCGACGGAAGCCATCGTGATCCGACTGACCCGCTTGACGGAAACCAGCTTAATCGTTCACTGGTTCAGCGAAACGCAAGGTTTGATCAAAACGGTGGCGAAGGGCGCCAGACGGGCGAAAAGCCAGTTTTGCGGACAGCTGGATCTTTTTTTTGGCGGGGAGATCACGCTGAGTCGAGCGCGGCAAGGTGATCTGCACCGCCTGCGCGAGGTCGCGATCCGCCAATGGCGGGAGGGGCTGCGCCGCAATTACACCTCGACCTTGCTCGCTGCCTATTGCTGCCAACTGCTAGAAATGGCGATAGAGCCCGAACACCCCGAGCCGGAGCTTTACGATTTGCTGAAGCGGGCCTTGGACCATCTGGAAACGGCGGCACCGAGCCTGAGGGCGTTTCAACACTTTGAAAACGAGCTCGCGCGGCTTCTCGGCGTATCAAATCGTCAGTGCAAAGCTGAGATTTCTCTGCGCGATGCACTGGACGGGCTACCGGTTTCGCGCGGTGAGTTGCTCGAAAGACTTTGCCCGGCGGGTGATTTCAGCTCGTCATCGCCGAAAAATGGCCGATAGTACTATCAATCCTTAAAAAAATTATGGACTCATCCACAGCCACACTCATCAGCATTCTTCAAGACCGCGTGGAATCTCTGCGGGCGGCGGGAAACCTCAGCGAGGCACTGCATGCGGTCACGGCTGCAGTGGAAAAATGCCAACAAACGCTCAGCACAAACCTCGACAGCATCGATGCCTTTGCCTCGGCTCTGGAGATACGCGGCGACATTCACCGCGAACTCGGAAACTACGAACTGGCCCGCGACGACTACCGTCAGGCGATCGACCAGCTCGAGGATCGGCCCGACCGCCTGGCGCAGATCGGCCGCCTGCACGCCGGTCTCGGCGCAGCTTACGATACGCTCGGCAAAGAAGAGCAGGCGAGCAAACATTGGAAGCTGGCCATCGATTTTTTCGAACGCCACGAGCCACCACTGCTGCTCGACGTAGCGGCGATGGCGAACAATCTCGGTTTTCTCGCCAAGGCGGCCGGCAATCTGGAAGCCGCAGAAGCCTACTTCTTGCGTGCACTGGAAATTCTCCACTCCCAGCTGGGGCAAGACCACGAGCAAACCGCCACCGTTTCTAGCAACCTAGGAGCACTCTACCATGCGGCGGGATTCTACGAACAGGCGCGGGAGATGCACATGATCGCGCTGGAAACCCGCCGCAAATTGCTGGGCGACGAGCACCCGGATACGGCGCAATCCCACAACAATCTCGCGCTGGTTCTGCTTCAGTCAGGCGACCGCAGCTGGGCGCGCAGGCATTTCGAAAAAGCCCTCACCGGCTTTGAAGTGCTCGGGCCTGAATACGCGAGTGATCTCGAGGCGGTGGCATCGAACTACTGCAGCTTCCTGCGCGAGGAGGGCGAAGCCCAACTGGCGGAGCTGATCGAAGGGCGGGTCCGCGATGCCATCGGCCAATCAGCCGCTTGTTAGTCACCAACGCTCGATCTGTGCGACGGCGAGGGCAGCAATGCCTTCCTTGCGGCCGATGAAGCCCATGGTTTCATTAGTCGTCGCTTTGATGCCGACACGCTCTGGGTCGATGCCTAGGGCGGTGCCGATGTTGCGGCGCATGGCATCGCGGTAGAGCAGGATTTTAGGAGCCTCCGCAATGAGCGTGGAATCGACGTTGATGATGGTAAGGCCATCTGCCGCTGCGAGCTCGCGGCACTTCACGAGGATTTCCAGCGAACAAATGTCTTTGCACGAGGGATCACCCGGTGGAAAAAAAAAGCCGATGTCGGGCTGCCCCATCGCCCCAAGGACTGCATCCGCAATCGCGTGACAGAGGACGTCGGCATCGGAATGCCCAACGAGCCCGTGGCTGTGGGGAATGGTCACTCCACCTAGGACCAGCGGACGGTTTTCCGAAAATTGGTGAACGTCGTAGCCGATGCCAGTCATGAGGAGATGTTAGAAGTGAAGAGTGAGACGTTCAAAGGATTTCCTGAAGAGGGACTTTGCCGTTGGTGGCGACGATGGAGTAGGCGTCTTCGTGGCCAGCCACAGGCGTGAGATCGACCGTGCCGCCAACGGTTTCGATGAGCAACTTGCCCGCCGCGATGTCCCACAAAGAGATGCGGGATTCGATATAGGCATCAAGACGACCGCAGGCGATGTAGGCCATGCCGAGGGCTGCGGAGCCCATCATTCGCATTTTTTTAGCGCGCAGCGAGGCGCGGTGAAACCGTTCGATGCCGGTGCGAAGGGCTTCTTCGTCCTTGCCGCAGCCGACGAAGAGGATCGATTCCGCCAAGCTGTCGCGCTTGCTGGCCGCGATGGGGCGACCATTGAGCAGGGCGGGTCCACCTTTTTCAACGGTCCACGTTTCCCCCACCATCGGATCATGAATGACACCGACGACAATTTCGCCGTCCACGCGGAGCGCGATGGAAACGCAGAAATGGGGAATGCCATAGAAGAAATTCACGGTGCCATCAATAGGGTCGACGATCCACTGGCGCGGTGACTTTTGGTTACCAGCGATGCCTTCTTCGCCGTAGAGTGCATCGCCCGGGCAGGCCCCGAGAAGAATGCCGGTGATCAGATCCTGAGATTCCTTGTCCAGCGCGAGTTTGATGTCATGCTCAGTGGATTCATCGACCGTGGCATCGCTGCCGAAGTTTTGGCGGAGAAGTTTTCCCGCTTCGAGGGCGGCGTGGGTGGCTAGTTCGAGATCGGTCATGGTGAATTTGAGTGAGAAGTCGGCGAAGAAATGCGTTCGGCGTGGAGTCGGCTGATGGACGAGACGAGCTGGTGGGCAAGCTCGTGTTTGGAAGCCACCGGCAGCGCTTCGGAGTGTTCGGGGTAAACGAGAAGAATCTCGTTTTGATCCGAGTCGAAACCGATGCCAGCTTTGGAAACATCGTTGGCGACGACAAGGTCGCAATCTTTGCGGATCAGCTTCTCGCGGGCGTTTACCTCGAGGTTTTCGGTTTCCGCCGCAAATCCAACCAGCGTGCCACCGAAGCCGAAAGGCTGCCGCGCCGAGCCGAGGATGTCGGCGGTACGAACGAGGTCGAGACTGAATGTCCCGCCAGACTTCTTAATTTTGTGGCTCGCCACCCGCGCGGGCGTGTAGTCGGCCACTGCCGCAGCGAAGATGGCGAGGTCCATCCGCCCAATGTAGCGCGAGACGACCTCATGCATTTCGGCGGCCGTTTCCACGGGAATGAAGTCAACGTGATCGGGAACATCCAGCTCCGTCGGCCCCGAAACGAGAAGCACTGAGTGGCCCTCATGGGCAAACGCGCCCGCAAGCGCATACCCCATTTTTCCCGACGAACGATTCGTCAGGAAACGAACCGGATCAATCGGTTCGCGGGTGGGGCCAGCGGTGATGAGGACTTTCACTCGCGTCAGTCTGATCAGTCCACCGCCAGAGGCAAGCGGAAGCCATGAACGGGAACCCACGAATTTCAATAAATAAAAAAGCCCGCCACCGGAAGAACCGGGGCGGGCTGGATGAGATGATGAATTATTTGCCTTTTTTGGTAGGAGCTGCAGGCGCGGGATCCGTTGCAGCCTTAGGTGCCGGAGCTTTGTTGGACTTGATGTCTGCGAGCTCCTGTTTTGCGGCGGCCTTTTGCTTGTCGTCGAGTTTCTCGGCGATCGCAGCGACCAATTTCTTGGCATCCTCTTCGCCCCGCTCCTGGGCGAGCGTGGCCAGCGCCCATGCCTTGACGGGATCAGCCTTGGTGCCGACTCCTTCGTTGACGAGACGGGCCAGCGCCAGCGTTGCTGGGCCATGGCCTTGATTTGCGGCAAGCGAATAAAGCTGGCCCGCATTTTCAATGTTTTGGGTCAAGCCGGCTGCACCGCGTTCGTACAGCGTGCCTAAATTGTTTTGCGCTTGGGCATAGCCCCCTTGGGCGGCACGGGTCAACCAAGCAACCCCTGCAGCGGAGTCCGCCACGGCGAGTTTGCCGGAGAGGTAAAGCAGCCCGAGCTCGTTCTGAGCCTCAACCAGATTTCCGGTGGCAGCGGCGAGGAGGTGTTTGTAGCCGACGAGGAGATCAGGCTTTTCACCCGACAGTGATCGCACCGCGAGGCGGAAGTTGGCAGCAGGATTCCCTGCCTCTGCCGCTTTTTCCAGCAATGCGTAACCGCGAGCAGGATCTTTCTCAACGCCTTTGCCTTGGATGTAGAAGTCAGCCGTGCGGAGGGTGCAGTCGATTTGGCCAGCGTCCTTGCCGCGTTCGTATTCAGTCAAGGCGGCCTTGAGGTCTTTTTTGACGTTTTCCTCGTAATCGCCCAAGGCGAGGTACGCGGCGTACTCCTTAGCGTCGATCGCCTTTTTCAACCACTCGCGGCCCTTTTTCTCGTCGCGAATTTTTTCATCACCACTGAGCAAGCGAGAACCGAGAGCCGCCATTGCACCAGCGTCACCCAGTCCAGCTGCCTTGCTGTAGTTCGCCATAGATTCCTTGGCATCTTTCAGTTCGGGGAAGCCGAACTGGCCTTCATAAAAACGTGCCACCAAGAGTAGCGATGGAACGTCGCCCGCATCGGCCGCACGCTTCCACCAGAAAATCGCCTTGTCGGGGTCGGCCGTCGGACTCAGGCGTCCACGCAGATAGGCCTCGCCCAAAATCCGCGCGGCCACGGTAGGATCTTCTTTTGCCGCAGTTTCGAGGGCTTCTTTTGCCTGCGCACGTTCTTCTTCCTTGTCGGATGCCAACAGGATGAAGGAGAGGCGATAGACCGCGTCCTTGTGCTTGGCCGCAGCCGCCTTGCGATAGTACTCAAGCGCCTTGTCTTTCGAAGCCTCCAAGCCTTTCCCCGACTCGTGGGCAAATCCCATGAGGTACAGAGCCTCGGCGTTTCCTTGGTCTGCCAAGGGCTTTGCCAGTTCGACCGCCTTGGCGTGGCGCCCCGCCTGGAAGGCATCCATCGCCTCTTTGACCGGACCGGCCGAGGCGGATGGAAGCGCGGCGGTGCCATCGGCTGGCAGCGAAACCGCAGCTTGTGCGGACACGGTAAAGGCTGAGAACAGCAACATCTGGGTTATGGATCGGAGACGCATGACAAAAATTAGTCGCGATTTCCCTCGGAATGCAAGCACTGGATTCAAAAGGCCTAAACCTTTTTCTCCCAACGAGTCCGCAGTTCATCCATGCAAACTCCCAGCAACGCCTCATCGAGCTGGTGGACATCGACGCCCAAGCCCAAGTCCTTCAGCAGCAAAACCGTGAGTTCACCGCCGAGATGCTCGCGGAATTCGCCCAACCCATCCAGCACCTGCCGCCGTCCACCGCCATCCCGCCAATCCAGCGCCGGGTGGTAAAAATCGAGCCCAAGCCTCTCCAAAACTCGCAACACCTGCTCGGCAACGGGCAGCCCCAGCAGCCCGATCCGCGCCGAGTACAAAGTATCCAGCGCCAATCCCACCGCCACGGCAGGCGCATGGGAAAGCTGGTACGAAGTCATCGCCTCCAATTTATGCGCCGCCCAGTGGCCGAAATCCAGTGGCCGGCTTGACCCGGTTTCAAAAGCATCGCCACCCATGGCGATGTGTCGCACGTGGAGCAGCGCCGACTTTTCCACACAGGTTTCTAGGGTTGCCTGATCCAGGGCCGCCAACGGGGCCAGGTTCTCCACGATCCATTCAAAAAATCCGCGATCGCAGACCAGCGCGACTTTCACCGCCTCAATCAGACCGCTGCGGCGCGTCTCCTCGTCCTGGCTCAGCAAAAAGCTGAAATCATTGATCACCGCGTAGGGTACGGCAAACGCTCCCACCCAGTTCTTTTTGCCAAACGCGTTGATCGCACATTTCACACCAACCCCGCTATCGTCCTGCGACAAGGTCGTTGTCGGAAAGCGAACGAGTCGCACCCCACGATGTGCCGTCGCCGCTGCATAGCCGACGGCATCCAAAAACGCGCCGCCACCGATGACCAGCGCATAAGAATGCCGATCCAGATGTGCGGCATCGATCGCCGCCCATACTTGGCGGACTAGATGATCATCTGCCTTCGCCGCCTCGCCACCGGGGAAAACCGAAATTCCGCGGAACTCCAGATCCATCGCCCCGAAGTAGGCCGTCACCGCATTCTCCAGATCCGGCCATGAAGTTGCCACCGCCTCCTCCACAAAAACCAGCGCCCGCCTCCCACCGCCTTCATTGAGAATCTCCGCCAGAACGGGGTTGCTCAGCGCGAAGGCATCCCGCGTGAAAACGATACGGTGCTTGAAGGTGACGGGAATCTGGAAATCGTAGCGGGACATCAGCGCGGCAGCAGTAGCCTTATTTACGCCCGTTTGCCACCGTTTCTTGAACCAATCCATCTCATGCCCACTCCCGAGACTCTTTTTGAAAGCCCATGGCTCGGCCTCTACCGCATCGGTCACTGGGACTTTGTCCGCCGCCCGCACTCTGACGCCGCGGTCGGCATTCTCGCAGTCACCCCAGAAAACGAAATCATCCTCGTCGAACAATTCCGCATCCCGCTCCAGCGCCGCGTCATTGAATTGCCGGCTGGCATCGTCGGCGACGAGCCCGAGTTTGCAGGTGAATCCATCGCAGAAACAGCCAAGCGCGAGCTGCTCGAAGAAACAGGCTACCGCGCGGGAGAAATGGATCTCCTCGCCATCTCCCCCACTTCCTCGGGCATGAGTTCGGAATACATCCATCTCTTCCAAGCCAAAAGCCTAGCTCGCGAAACCCAGGGCGGCGGCACCCACTCCGAAGACATCCAAGTCCACCATATCCCGCTCAGCCAGCTGCACACTTGGCTGAACCATCGCCAAGCCGAAGGCGTGGCCGTGGATTTCAGGATTTTCGCCTCACTTTGGATCGCCGGAATCACCGGCGCTTGAATCCTATCTCCCGGCATGCTCCGCGAATACGAAAAGCCTTCCCCGCTGGCGCGGGGAAGGCTGGGAATCGTTTTTCAAGAACGCAGAAGAAGCTTAGAACCGGAAATTCGCGGCAAGCGAAAAGCCAGCAAGTCCAAAATCGGCACCGTTGATTGAACCGCCGTCCAATATCCGGTTGTTTGAACTGTTGAGACCGCCCCACCATTGCCCTTCAAGGCCGGCGCGAATATTTCCGGCTCCGCCAGTGTAGGCAAAATCATATTGGAGGCCAAAACCCAGCTCGCTGATAGATACGACAATGTCCTGACTGTCGCCACCGGAACCAGTGACCGGATCTGCATCTCCGACGATCTCAGTGCTATGCCAGCCGGAGTCGGAAGAACCGAAAACCACCGACTGCTTGACCACGCCATAAAGCGAGAGGTCGTTGCTCAGTGAGCGAGTCGCGTCGATTCCGACAACAATGCCAAGGCCTGAAAAATCAGCGGCATCTCCATTTTCTCTCAAGCTGAAAAATGGAGACTCCACCGGAGAATCCTCGGAGTAATTAAAGCTCTGATTGACAGTGGCCCAGCGCAGTCCCGCAAACGGAGAAAGTTTCAGCTTCTCTGCGGGCCTGAAGTGCTGGCCGAAAACCCAGTCAACGGCATTTACCTCCAGATCATGATTCTCATGCCACAACGGATTGACATCAGCCGCGCTGTGTTCATCGAGCGTATCACCGCTGTAACCTAGATAGGTGAGTTGGGTGAAGAAACAATCGTTGAACTGATAGCCGACGGAGGCACGGCCACCGAAGTTATAACTGTCCTCGCCATTCGATTCGCCTGCAAATGGTCGAAGAGCCATCGGCTCAAGGCCCAGCGTCCAGCCTGCCGCACAATCGGACTGCGTGGCGGGCGCCATCGAAGTTCCTGCTTGTGCGAAAGACGGAAAGGCCATCGCTGCGATTACGGGAAACACACTGTTAGCAATAAATCTATTTTTCATAGGATTTGCAACTTACATCAGCCGTCCTATTTACGGCAAGTTAAAAATGATATTGTTTTAAGTCGATAAATCTAAATACGAGCTTATTCAAATAATAAGCAGCTTGGTATAACTAACTCACCCGATTTATCATCATCGCCACTCAAGACCTCGGATCCAAGCCAGCGACAAGACCTTGGTCGCAGCCTGCGTCAGGAAGCCGCCTACAAAACCGCCGCCGCCAAAAATTCCATTTCCACACATTCCAGTCGTGACTCTACCGCCGCCGCTCCGTACATCCGCTGCGTGCCCGACAATGAATCCATCCACCATCGCTTCGGCGGCATCGCCCGGCTTTACGGCCAGGCGGCGCTGGATCGTTTTCTCACCTCGCGTGTCGCCGTGATTGGCGTCGGCGGAGTCGGCTCGTGGGCGGTGGAATCACTCGCCCGCTCGGGTATCGGCCACCTGACGCTCGTGGATCTCGACGAGATCTGCATCACCAACGTCAACCGCCAGCTTCACGCCATGGACGGCCAGATCGGCCGCCAAAAAACCGAGGCGATGGCTGACCGCGCCCGCGCCATCCACCCTGGCTGCGACGTCCGGATCGTCCCCAAGTTCTTCAACGAAAAATCCGCCGCCGAAATCCTCGACGCGGGTTTCGACGCTGTCATCGACGCCATCGACTTCGCCCGCCACAAATCCCTGCTCGCGGCCGAATGCCACCGCCGCAAAATCTACGCCGTCACCTGTGGCGGCGCAGGCGGACGCCGCGACCCCACCCGTATCCGCGTCACCGACCTCGCCTACAGTGGCATGGATCCCCTCCTGCTCCAGCTGCGCCGAGGCCTCCGCAACGACTTCGGCTTCCCCAAAACTCCGCGCCATCAGGAACCCGTCCTCTTCGGCATCGACGCCGTCTACTCCGACGAAGCTCCTTATTACTCCAGCTGCGATGGCACCGTCTCCAAGGACAAACCCGAGGAAATCTCCCTGCGCCTCAATTGCTCATCAGGCTTCGGCAGCGCCACCCATCTCATTGCCAGCTTCGGCATGATTGCCGCCGGCCGCGTGCTGGAACACATCGCCGCCCTGGCGTAAAAGGTTTCCCGCCAGGACGACATGATGGAATAGCGGCAAATCTCAGTCAGCGGTTTCGTCGATCGCTTCGTCGGTGGAGACATCTTCGCCAGCTTCGGAGGCCCCTTCGTCAGAGATGCTGTCGTCGCCGTCAGGGATCACGATCGAGATGTCTTGCAGCTTCTCAGTGCCCTTGAGGGTGAGGAGTTTCACACCTTGGGCGTTGCGGCCCGTCTCGCGGACTTCTGCAGCGCGGATGCGGATGCTTTGGCCACTGGAAGTCATGAGCATGAGCTCGTCTTCCT
>CAJXYV010000013.1 GCA_913063525.1 uncultured Verrucomicrobiota bacterium
AACTCATCCGCCAGCTCGGCCAATCCCACACCGTGCTCATCTCCACCCACATCCTCTCCGAAGTGGAAATGACCTGCAACCGCGTCATCATCATCGATGGCGGGCAAATCAAAGCCGCCGACACCCCCACCAACCTCATCGCCGAAATGCGGGCCGCCGGCCGCATCCAAGTCGAAATCCAAGCCAACACCGAAGTCGTCGCCGCAGCCCTCAACCGCCTCGACCACGTCAAAAAAGTCACCTCCGAACCGCTCGATGGCGACTGGACCCGCTACACCGTCTGGGTCGAATCCGGCACCGACACCCGCGAACACATCGCCCAGCTCGCCTCCCAATACGGCTGGCCCCTGCGCTCACTCTTCCGCCACGTCGCCACCCTCGAAGACGTCTTCGTCGAACTCACCCGCAAAGACTGACGGAAGAAGTGCGGAGCGCGGAGTTTAGAGTGCGGAATATCTTTTATTCCACACTCCGCACTCGAAACTCCGCACTTCAACGACCGCGGGTGAATGTTTCGAGCGCATGCGGATGGACTTCGATGAGGTCAGCCTCCTCGATGAGGTCGATGATTTTTGGCCAGAGTTGCAATAGAGTACTCTCCAAATCGCGCTTCCGAATGTTGCCCAGTCGAACCCAGATAACTTTAGGCGGCGGACCTTCCAGCATCAGTCGATCAAAAAAATCGGTATCCCTCGTAAGAACGACCCAATTATTTTGGCGGGCATGACGCCAGAGCTGCAGGTCGGTGGGGCGCTCACCTAAATCACTGGCATGAGTGCCATCGATCAGCAGATGATCGAGAAGCGATGCTGGGAGATTTTCGTCGACGAGCAGGTGATTCACGACGCCCGTTGCACGGTCGTGCGTGCAGAGCTCAGGCGACGCGCATACTCGATACAAGCCAGAACAGCAGCTTGGTCGAGGCTGGGGTGCGCCAACATCACATCATCCACCGTGTCACCCGCGCTCAAATACCCGAGGATGGTATCCACCGTGATTCGAGTACCTTTAACGACGGGACGGCCGTTGCAAATTTCTGGGTTAATCTCAATCTGTGCTGTCATTGATTGGTAATTTACCGCAATCGGCCTGAAGGCGCAACACAGAGTTTCAGAGTTTCAGAGTTTTAGCTTCCGCACTCCGCACTCGAAACTCCGCACTTCTTCACTCCCCTTTGGCGTAGACGTCTTCTTCGGTGAAGACAATCATCATCGGGCGGCAGCAGATTTCGCAATCGTAGTCCACCTCGGTCGGCATTTCATCGGGGTGTGGTACGGCGACTTCGAAAACTTCAAAACAGGTCGGACAAGTGACTTCGGCGAATTCCATGCCTCAATCTATCAGAGAAGTTCGCGCGACTCAATCGAGAATCGCCTCATCGTTCACAACCTCCTGCGTGCTGCGGGGTACCGATCCCAATTAACAGACATGCAATCGAGTCCCCCAAGATTTAAATTGCACTCATCGCCGGCCACACCAACCCACCCAGATTATGCAGGATTGAGATGATATCAGAGTAAAAAATCAATGCGTCGAGACCAAGGATCAACGCGTGGTATCCAAGGATCGGCAAAGATTCGGAGACGGCGACTGGCTTTTTACTTTCCCAAAGCAATCTCTGCGTTTTGAATCGTTGAAGAATCAGCATGTCCAATCACAAACCACCGCAAGAGCATCCGCTGGCTAACATTTTGATCAATGTGATCATTCCCGTGCTGATTCTGAGCTACCTCAGCAAGGATCCGGCCCTGCAGGAGAAACTCGGAAAGATGGTCAAACCTTGGCACATCGGCCCGCTCAAGGCGATGATCCTCGCGCTGGCTCTGCCGCTCGGCTACGGGGCGTGGCATTACCTGAAGACTCGCAAGGGCAACTTTTTCTCGGCGCTCGGCCTGATTTCGGTCGCACTTTCCGGCGGCTTGACCCTCTATTTATGGAATGCGAATGGCACGGTGAAGCCGCACGCGGGGCTGCTCTTCGGGATCAAGGAGGCATTGATCCCGCTGGTGCTGGGGATCGCGATTCTCACCTCCCACCGGACGCCGACGCCGTTGATCCGCGTCTTTCTTTACAACGATTCGATTTTCGACATCCCGAAGATTGAAAATCGAGTGGCCGAGAATTCCAGCCACGCCGAATACGAGCGGATCTTGCTGGGGGCGACCCAACTCTTTGCCGCCTCATTTTTCCTCAGCTCGCTGATGAATCTGGGTCTCGCCCAGTGGTTTTTTCGCGGCTTTGACGCGGCGGCGTTCGATGCCTTGGAGAATTTCAACACCATCATTGCCAGAGTCACGGGTTGGGGCTTTGCCGTGATCGGCGTGCCGACTCTGATCTTCCTGTTTTTCACCCTGCGCCGTTTGCTCAAAGGCCTCGGCAAGCTCACCGGCTTGACCGATGATGAGCTGATGCTCCCCCGCTAATGCAAACAAAACAGCGCCGCCAACTGAGGCAGCGCTGCTTGCTTTGAAAAAGGCAAATGGGCAAGGTCAGTCCACCAGATTATCCACTCGCTGTGCGAGTTCGATATCCAGATCCGTCACGCCACCGGCGTCGTGGGTGGTCAGCTTCAGCGACACCTTGGTGTGCTTGATGATGATGTCGGGGTGGTGCTGCGCTTCCTCGGCGATCTCGGCGAGATCGTTGACGAAATCAATCGCTTCCGTAAATTCCTCGAACTCAACAGTCCGAGTGATGGCTTTTTTTTCGTAATCCCACTCGGGACATTTTTTCAATGCGGCGGTGAGATCGTCGTCTTCGAGAAGGTCGGACATAAGGAGTATTTGGGAAAAAGTTCGACGGAAGTTTGCCGCTCATGGTTCACCATTGGCAAGCTCGTTTCTCCTCAATCATCAAAAATGATGATGCCATCCGTTGCATCGTTGCCGATCTAGGCTTATAGTCACCACTGTCATGAAAAGACCCCTCACCGCATTGCTGGCCGCTTTTGCATTTTCATCGTGCGTCCCGCCCATCACGCCCCAGACCCGGATCGCGGCCAATCCGCATCAATTCGCCGAGCTCAGTGCGAAGGAAAAAGATCTGGTCAGCCACGGCCAGATCACCCGCGGCATGTCGCCCTCTGCGGTTTTTTTCGCGTGGGGCAACCCTTCGCAGCGCTATGAAGGATCGGCGGATTCAAAGAAAACAGAGCGCTGGGATTACGTCGGCTCACGCCCCGTTTACACCACCAACTTCTACGGCGGCTATGGCATCGGCCACTACGGACCCTATGGCCACCACGGCTATTCCACCCTAGGCGTCGGACCCGAGATTGCCTACATCCCCGATCGTTTGGCGTCGGTATGGTTTGTCAACAATCGCGTGGACGCATGGGAACGCACCCGCTAACCGCGAATCCTGGGATTGAAGACGCGAATCGGCACGACCTGATCCGCTCGCGCTTGCCACTCTTTCTTATCTTACCCGTGTTTCAAAGTTTGCATTATTTTTGAAAATCACGAGGCTCTTCGTAAATCACAGCACATGAATCTTAAATCCGTACTCACTCTCGCAGCAGCTATCTCCACCGCCGCTCTGTTACCCTCCTGTTCGAATCTTTCCTCGCGCAGCGGGAGTCTGGCAGCGTACCACGCCTACGACCGCCCGACCCAGCAGCCGAAAAACCCCAACAACGTTAGCGTGAAGGTATCGCTCAGCAGGCAACGCGTTTACGTCATGGAAGGGTCGACCGTCCTACTCGCCATGCCCGTATCCGTAGGCGCAGCAGGCAGCGCAACCCCTGCCGGTAGTTTCACGATCTTCAACAAGGAACAAAAAAAACGCGCCAACACCCACGGTTATGCCTACAACGGCAGCATGGTTCGAAAAACCATGCTCAGCAGCAAACCCGCAGGCTGGAATTTCAAGGGAACCCCGATGCCGTTCTGGTGTGAATTCAAACCCAACTACGGCTTTCACACCGGCTGGGTCAAACACGAGCCCTGCACCCACGGCTGCATCCGCATGCACGAAAACCTCTCTCCCAAGTTCTATCGCCTCGTCAAGCTCGGCACTCCCGTCAACATTGCCTATTCGCAGCCACAAGACGCCACCTGCGGCAACATCCCCCTGCCGCCAGACGCCGGACCACTGCCCGACTACGACGGCAGTATGTACACCGGCGATGGCTATTTCAGCCAACACAATCAAACGAAGTTAGACTAGTTCCACGGAAAAAACGGTTTGTGCTTGGCGTGCGGGCCGGCGCGATCGTATAACATTCGGATGCTTTACAGCTCGTATTTTTTCGGCTTGCATCGCTAAAGTATGCCATTAAAATAAATAACGACGTAAACATTCATCTGAATCGAACCGTTAAAAAACTAAAATAACCACCATGGTCCCTATTCCAGTCCGTTTATCCACCGAAATGATCAGCCGCCTCGACCGCGTTGCTGGTCAAATGTCAATCTCACGATCCGCCATCCTGAGACTTGCAATGCAACAGTGGCTTGATGCTGTCGAGCAATACGGTTCAAATCCGCTATTGGCACCTCCGAACTCCGAACGACGTGGCAAAGCTGCGTCTTCCGGAAAAGGGCACACGTTCTGAATCAGCGCCTGCCGCTTGATCCAACAGCCATTATCGTGCTAAGGCGCGATAATGGCTGTTTTTTCAGGGGGGGAGGAAGACACGGCTCAGCTGCCTGAGCTTGACTCGTCAGTTCGAACTGGAATCTTGTTTATACCCCTATTTTCCACCCCGATGTCCGATCTGTCACGAGCCGCCGCGTCCATCCTGTTCACGATTCTGTCGTTGCCCTGCGCATTGGCAGCCGCCTCGCCAACGCCGCAGCAGCAGAGAACTCCGCGCTTTCACGATCCATCAACACCCGTCCGCCATGGCGATACTTGGTCCATTTTTTCCACGGGCAACGGCATTGCCACCCGCTACTCGCAGGATTTAAAAACATGGACGGAGGGCGAGCCTGTTTTCAAGGAACTCCCCGCGTGGCACCGGGAAATGATCCCGGGTCAAAAGGGCCATCTGTGGGCCCCCGACGTGATCCAGCGCGGCGGGCGCTACCTCCTCTATTACTCCGTCTCGACATGGGGCAAAAACACTTCTGCCATCGGCCTCGCCAGCAGCCCCACACTCGACTTCAAGGATCCCGCCTACCGCTGGAAAGACGAAGGCTGCGTGATCCGCTCCGACGATCGCACGCCCTACAACGCGATCGACCCCCAACTTTTCGCCGATCCGGACGGCAGCCTGTGGATGGTCTTCGGTTCGTTCTGGACGGGTATCCAACTCATCGAGCTCGATCCCAAGACCGGACTCCGCCACCCGCAACGCCAAAAAGTCCGCCAGCTCGCCTGGCATGAATCCATCGAGGCTCCTTCCCTACTCAAGCACCGCGGCTATTACTACCTGTTTGTGAATTGGGGAATCTGCTGCAAAGGCCTTGCCAGCAGCTACGAAATCCGAATCGGCCGCAGCCGCAAGGTCACGGGCCCCTACCTAGACGCCGCAGGAAGCGACCTCGCTACCGGTGGTGGCAGCATTTTCCTCAAGTCCGAGGGCGACCGCATCGGTCCCGGCCACGCCTCGTTCATCGAGGAAGCGGGGAGCACCCGCGTCTTTTTTCATTACTACGATCGCAAGCGCTTCGGTGCCCCCACCCTCGGCAATCTCCCTCTCCATTGGACAAAAGACGATTGGCCCGAAATCTAGCCCGCAATCTTCACACGGCGCGTTCTGAAATGGATGGCGTCCGGTTCCTTGGCCCACGGCGACGCTCAATGATGAGATCGCATTCTTTTTGTTTTGTGGTAGATTGAACCAATCCCCCTTGAAGACGCGTGAATCCCCCCTCGCTCAATCCCTGCCAAGGCGACACCATCGCCTACTTCTCCATGGAAATCGCCTTGGAGCCAGGAATGCCGACCTACAGCGGCGGCCTGGGAATGCTGGCGGGAGACACTGTGCGCTCCGCCGCCGATCTGCGGGTGCCGATGGTCGCCGTGACACTCGTGCACCGCAGGGGCTACTTCCGCCAGCACCTCGACCCCAGCGGTTGGCAGACGGAAGAGGAAGTGGCTTGGGAGGTCGCGAAGTTTTGTCAGGAATTGCCAGAGCGCGTGCAAGTCAGCATCGAGGGCCGCGCCGTCCACATCCGCGCGTGGCAATATATCGTCACCGGCATCAGCGGCCACGTTTTACCCATCATTCTATTAGACGCGGATCTGCCCGAGAACGCGGATTGGGACCGCACCCTCACCCACTACCTCTACGGTGGCGACTCTCACTATCGGCTTTGCCAGGAAATCATCCTTGGCATGGGAGGCGTCCGGATGCTGCGCGCGCTGGGCTACCAGCAGGTGCGACGCTTCCATTTAAACGAGGGCCATGCAGCCCTGCTAGGCGTCGAATTGCTCGATGAACGGGCCCGCAGCTTCAATCGCGCAGTCTTCAACACGGAAGACGTGCAAGCCGTTCGCGAGCAATGTGTCTTCACCACCCACACGCCCGTCCCCGCAGGTCACGACAAGTTTCCGCTCGACCACGTGGCGCACGTCCTCGACCGCTCGGACTTGTTCACCATGTCGGAAGTCTTCTGCTGCGCCGATGAATTAAACATGACTTACCTGGCCCTCAACCTCTGCCACTACGTCAACGGCGTGGCAAAAAAACACGCCGAAGTTTCCCGCCAGATGCTCATTCCACACGACGGACTGCATCACTATCAAATCGACTCCATCACCAATGGCGTCCACCTCGGCACCTGGACCGCCCCCTCGTTTGTCCAATTGTTCGACCGCCATATCCCCGGCTGGCGCACCGATAATGCCAGCTTGCGCAGCGCCCTGCGCATCCCGAAGGAGGAAATCTGGCGGGCGCATCAGGCCGCCAAGGCCCGCGCCATCGACGAAGTCAACCGCCGCACGAACGCCCACTTCGACCCCGAAGTCTTCACCATCGGCTTCGCCCGCCGCGCCACTTCCTACAAGCGCGCCGACCTCATCCTCACTGATCCGGCGCGGCTGCGCGAAATCGCCACCTGCCAAGGCCGCCTGCAGATCATTTACGCCGGCAAGGCCCACCCGTGCGACGAAGCAGGCAAAAAAATCATCCAGCAAATCTACCAAATGCGCGACAGCCTGCGGCCGGAAGTCCTCGTCGTTTACCTCGAAAACTACGATTGGGAGCTAGGCCGACTACTCACCGCCGGCGTCGACCTGTGGCTCAATACGCCTCTGCCGCCAATGGAAGCCAGCGGCACCAGCGGCATGAAAGCCGCCCTCAACGGCGTGCCCAGCCTTAGCGTGCTCGACGGCTGGTGGATAGAAGGTTGCATCGAAGGATTCACCGGCTGGTCCATCGACGACACCGTCAAAGATCCCGCCGCCTCGCTCTACCACCAACTCGAAAACGTCATCCTCCCGCTCTATCATTACGAGCGCAACCACTTCATCCGAGTGATGCGCCACGCCATCGCCCTCAACGCCTCCCACTTCAACACCCAGCGCATGGTTGGGGAATACACGGTCAAAGCGTACTTTGAGTGAGATTTAACCGAAAAATAAGATCTTTCACTCATGCGAGCTGACTTGATAGCCCATGCTCCGATAGGCAACGAGACGCTTGCGGTGCATGTGCGCCGTGAGTGGATGTTCTGGCTCAACGTAGTCGTAAATGCGAACTTCATCTTTGCCGGCACATTCACGATGGAGGCGGCCGGCGTATTGAACCAAGCGCCCCTTGAAAGACAGCGGAAGCGTGAGGAATAAAGTGTTTAGCTGCGGCAAATCAAATCCTTCGCCGAGAAGTGACGAAGTAGCGAAAAGAACAAATCCTTCACCGACGAGGCAATGTGCATCGATATTTTCCATAATCGCCGTACGTTGCTTTTTGCCCATGGCACCATCGATTCTATGGATTCGCGCGGCGAGACTCGGATTCACCGCTTTGAGCAAGCTCTCAAGAATTTCTAAATGTTCCCTCCGGTCGCTTAACACTGCACAGTTGCGACCTTCGGCTAGAGCGGCGGCAACATCTGCGTTAATCTGCTCGTTTCTCCCCGTGTGATTGACTAGAAGATCCCAAACTTGGTGAATCGGCATTCGTGCTTCTTCAGCTGGGAGACCAAGGTGAATATCGCGAACGATAAGTTTACGAAGTATTCCAGATTCGTCTTTTGAATCCATCCGGTGATGGATCGGCCCGCATTGGAGGAACAATATCTTCTGAAGTCCATCTTTCCGAATCGGCGTGGCTGTGAGCCCCAGAAAAAATCGACAAGGACAAACCTTCATCACCGCCTCAAACGACGCTGCCGGAATATGGTGACACTCATCGACGATGACCTGAGTGAAGGGCTCCAATAATGAAGGGGGATTCGGGGCTTTGGCGAGTGTTTGCACCATACCAACCACGACTCCACACGATAACGAATCAGACTTCTGGCCAAGAATGCCAATTTCTTTGGGATCCAATCCCAGAAAATCCCCCAGTCGCAAGCGCCATTGCTCAAGCAGTGGCTTACGGTGAACGAGGACGAGCGTGGAAACATTGCGAGCAGCAATGATGGCACAACCCATAACCGTTTTCCCCGCTCCGGGCGGAGCAATCAAAACACCATCCTCATGTTTCAACATCGCATCCACCGCGGTTTGTTGAGATGGACTCAATTCACCTTGAAATTTGAAAGAGCCCATCCTTTCCGCGGGACGGGCGTCTTCGATGAGCATGCGACCACCCGCTTTTCGACACAAATCTAGCGCCGCTTGCGTGACACCCCGTGGCAGCATCAGCCGATTCGGGTGAATCTCTCCGCAGAAAATGAACCGAGGAATATTATACATCCCAAGGCGAAGTCGCTGTTTCTCAAAAAACACCGGATTCGCCAAAGTCGCCAAACGTTTAAGCGCCGCAATCAGGCAAGCAGGAAGCTCTGAAGTAGAGATTTCCAATTGAGCATACCGTATCGCCTTGGCCGTTCCGGTGAATATACCCCGCGTGATTGCCTCAGGAATCACATCCAGCGCACGATCTTCGTATCGCACAAATATATCTTGTCCCGATTCCCCCTCCGTTACTGCGGGAGGCAAAGTGAAATCGACGAGATCATTGAGCTGCTCTCGGCTGATTCTTTGAAGTTCGGAAAGATAGCTCCACTGATCCCGGTGCGGTAAAAATGATTCGTCCACGAATACCGAGTTACCCAGTTCTCTGGGCTTTGCCTGCAAGGGAAGGGCAATCAAATTTCCAAATCCACCAGCAGGCAACTTGTCTTGATTCGGAAAAAAACGATCATATGACGACAATTTCATCACTGGGCGAAATGATGAGGCCTTTGCCACAATCAGAGTGCCGAGCCGCCTAGCCATAAGAGCCGGTATTGGCTCACCAAAGAAGATCCATGCGTGGCCACCATCCCCAGAGCGAGAGCGTTCAATCGCAGGATCAACCCCCAACTCCTTCGCCGCAGCACAATAAGCCAGAACATCTTCACGCCAACCTTCTCCATCAAAATCGGCAGCAAGGAAGATACACGAGTCATCCTCACGAATGGCGTAAGTCCCGATCGTTTGCTTGCCCGTTAGATGATCACGCGCAACCAATTCATCAAACGGCGAGAATGCTTGGTGGAGACATTGAGAACACTTCACCTGCGGTTTATCACAAATCCCCCTGACCCATTCATTCCGGCAAACGGGAGAATACCCCTTGCGACCTGATTTCGGATTTTCCCAAAGCCTTGGAAAAACGTCGCCACGGCAACGGAAAAGAGACAGAAACAAGCGGATCTTTTCCGATGGCGGCATCGGGAATGAGACGATACCCGCTTCCTCTGAAATGCTTGAGGTTACCAGCCTTTCACGTTCGTTGATCAGCGCCTCTCGCTTCTGTTCGAGCTCTAGGAGTTCCACGTCAATCTGGATCAGTCGGTTCAACGACCGATTGATATGACTGAAAAACGGCAAAAGTCGATCGTGGAAATTGCCACTGCGCTTTTAGACTACTGAATAACCGGACTACGCGCGAAGGAGCAGTCTCAAGTCGAGACCTTGATCGCGGTGTGCAGCAAAATCCCCATCAAGCGCGACCAGAGTCAATTTCCCGCAGACTGCAAAAGCCGCTAGGTAGGCGTCCATCCAAACCTTGGGAGATGCCGAATCAAGGTCCGCAAATTCGTGCCAGAGGTCGCGGGTCCCAGCAGGTTCGGCATCTATCATCCGCACATTGGAATGAGCATGGCAGTCGCTGAGTATTTTCAGAGCGTCACGATTACTAACTGGAGCACAATCGTAACGCCGATGCAGTGCTGGCGTGGTGAGGAGACGCAGACACGATTGTTCGGTAGCACGGCAGAAGCATGCAGGCGCGTCGGGCGTCGCCTGCGAAAAGAAATCGTTTGCTAGCTCATGGTGATCGTGCCCCTCAAAAGCAGCCGCAATCCAGAGGTTCGTATCAATCAAGAATCCCGGCATGGCGAAGGTCTTCCTCTTCGTTGGCTTGCTGGATAATTTTCAGGCTCTCATCCAGAGTCGGTGGGACAAAACCCGGCGACTTGCGCGAGCGGATGACAGGAAGACCGGTTCTGGGATGAACCCCAAGCTGCGGCTTTTGGCTAGGCATGGTAGATGTGACTGTCCGAACATCCAAACCACAACGAAGCAAATCAGCAACAAGATCCGCCACCCTTCGACCTTCGCTGGAGGCACGGGCCTTCACGTCCCGAATCAATGGCTCCGGCAGATCAAAGATCGTTTTCATACCATCACACTGCCACAAATAAGAATTTTTGTCAATTTTGCGATTTTTCGCGTCAAAGGCTGTCACAATTTGCCACGACCCGCAGATTTCCTGCGTCTCGACGCGCTTTGCCAGTTGCGCTGTCCGCTCGGCATGGCAAAGTCTGCCAAGAAATCGATGATCACAGATAACTTGCAAGAACGGATCGAGGAAACCAGTGGCTGGATTCAGTCGGTGAAAAATGAAATGGCGCAGGTGCTCGTCGGCCAGGAGCGCTTGGTAGACAGGTTGCTGATCGGACTGCTGTGCAACGGCCACATCCTGCTGGAAGGCGTACCCGGCTTGGCCAAAACCTTAGCGGTCAAGGCCCTTTCCGGTTCCTTGCACGCGTCGTTTGCACGCTTCCAGTTCACTCCCGACTTGCTGCCCGCCGACCTCGTCGGGACGATGGTCTATCACCCGCAGGAAACGAAGTTCGAGCCGAAGCTTGGACCAATCTTCAACAACCTGATCCTCGCCGATGAAATTAACCGCGCTCCGGCCAAGGTACAATCCGCTTTGTTAGAGGCGATGCAGGAGCGCCAAGTGACGCTGGGCGACCGCTCGTACCCGCTGCCCAAGCCGTTTCTCGTGCTGGCGACGCAGAACCCGATCGACCAGGAAGGCACCTATCAGCTGCCCGAGGCGCAGCTCGACCGCTTCCTCCTCAAAGTCACCGTCGGCTACCCGACGAAGGATGAGGAGTTAGAAATTCTCGACCGGATGGCGACCTCCACCCCCCCCTATGAAACCAAAACCGTGGCGATGCCCGAGCAAGTCGCCGCCTCGCGTGACTTGGTCAACGAAGTTTACATCGACCCGGCGATCCGCAAATACATCGTTCAAATCATCCACACGACGCGCTTCCCCGGCCTTGTCGATGCGTCTTTGAAAAACCTCGTTCGCTCGGGCGCCTCGCCGCGCGGCACGATCAATCTCGCGCTCACCGCGCGAGCCCGTGCCTTCATGCAGGGCCGGGCCTACGTCACGCCGCAGGATGTGAAAGACATGGCGCTCGATGTCCTGCGTCACCGGATGTTACTCACCTACGAAGCCGAGGCCGAGGAGATGACCACCGATGCGGTGATCGAGCGGATCATGAATAAAGTCGCGGTGCCTTGAGACATTTCTGATTGATGCTAACAGACGCACAAATCGAAGAAATGATGGCGCGCGTGCGCAAGCTCGAGCTCAAAGCCCGGCGCTTGGTGCGCGAATCTTTTTCTGGCGAATACCTGTCCTCGTTCCGCGGGCAGGGTTTGGATTTCGACGATTTCCGCGAGTACCAACACGGCGACGAAGTCCGCTTCATCGACTGGAACGTGACGGCGCGGATGAACCAGCCATTCGTCCGTAAATTCCGCGAAGAGCGCGAGCTATCGGTGATTCTGGCGGTCGATGTTTCAGGTTCGGCCGACTATGGCAGCGTGTTCCTGAGTAAACGCGAAGTCGCGGCAGAGACAGCGGCGGTGCTGGGATTTAGCGCGCTACACAACGGCGACAAAGTAGGACTGCTGATCTTTGCCAACGAGCCGATCCTTTTCATCCCACCCGCAAAAGGCAGTCGCCACCTGCTGCGGATGATCCGCGAAATCCTCGTCGCCAAGCCGACCCAACCTGGAACCTCCGTCGCGGAAGCCTGCGATTTCCTCGTCCGCACGATGCGCCGCAAGTCGCTGGTTTTTCTCATCTCCGACTTCTTCGCCGACTCGTTAGACAAACCCATGGGCAAGCTGGCGCGGAAACACGAGACGATCGCGCTGCGGGTGTTAGACCCGCTGGAATCCAAACTCCCGACCGCAGGCAAGGTCGTCATGATCGACCCCGAAACCGGATTCGAAACGCTGGTGAATACCGCAAACCAAAACCTGCGGATGAGCTACTCGAAGCTGATGAAACGCCAGCGCGAAGGCGCGGACGCGGCTTTCAAAAAACACGGCATCGACTCCGCGGATTTAAAAACCAATGGCGACACGCTGGCGGCGCTGCACCAGCTCTTGAAAAAACGCAGCCGCAAACGCGCTGGATAATTCTTGATGAACGAAAAGTCAGCCACCTTTCAACTGCTAGAACCACCCTCGCCCGAGGCCTTGGTTCCTCATTCGTGGCTGGAACCGTGGATGATCGCCGTGGCCGTGATCCTAGCCGCGCTGGTCGCTTTTTTGATTTTCAGAAAGAAGAAAACCGCGGCATTCGACTCGCTTTCTTTGAGGCAGGCCGCCTACGCCAAAGCGGCGGGCGCGTTAGAAAATATCGCCACAACCGCCGCGCGGGATGCTGCGGTGCAATGCTCACTGATCCTGCGGAGTTATCTTGCCACCGCCGTCTGCGACCCGATGCTTTTTGAAACTCACGAGGAAACGCTGTCGCGCCACGACTCATTGAAAGGATTTTCTGACACCGCGCGACTCGCCGCACAGCACGGATTTTCCCGCCTCGCTTCGATGAAATACGCGGCGGAGATTCCCGACGCCGACGCACGGGAGGTGATCCAAGAATCACACACGCTACTCGAAACCCTGCACCACGGATTCCAATCATGAGTGCGTTTTTCCAACACTTCCGCTTTGCCCAGCCGGGCTGGCTATTACTCCTCTTGCCCGCGCTCCTGCTGCTGGCCCTGCGCCGTGGCAGAGGCACCGAGGCTGCTGTCATCTTCCCCAATCTATCAGTTCTTGTTAGCCTCGGCAGCCGTGCCCGCCAGATTGCTTGGAGCCTCGGGCTGCCGCTCGCGTTTCTCGCATTGTTCTGCGCGATCCTCGCCATGGCCCGCCCGATCTGGCGCAACGAATATCAGACACGTTCCGCCAGCGGCATCGATATCATGATCGCTCTGGATCTATCGCTGTCGATGGATATCCCCGATTTCATCGACCGCGGGGAACATGTCAAACGCATCGAAGTCGCAAAAAAAGTCGTCGATGACTTCATTGAGCGCCGTCCCGAAGATCGCATGGGACTGGTCGCCTTTGCCGGCCGACCGCGCGATGCCAGCCCGATCACGCTCGACCATCGCTGGCTGAGAAAGTCGTTAGACGAACTCCGCCTCAACGATCAGCAGGACAATGGCACCATCAAGGAGCAAGGCACGGCCATCGGCTCCGCCCTAGCAGCTGCGGCCGTGCGGCTCGAGGCCCGCGACGCCAAAAGTAAAATCATCGTCCTGCTCACCGACGGTGCCAGCAACTCGGGGAAAATCTCCCCGCTCGAAGCCGCCGAACACGCCAAAACTTTGGGGATCAAAATCTACACTGTGGCAATCGGCACCACGGAAGGCCGGGTCAGCACCAACGTCATGCGTTTCCCCTATCAGGAATTCGATTTACCCACCCTTCAGAAAATCGCCACGCTCACCGGCGCGGAACATTACTGGGCGCAGGATCTGGCCGCACTTAAAAAGACCTTCACCACCATCGACAGCCTGGAGAAAAGCAACGCCAAAAGCCTGACCGTCACCGACGACACCGAACTCTTTCCGTGGTTCGTCGGGCTGGCACTGCTCGCGGCCCTCGCCTCTGCAGCCTACTTCGCCCTCAACCCACCCCCGTCCGCCTGAGTCGATGAATTTCGCCCAACCCGGCATTCTCTTTTTGCTGATCCTACTTCCGATCTTGGGCGCGGTGGCGATCTTCACGTCGCGCGCGCGGCGGCGGCAGTGGGCGGTATTCATCGCCCCGCGTTTGCGCGAATCGCTCTTGAAAAAAAGCAGTTCCCTGCCCCGCTGGCTCGCGCTGTTTTTCCTGCTCACCGCCTGCGCCGCCATCATCATCGCGCTGGCACGGCCGCGCGCAGACGCTGGCACCAAACAGGAAAAAACCCGCGGCCGCAATGTGATGGTCGCCCTCGACATTTCAAAAAGCATGCGGGTTACCGATGTGAAGCCGGACCGACTCGCCCAGGCCAAAGTCGTCATCTACGAACTGCTGGAAGCGATGCCTAACGAGCGCATCGGCTTCCTCGGTTTCGCCGGAACACCCAACGTTTACGCCCCGCTCACCATCGACCACAGTGCCGTGCGCGAGACGGTCGATCAGATCGACGAAACCTGGGCGCCGCTCGGTGGCTCAGACCTGGCCGCCGCCGTCCACCTCGCCACCGAGACGTTGAAAAAGACCGGCCAGAAAAACAACACACTCGTCATCATCAGCGACGGCGAAGAAATCCAAGACGAAAGCCACCACGGAGAACTCGAATCGATGATCGCCGAGGCGGAACACGCCGGAGTTTACATCGTCGCCATCGGCGTCGGCACCGAGGATGGCGGCTTGGTCCCCAATCCGAATTCCCCCACGGGCCAAATGGTGGATCACGAAGGACACCCCGTCGTCAGCCGCTTGGAAGCCGGCGTCATGCGGAAGTTAGCGGAAGAAACCAAAGGCCGTTTCGCTATCGCCGGCTCCGGTCTAAATATCCCCACGCTGGTGAAATCCGTTGTCATAGGGATGGACGTCTATGAGATGAGTGGTCGCGAAAAGCGCCTGTCGATCGAGTTCTACCAGTGGCTGATGTTTCCTGCGATTCTCTTCCTCACCGTCGCCATCGTGGCGGGTACTCGTTGGAAAGGAATCCGCGCGGCGATATTTCTTGCAGGCACATTTTTAACGATCCCCCGCACGCAGGCAAATGAGGCGGACATCGCTAGGGAAGCACTGGCAGGACGACACTACCAAGAAGCCCGCAATGGCTATCACCAACTGGCGGAAACCTCGAAAATCCGGGAGACGCAGGCCCGCTACCGTCTCGGCGAAGCGACCGCCGCCTACCGCGCAGGAGACTTCCGCGAGGCGCGCAGCGCCTACAGCCAGTCCTTGCTTTCAGTCGATCCCAAGGTTCAAACCAGCGGCCACCTCGGCATCGCCAACTCGCTGTTCCAGCTCGGTTGGAAAGGTCTATCCGGGGAGAATTACCCCAGCGATCCCGCGTCGCTGCCAGACCTCAATCGCTTCGACACTATCGCCAAAGAGGCGCTCGCCAAACTCCGCGCCTCCGATGTACCCGACGAAGGCGAAGCCCCCGGCTATGTGCGGATCGAATCGCTGATCACTAACTGGGCCGATGCATCTCGCCACTACAGCTCGGCACTCGCCCTGGCTCCCGGCGACTCTGTCGCGCAGAAAAACCGGGAGCTGACGATCACTTTTCTCAAGCGGCTCGATGAATTGCTCAACGAGGAAAAAAAGAACACCGAGCAATCGATGCCCCAACACATGCCCGGCACCGGCCCGCCCCAAGAAGGTGAGGATGGCGACCCGAATGACGGCGAAGACGGCCCGGATGGTCGCAAAAAAAATGGCAAAAGAGGCAAGGGTGACAAGGATCCCAAAGACGGCAGCGACAAAGACGAAACCAAGAAAAAAGACGACGCCGATGGCAAAGACAAAGACGGCGAAAACCCCAACGAATCATCCAAAGAACGCGCCCACCGAATTCTGAAGGAAAATGCGGATCTCGAAAAAGGCCCGCTTGCCCCGGGCCGCCGCGAATTCAAAAACGCAGAGAAAGATTGGTAACATCATGAACAATTTGAAACATTTCATCTGCGGCATTTATGCCATCACCGTTTGCGCGCTGCTCTGCAGCCACAGCCATGGCCAGACGTCCAGCCGGCTCTCCACCACCTTTCTCGCCCGCGGCGAACAAGCGCTGTTGGAGGTCGCCGTCGTAGGAGCCCAACCCACCGAGATCCCAGAAATCGGGATGGTCAAAAACGTCACGATCCGCCCCTCCGGCAGAGGCCCGATGACGAGGATGCTGCCTGGCCGCAAACTGGAGTGCGTCTTCGAGTATCTGGTCAGCAGCTACGAAATCGGCACTTACGTCATCCCGCCGATCGAGGTCGCGGTGAACGGTGGCAAAAGCTTCACCGAGCCGCTCGATTTTTTGATCTTCAATCCCGACGAGCTCCAGTGGTCTGAGGTGCAGGCGAGCGGCAAAACCATCCGCTACGCCAGTTCCTTCCGCACGCTGAACGACAAGCCCTTTGAAAACGAGACGCTAGCCACCGAGATCAAAGTCTTCGTGCCCGAAGAACTGGTCGTCGAAGACTGGGGGATCCCCGACTTCGAACGCGATGGAGTGGCCGCGTGGCGCTTCCAGCCGTCGGCCATGCGCAGTCGCATCAACTTGTTAGGGATGCGCTATGTCTCGGTCGCCTACCCTAGCACCATCACCCCCACCCGCAGCGGCAAGGTCGGCATCGGCCCCGCGAAGATCCGTCTCACCACGCGCGAAGTCGTCATGGACCCGACCACGCGCCAAGTGAACACCGAGGTCTACCTGCAGGTCCCCAAACTCGAAATCGAGGCCATGCCGCTGCCGGACCGCGCGCCCGCGGGTTTTGAAAACGCCGTCGGCAGCTTCCGGCTCAGCGCCACCAGCACCGCCAGCGAGGTGCAGGAAGGCGACCCGATCACCGTCGATCTCACGGTCAGCGGCAGCGGCAATCTCGACACGCTGCGTCCGCCGACACTGGCGGATCCTAACGGCTGGAAAGTTTACGGCACCACCACCGACCCGCGCGGCGACGAGCGCCGCCAGCTTTCCGGCAGTATCAGCTTCCATCAGTCGATCCGCCCGCTGGAAATGAAAGCGGAAATCCCGTCATTCCGCCTCATCTACTTCGACCCCAGAGATGAAACCTACAAGACGCTCACCACCGCGCCCATCCCGCTGCAAATGCACCCCAACCCTGCGGCCAATCTGCCGCCAAGCGCCGTGCCGCAAGCGCCATCCATTCCATTAGAACGCATGACCGACATCCTCGCCGTGCTTCAGCCGGCCCGCCTCACTGCTCCCGCCACGGCGACTTTTCCCGCATGGATCGGCCACGCCATCGGCTCCTTCGTCGCGCTCTGTCTGATCGCCCGAGCCTGGTTTTTGCGCTACGGCGCAAACCGTAGCAAATCCCCCGAGCATCTGGCACGCGTCGCAGCCCTCCGCGAGATCGAAAAATCCAGCCCCGCCGATGACAGCGCCTTCCTCAAATCCGCGGGAGCTTATATCGAACACTGGCTCGGCAGAAATCAGACTCCAGACGTCCAGGCGATCCTCGCCGAGCGCGACGCGGTTTGTTTCCGCGCCGAAAAACCCAAATCCGTGTTAGATTTCAAACGCCGCGCCCAAATCCTCGACATCCTCCGCAAGGCCGCCGTCGCGCTCCTGTTCATCGCCGCCCTCGGCTGGCCCCAGCCCGTGCGCGCCGCAGACATCGCCAGCCAAGCCCTCGCAGCTTACGAATCCGCCAAATACGAAGACGCCGTCAAACTCTGGCTCAGCGCCGGAAACTACAACGAGCTCGCCGCCGACACGCTCTATAACATCGGCAACGCCTGCTACCGCGCAGGCTCCCCCGGCCAAGCCGCGCTCTACTACCGCCGCGCCATCGCTCGCAATTCCAGCCACCCCGAAGCCCGCCAAAACCTGCGTTTCCTCGAGCGCAAATACGGTTCGATCGTCGTCCAGCGGCCCGACTACCAATACGCGCTCGCTAGGTTTCCACTCGGTGCCTGGCAAGCCGCCTGTTGGAGTGGCCTGTGGCTTTGCGGCCTGGCCCTGCTCGTTTTCCCCGCCACGCGGCCGGGTGCCCGCCTGCGTCTCGTCGCCGTCGGTGCTCTGGTGTTAGGCCCCATCCTCGCTTCGGCCGGGGCACTGGGTTGGCACTATTTCCCGGACGACGCCGAGTTTTCGCCGCTCCCAACCCAGGCCGTGGTCATCGAGGAAAAAGTCACCCTCCACGCCGACGCCGCCCGCACCTCGCCAGAAATTATCGATGCCCCACCCGGCTCGCTGTGCGAAGTCATCAGCCGCTCCGGCCGCTGGGTCTACATCGCCTTCGCCAGCAAAACCCGCGGCTGGGTGCCCATCGAGTCGATCGAAATGGTGATCCCCAGCCAGCCCCCCGCCCCGCCCAAGTTCCAAAAGCCCAAGGCCGACGGCAAAACGGCCTGAGGCGAGCGCGCTGTCATCGCCGCAGTCGCGCGCTTTAACGGGCGATGGGCTACGTGTACAATCGACAAATCAAGCGGTGCGCTTAATTGAATTAGATTAAATATACATATCGCACGAATGCCTACGTTTCATAGGTTTATCTACCGTTGCAAGGTATACGTCGAATAAGAAGAACATGAGCTGCTAAAAAAATATGATTGCAATCCGATTTGGAATCTATATTTTTTGAGAATGTCTTGGTGCTCCGAATGGATACGTGATTGGCTGAAGCAAGGAATAAAGAGAACGCAAAACGATCTCGCCCACCTTGCCGATATCGATCCTGGTAATGTTTCACGCTGGTTAAGTGGTCAATCACGGCCAGACCCGAAAGCGCTTGGGACGCTCACATCAGCTCTTACCGAACAGGAATCTGCGGATCTCTTGGTGGCGTGGGTGAAGGATATGCTGCCTGCGGGCCATGAAAAGCTGGTTCACATTTATTCGCTGGTCTCCGAGACGGAGGCGGGCGAAACAAAAGAGCCAGCAGGAAAGAAACAGGCTCCAGCCGCTGTCGACGCCACGAAATTCCCAGATGGAATCAGTGCCGACCTCAAGGAGCAGCTGGTCCACTTTAGCAAGTTGTCGGTGGAAAACCCCGACATCCGCAAGATCATCGACATCTGTTACGAGGCGATCACCCGGAAATCCGGCGGCGAATAAGCCTGATCCCGAAAACAAAATTCAAGTTCAACCCAAAAAGCCCTCGAGCATTCGAGGGCTTTTTTTTCGTGGTGGCCGCGCTGGGTGGCAACGCGCTAAAATGAGTTGGCCGCTACCGGATTCTGCAGCTATACCCTGTGCCGATGAGCGAAGCCGCCAGCAATGCGAAGAAGCCCCGCGTCAATGTACGACGGCCGGATGTCATGGAACGGGTTTCTGCCGAGGTGGCGATCCATTTCCACTCGACGGTCGTGGAAAAGCTGCGCGACCGCGGTGGTAAAATCACCGTCGGCCACACCACGGTGATGCTGGCAGAGCAGTTCGGTTTTTGTTACGGCGTGGAGCGCGCGATCGATCTGGCATACGCCTCGCGAAAGGTTTTCCCGGACAACCGGATCTTTCTCATCGGCGAAATCATCCACAACCCGGATGTGAACCGCCACCTGCGCGAGATGGGAATCGTCTCGCTGCCGTGGCAGGATTTGGATTCGAGTTACGACGATCTCACCGAAGACGATGTGGTAATCGTGCCGGCCTTTGGGGCACCGACCCTGTTCATGAACAAGGTGGAAGAGCGCGGCTGTTATGTCGTCGATACGACTTGCGGCGATGTGATGAAAGTCTGGCGGCGGGTGCGCGGCTACGCCAAGGACGGCATCACCTCGATCATTCACGGCAAGTCGAATCATGAAGAAACCCGCGCCACCGCATCGCGCGCGCTGGGCGAAAAGGGCGAAGGCATCTATCTGATTGTTCTCACCCTCGCCGATGTCGATTACGTCTGCGACTACATCCGCCACGGCGGCGACAAGGCGGCTTTCATGGAGCGCTTCCAAGGCGAGCATTCCGATCATTTTGATCCAGACATCCACCTGCGCCAAGTCGGGGTGGCGAACCAGACGACGATGCTCAAAAGCGAAACGGAGGAAATCCAACGCCGCATCCGCCAAGCAATCATCGACCGCGATGGCAACGAGGGCGCGTTCCAGATGTTCGATACCATCTGCGGAGCGACCCAGGAACGGCAGGACGCGCTATTCGAAATGCTGCGCAAGCCGATGGATCTGCTGCTGGTCGTCGGCGGCTACAATAGCTCGAACACGATCCATTTGGTGGAAATCGCAGAGCCCGAGGTGCCGACGTTTTTCATCCGCAGCGCCGACTGCATCAAGTCGCTTGAGGAAATCATCCACTACGATCTCCACCGCCTGCAGGAAAAGACTTCCAACTATTCGCAGCTGTTTGCCGGCGACCGCGATGTCGTCATCGGCATCACTGCGGGCGCTTCCTGTCCGAACAACCTCATCGAAGAGACGCTGATCAAAATGTTCGAGCTCCGCGGCATCGACCGCGAAGCGCTGGCGCTGGCTTGAATCAAAGGTACTTCATGAAGGCCGTGTAAACCTCCGACGGGATGTCCAACAGGCTGTAGTCCTTGGCCGAGACAAACAGCAGGCTTTGCTTGCCCTTGCCTAACAACTCGTTTTCAGAGCCGAAGATTTGGTGCTCGAGGGTGCAGAACTTGCGGTTAAAGTCTGAGACGCGGATTTTCACGGTGATGGTGTCAAACTCGCGGGCCTCGCGCACGAACTTGTGTTCGAAGGAGCGGGTGAGGATATAGAAGTGAGTGGTCTTGAGGTCGAAGTCGGGCATCGCCTTGTTGAAAAACAACTCGCGAGCCTTGCCGACAAACATCGCATACATCCCGAAGTAAACATTTCCCACGGAATTCGTGTCGGAATAACTGGCGATGGATGAATAGACGAACCACTTATCCTCGAAATGACCACCGAAGGCGTGGCCATCTTGAGGTGCCACCACATCGGAGCCAGTGATCACCGTTGCGGTTTTGGTGATGGCGCGGATCGCGGGAATTTCCGAAGCAGCCTCGATCACCTCCCCGGCTTTTTCCGTGACCACCCGCAGCAGGTCGGCGTTGAAGACCAGCCAGATCACGTAAACCAGCGGCAAAACCGCGCCGAGAATGAGCAGCGAAGTTTGGCCATTCAAGTAGCCGAAGGCGAAGATCACCAGCGAGAGGCTGGCCATCGAGAACATCCGGATTTGTGGCAGCGGATTCTGCGAATTGGGGACAAAGCAGCGCGCGATCGCCAGCGCGGCATAGCCGACAAAAAACGAGGCATAGAATACCATGAAATACTCCAGCTCCAGCTTGGCCCAAATGCCGATCAAGGTGACGAGACCGACGATAAGGAATGTAGGAATCGGCGAGCCGAGGATCTGTTTTGGGATCAGCGAAATGAGCATGTTTTCGCTCTTCTCGACGTTCTTTTCGAGGAACCACTTCAGCGCGACGTAGCCGCTGTCGAGCGTGGTCAACGCACAGATCGCTAGGAAAGAAAAGTAGGCCAGCGGCATCACGCTGCCGGGCTTGAAGGCCTTGGTGAAGTACTGGGTGACTAGGTCATGGGCGTACATGAACCCGTCGAGCCCCGGCTGTGCGGCGAGCGGCTGCCCCTCCTCAGTCATCACCCACAGCGCCAGGCAGCCGTGGAACAAAAGCATCAAGAAAAAGATCGACCCGCCAAAAAAGTAGCTGGCGCGGATGGAGGTCTTTTCCCGGTGGATCTGGATCGCCCGCTGCCAGTGTTGCAGGTCCAACCAAGGCCCGACTAGCAGACCGATGACCAGCGGGATCGCATACCCGAGCAGGGTCGGGCCGGTCCACAGTTTAGGGAATGGCTCGGACCACTGAAGACCGGTCGGCACCAAGGGATTTAATCCGAACAGAATCGCCGCCACGCAGGCGACGAGTAGGCCGCCTAACATCGCATGACTCAGTTTGATCTTCTGAATGCCGAACTCCTCGCCAAACAAACAGCCGGCGACGAGAATCACAAATACCAGCAGACACAGGTAGAGGCTGAAAAGCGGACCCGTCGCTAAGTTCAACGGCACAAACAGGTACTTCACCAATGCAAACACCGTCAGCGCCAGCGCGACGATCTGGTAGAGATAGAGAATCAGCCGGAACGGTTTGGAGAATTTATCAAAGAAAATGGCCAGCGACTCCTGCCCGCCGCTATGGGTTTGCGCCACCCGCTGGGTGAGAAATCCAAACAGCATCAAGCCCAACGCATTGGGGACTGCGAATAACAGCAGGCCCTGAAGGCCGAACATGAAGGTCATCTGGACGCTGAAAAACAGCCCCAGCCCCCACATCCACGACAATGCCACCGAATTCCCCCACAGGACTGCGTTTAACCAGCGAAAGTTCATAAAGGATGCAAAGGAACCCCGATTTGCGCCATGGAGCAAGCCAGATTCCACCGAATTGAAAGAATTGGATCTTTCGTCAGTTGAAGAAACCGTTTTGTCAGTTGAAGAAGCCATTTTGCCTGTTGAAGAGACCGTTTCGCCTGTTGAAGAGACCGTTTTGCCTGTTGAAGAAACCGTTTTGCCTGTTGAAGAGACCGTTTTGCCTGTTGAAGAGACCGTTTCGCCTGTTGAAGAAACCGTTTTGCCTGTTGAAGAAACCGTTTTGCCTGATGAAGAGACCGTTTCGCCTGTTGAAGAGACGCGCTGAGCGGTCGTGCGATGTTTGGGGGCAGCGGGGCCTTTTGTTCCAGTTTCGCGAAAATTTGAACTTGAGGCCTTGGACGGGATGGAGAGACTCAGCGCTCCTAGCGGTGAATTACCATTGAAGCCGCCGCATTCACCCTCTTTACTTCCGGCGCCAGCAAGGGCAACCCTACCATTTCATGATTGAGAATATCCGCAAATACACTGGCCTCATGATCGTGGTCTTCGTGATCCTATTCATTAGCTTCTTCTTCCTCGATACCCGTTCCGTGCGGAACATGAGTGGGGGCCACGCCGTCATGAAGATCGCCGGTCGTTCCTACAACGACAAGGAGTACCGCAGCCTTGGCACGGGCTCGTTCGAGCTGACGCGCAATCTCGCCAGCGCGGGCGACTTCGGTCTCTATGAGTTTTTGATGGGACTTTCCAGCGGTGCCACCAGCCAGGATGACGCATCTGAGAAATTCTTTGTTGGCCGGATGATCCTGCGCCAGGCGAAGGAGGAATTCGGAGTTTACCCGGGCGAAGAGGATATCTCCGCCTACCTCAAGAGCCTCCGCGTCTTCGCCGGGCCGGATAGCCAATTCAATCCAGAGACCTACCGCAACTTCATCGAAAAGGGCATGGGCCGCCTCGGCCTGACGGAAAAGGATCTGCGCGAGCTCGCTTCCGACGTGATCGCCTCCAAGAAAATCAACGCCATCGTCGGCAGGGGCCTGAGCGTGGACCGCAATGCCGTGGCGAAGGACCTGGCCCTCGAAAAGCAGCAGATCTCGGGCGAAGTCGCGAAGCTGGAACTGGCACCGTACGAGGAGAAAATCCAACCGACGGAAGAGGAAATCAAAAAATACTGGGAGACGATCTCCGACTCATTCACCACCGAGCCACGCCGCAAGTTCACCTACATCATCGCCACGCCGAACCTGCCTGCTGAACCGAAGGTGGACGAAGCTGCGGATTCCATCGCCGACGCGACCGCCAGCGAAGACGTGAAAAAAGCCGCCGCGAAGAAGAAGGAAGACGCCAAGGCCAAGCGCGCCGCCGAGTTCGCCGAAGAGCGCCGCAAGAAGCAGCTCGAGCTCGACTCGCTCGTCGACGACTTCTCCTATCAGCTAGAGCAGCAAAAGGGCTCGGGCTTCGAAGATCTGGCCAAGCAAAACAAGTGGGAGGTCAAAACATCCGAGTTCTTCTCGCGCACGACCGCACCGAAGGAGCTCGACCTGGCCCTCCGTTCTTCGAGCAAGGGCAGCAAGCTCGCCGAGGAACTTTTCCGCATCGAGCCGACCAGTGATCCGGTTTCGAAGATTTCGCAACCGATCGCGATCGGCGAAAACCAATGGGCGGTCGCCCGCTTGGACGGCGAAGAGAAGTCCCGCCCGAAAACCTACGAGGAAGCCCGCGCCGATGCCCGCGCCCAGTACATTTCCGAAAAAGCGAGCGAAGCCCTGAAAGCCGCCGCGACCGAAGCATCGACGAAAATCAAGAGTGCGCTGGCCGCTGGCAAATCCTTCGCCGATGCCGCCAAGGAAGCTGGCATCGCTGAGACGAAAGCGTTTTCAGCCGTCACCAGCAGCTCCAAGCCCGACACAGCGACGCAGCCTGCCAATCTATTCACCGCCGCCCGCACCATCGATCCCGGCAGCCTCGCCGACGTGATCACGGAATCGGACCGCGCGTTCATCCTCTTTGTCGGCAAACGCGAAGTGGTCAAGGAGGCCGATGCCGCCAAGAGCATCGACGCCGAAGTCGCCTCCAGCACGACCAAAAACGAGACCGTCGCTTTCATGTCGTGGATCGCCGCCCGCACCGAGGCCGCCAAGGTCGAGCAACTCTACAAGCGCTGAGCCTCAAACTCAGTCCGGGCCTGTCCCCCCACCCCATGTCCGCTTCCGAAGACATCCAAGAGCTCTTCGACAACGCCAACGGCCACCTCGCCGTGGGCGAATTCGACGAGGCCATCGCCCTCTACCGCCGCTGTGTCGCGCTGGATCCCACGTTTTTCGACGGCTGGCACGCGCTCGGCATGGCCCTGCTGAAAATGGGAGCCGTCAAGGAAGCGATCGGTTGCGGGCTGCAATCCGTCACGCTCCAGCCGAACGACCTGCTCGCCTGGACCAGCCTTTCCCAGATGTACGTCCGCGACGGCAACATCCCCGAAGCCGAAGCCGCCAAAGGCAACGCCCGCATCCTCTCGCTGGGCGGCAGGGTGGTGAAGTGACGCGAGTCCTACGAAAGGCGATCCCCTTCGTCGGGCTCAACATCGGGAATCAATTCAAGGATGCGGTCAAACTCGGCCAAGTCGGCTTTGGCGGCCCGTTCCTTCAAATAGTCAACGGTTGCCAACGAGGCCAACTTTTCGGCAGCAGCGGAAATTATAAACTGGTTCATCGAGTAACCATCCTTGGTAGCAAGGTCCTTGATGCCACGGTGGAGAGATTCAGGAATGCGGAGTGACATGGTAGCCATGATTCAATAATCGATTCGAGTTAGGGCTTGAGCTGCGGTGATGGCGCGAATGCCAAGCGATTCAGCGCCTCTGAAATCCTTGAGGTTGTTCGTAATAATGTAGGGGGTACCCGCGGCAAGCGCCAATTCTAACACCATGTCGTCGTCACTATCGGGTAGGTGGGGCCGCCAACTAAAGTAAATCTGCTGCTGACGAGCCAAGACGCACAAACCATTAATGATAGCCATGATCTGAGCACTGCTAAGCGCTGGCAGCATCCCAGGACGCAACGCCACTTCTTCGTACTCCATCGCCAACGGAACCGAAAGAGCGATGCGGATGCTACCCGATCGGATGAGACGCAGTACCCGGTGGCTCGCTCCAACACGGGAACGAAGCGCCGAAATGAGAATATTTGTGTCGAGCACTGCAAACACCACGGTATTATTGACGATACCACCGAAAATGCAAGTCAGGACTACAAAAACCAACTTCCTTCATCCGCACATCCCCGTCCTTGCGCGGGTGGCGGGTTCTGTGTTTCCCTCGCCGCGACGCCGCTATTCCGTCTGCTCACTTTCTACTTCTTCCAAAATGTTCTACCTGACCACCGCCATCGACTACACCAACGGCTCCCCACACATCGGCCATGCCTATGAAAAGGTGCTTGCCGACGTGATCGCCCGCTACCGCCGCCTGCGCGGCGACGAGGTGTTTTTCCTCACCGGCGTCGACCAGCACGGCCAGAAAGTCCAGCAGACGGCGGAGAAGGAAGGCATCACGCCCGAGGCCTTCGTCAAGCGCACCACCCTGAAATTTTCCGATCTGTGGCAGAAACTCGGCGTCCAATACGACGGCTGGGCCGAAACCATCGACGAGCGCCACAAGGCCTGCGTTCGCGCCATCCTCAGCGAGCTCAAGGGCCAAGGCCAACTTTACAAAAAAGCCCACGCCGGCCACTACTCGGTCCGCCAGGAACAATTCCTGCAAGAGCGCGACCGCGACGAGGCCGGCAACTTCGGCCCCGAGTGGGGGGAAGTCGTCGAGATCGAGGAGGAAAACTGGTATTTCAAACTCAGCGAGCACACCGATTGGCTCAAGGAATTCATCGAGAACCACCCCGAGGTCATCATCCCCGCCTTCCGCAAGGCCGAGCTACTCAACGCGCTGGAGCGCAATTCCGGCATCGACCTCTGCATCTCCCGCCCTAGGGAGCGCCTACAATGGGGCATCGAATTTCCCTTCGACGAAAATTTCGTCACCTACGTCTGGTTCGACGCGCTGATCAACTACATCTCCTTCGCTGGCTACAAGGCCACGCCGGGTGCGGGTCTACCGGACTTCGCCAAACTCTGGCCCGCCGACAGCCGCCCGGTGCACATCATCGGCAAGGACATCCTCATTCCCGCGCACGGCATTTACTGGCTGTGCATGCTGCACGCCATGGGCTTCACGGATGCGCAAATGCCGCGCCTGCTGGTCCACGGTTGGTGGAACATCCGTGGCGAAAAAATGTCCAAGTCCACCGGCAACATCGTCGATCCCAGTGAATTGGCCGACAAATTCGGCACCGAGGCGCTGCGCTACTACCTCGTCCGCGACATCGTCACCGGCAGGGATTCCGACTTCGACATGGACCGCCTGATCATGCTCTTCAACACCGAGCTGGCGAACGAACTGGGTAATCTCTGCAATCGCGCGCTCAACATGAGCCAGCGTTTTACCGAAGGCGTCCTTCAACCCGGCGGCCCGCTGACCGAGGATGATCTCGCACTCCAAGCGTCGCTCGCCGAATCCATCGCCAACTATCAAACGGCGATGGACGAATTCGACATTTCCAAAGGCCTCGAAGCCCTGAGCCGCCACATCGTCCATTGCAACGGCTACGCCGAGCGGATGAAGCCGTGGGCCCTTAACAAGGATCCGGAAAACAAGGAGCGCCTCGCCACCGTGCTCTATCACCTCGCGGAAAGTGTCGCCCACGCCGCCGTCCTGCTGTCGCCCATCCTGCCCGATGCTGCGGCGCAACTTGCCGACCAGCTGAATTTACCCGCGCTGACTTCCCTCAAACTCGCCGATCTCCACTGGGGACTGCTCCCCGCCGGCCACAAGCTCGGCCAGCCCAAGCCCGTATTCCCGCGCATCGTGCAAGAAGCGGCTGCGGAAGGCGGATGAATCACGCAAAATCGGACCACCGACCAAGGTCGGCGACCACATCCGGGATGATTTGACCTAAATTCTGATATTTTACTTTTTTCCTCCTGAATATCGGTTACAAGCGAATCGCTCTGCGTGACTCCGGTCATACAGAGTGCAAGCTACATCAGGTTTGGCCAAGTGATTCGGTTAATCTCCGGGGGGAAGTTAACTGGACCTAGTCAAGTCCGTGGCCCGAGCACGCGCGTTGGAGATCCGGGGGGAGATCCAACGCGCGTTTTTTTTGATGTCGCAGCTTTTCCTTGGATCCGCCTGAATTGTGTGCTAGATTGAATTCGCCGCTCCCCGGACGGTCGCAGTCCCGCGCAAGCGGGGGTGAGGAAAGTCCGGACACCACAGGGCAACGTGCCTCATGAAAGTGAGGGATGGGAACCGCGAGGAACCTAGACGGAAAGTGCAGCAGAAAGTAAACCGCCGATGACCGCGCGCAAGCGTGGCACAGGTAAGGGTGAAACGGTGGAGTAAGAGCCCACCGCGCTTTGGGGTAACCCAGGCGGCTCGGCAAACCCCACGTGGTGCAAGACAGAACAGAGGAAGGGCTGCCCGCCCGTTCATCCTCGGGTATTAGTCGCATCCTGCGCAAGCAGGGCGCTCCGCTCCGGCGGAGTGAGAGAAATGGCCGTCCAGCCTCGCAAGGGGTGGACAGAATCCGGCTTACAGGGGAGCGGCAACTCCCTCACACTCGCAGCCCTGCTGCATGACCTGGGGTGGCCTAACTCTTTGTTTGCAAAAGCAGTGAAGCCCAAGTTCGCCTGACCTATGGCACACCCGCCGCGAAAAAAAGATCCATTCACCTCAAATCAAGTTGAGAAATCCCCGAATCGCGCTTATCTTGTCCGGTTATGAAATGGTCACTCAAACTCGGTAGTATTGGCGGCATTGGTGTCTACCTTCATTGGACGTTCGGCCTGTTGATCGCCTGGATTTTTCTGGCCCACCTTGGTGCGGGTCAGACGACTGGCCAGGCGGTCGTGGGGGTGGCATTTATCCTCGCGCTGTTTGCGTGCGTAGTGATGCACGAATTCGGCCACGCGCTGGTGGCGAAACATTGCGGGGTGCGCACTCGCGACATCACGCTGTTGCCCATCGGAGGCGTCGCCCGCATGGAGCGCATCCCGGACAAGGCGATGCAGGAGTTCTGGGTCTCGGTGGCGGGGCCGGCCGTAAACGCCCTGATCGCGGGCATCTTGTTTATCGTTTTGGCGCTGTTTGACCATTGGCAGCCGGTCCGGACGCTGGAAGGACTGGAGGGCGGCTTTGTCGAGCAACTCATGTGGGTCAACCTCTTCATTGGCGCCTTCAATCTGCTGCCCGCGTTCCCGATGGATGGTGGCCGCGTGCTGCGTTCCTTGCTGGCCACCCGCATGGGCCGCCGCCGGGCGACAGTCATCGCCGCCAATATCGGTCAGGTGATGGCAATTCTGCTCGGAGTCGTCGGCTTTTTTTACAACCCCGTTCTGATCTTCATCGCAGTTTTCGTTTACCTCGGTGCCCAGGCGGAAATGGACTATGTCGAAACCCAGTCGGCGCTCGAGGGCTTGCACGTGCGCGACGCGATGATGACCCGCTTCCGCACGCTCGCAGCCGGCGACAGCGTCGGCACGGCGGTGGAGGAACTGCTGGCGGGGGCTCAGCAAGATTTCCCTGTTTTGGAGGATGGACAAGTTCTCGGCATCCTGCGCCGCAACGATCTGGTCAAGGCGCTGACAGATGGTCGCCAGACGGCGACCGTCGCGGACGTAATGTACCGGGAATGCATCCCCGTGGACGAGTCCGATGTGCTGATGATGACGCTGGAATCGATGGGCAACAACCAAAACTCCAGCGTGCCAGTGCTTGGCCGAGGCCGCTTCGTCGGCCTACTGACGCTCGAAAACATCAGCGAACTGTTGATGGTCAACGCCGCCCTGACCGGTGTGGCACCAGCCCGCTGATCGATCTAGCGGATCGGTGAACGGATTAGGCTGTGCTTTTTTTACTGAAGACTGAAAACTAGCGGCATCGCCAGCTTTGGCTTGCGCGGCATTGGCAAGAACCCCAAGGATGGTGCATGGACCGTTGGTTTCTCATTGCTGCCACTTTGCTCGCTGCTGCGGGCGGGATCTGGGGCATGATCTCGGTCCACCGCGGCAAGCGCAGCCCGTGGACGCTGGCGTGGATGTTCGCGGTGCTCCTGTGCCAAATCGGCTTTCTCGCCGTGCGCGGTGAAATGCGATCGGCCTGTCCGCTGATGGATCGAGGCGAAATCCTCGCCTTCCTCGCTTGGTCGCTGACCTTGTTCTATTTGTTAGTGGGCCCCGCTTACCGCATTTCCTTGCTCGGGGTTTTCACCGCGCCGGTCGTGGCGATTTTCCAGCTGGCAGCGCTCATCCCCGGCACGCTGACGGCCAATCCCACCAAATTGGCGCAAGGGAATCCGTGGCATGAAACCCACTCCGCCATGTCAGTGCTGGCCTACGGCGCCCTCGCCTTGGCCGCCGTGGCAGGCGTGATGTTTCTCGTGCTCGACCGCCAACTCAAGGAGCAGCATTTGAAGAGCGGGCTATTCCGCAATCTGCCGCCCGTTCGGGAATTGCTGATTTCTCTGGAGCGCCTGCTGTGGCTGGGCACGGCATTGTTGAGCGTCGGCATCGTGGCGGGATTTTTGATGCCGCGGACTGCGGCGGCTTGGGGCCATTTCATTGCCGCCATCGCGGTCTGGGCTGCTTACGCCTTGCTGCTGGCAATCAAGCAGGTGCGAGGAATGACGGGTCGGCGGCTTTCGCTGTCGGCGGTGGTTTTGTTTTTGCTGTCACTGGCGGTTTTTGCATTCGTCTGATGGAACTTCTTTGTCTCGGCCTCAATCACCGCACCGCACCCGTGGAGGTGCGGGAGCGATTTGCCGTGGGCGCGCCGTTGTTGGGCAAAGCGGCCAACGAGCTGGTCGAACTAGCGGAGGCGGCGGAAGGCGTGGTCGTCTCCACCTGCAACCGGACGGAATTTTACCTCGTCGCAGAGAATGCGCGGGAGGCGTTCGGCAAGATCGAGCTCAGACTGGCCAAGAAGATCCAAGTGGACTCGAGCGTGGCGACACACTTTTACCGCAAGGAAAAGACCGCCGCCGCCCAGCACTTGTGCCGGGTGGTCAGCGGCTTGGACTCGATGATGCTCGGCGAAACCGAGATTTTCGGCCAAGTCAAACAAGCCTACCAAGCCGCGTTGGAAGCCGGATCGACCGGCGCGGTACTGAACCGCGTATTCCAGCGCGCCTTCGGCATCGGCAAGAAGGTTCGCACCGACACCTCGATCCAAGAAGGCTCAACCTCAGTCGGCAATGTGGCCGTGGATCTGGCTGAGAAGATTTTCGGCCACCTCAAGAACAGCGAGGTGATGATCCTCGGAGCTGGCGAAATGAGCCGAACCACCGCGCAAAGTTTGGTCTCCCGAGGCGCGAAATCGATTTTCGTGGCAAACCGCTCCTTTGACCGCGCGCAGGAATTAGCCACCGAGATGGGCGGCACCGCCCTGCGTTTCGACGACTGGCAAAGCGTGCTGCAGCGGGTGGACGTCGTGATTTCATCGACCGGCGCCCCACACGCCATCGTCCACCGCGCCGACGTGGAAAAAGCCCGCCGGGCGCGCAAGTACCGGCCGCTGTTTTTCATCGATATCGCCGTCCCGCGCGATATCGACCCTGCCGTGGGAGAAATCGAAGAAGTCTACCTTTACGACATCGACACGCTCGAGCAATTGGCCGAAGAAGCGCGCACCCGCCGACAACTCCAAATCGAGCAATGCGAGCGGATCATCGACCTCGAGTTAGAAAAACTGAATTTACCTGGAACTTGATTCCCGTCAGGGCTGCTGAAGCCCCGGCCTCATTCATCCGCTGCGGATGCCCCGCACCAAAAGAACGGCCAAAGGTTTCTAGGACACATGATTCGCATGATTCCCATCATTCGCCTTGCCTTTCAAAAGGCAGATGCAGGCCTAGACGACGATGCCAAATAAAATACCGAATTTCGCTTATTGCGGTTCATGTGGCTAAAAATGGGAATTGCAAAATCGGCCTGCGGATGTCAGTTTGACGTATGCCTGTGGGAACTGAAAAAATCATTCGGATTGCCTCAGACGAATTCCGCAAACTCGCCCCACAAGCCACGGGAATCGAGATCGAGGAAATCGAAGAAACGGCTTCGGGTCACTCCGTCGTGACACTCGGCTACTGGATCAAGGATTCAAAACCGGCGCCTTCCAAAAGCGACGGGGACTCGCAACCGATTTTCAAAGGCCTATCCGCCGACTTCATCAATCCTTGGAGAAGGAGATACAAACGAGTGGAGGTGGATCCCAAATTGAACAAGGCGGTCTCGATCAAAATGTATGAACCGCCGCTGGGTGTGTCATGAATCCGAACATTCGCGACTTCATTTCCCACTACCACAGCAAAGGAGTGCTGATTGATACTCAGCTATTGCTGGTCATTTTGGTGGGAAACGTGGAGCCGCGTTTAATTGGCAAAGTGGCACGAACGGATGACTATTCCCGATCTGATTATGAACGGCTGCGGGATCTTCTCGGACATTTCAGCCAATTCATCACCCTTTCGCAAATTTTGACGGAAGCCGGAAATCTCCTCAAAAGAAACTGTCCGACGCAAAACATCCTGCTCGATCTGAGCCGGGAACTAGCACTCTTTGTCCATGCGGAAAGAACGAGAGAGCCCCAGTCCCCCTCCAGACAAATCACCCACCATCCCGCATTCTGTCGTCTGGGCTACGCGGATGCTGCAATTTTGACTGCCGCCGCGGGAAAGTATCTCTTGCTAACGGCAGACCGCCCTTTGCAAGACACGGCTCGAAATACCGGGGTTGATGTTCTGCCATTTCAATGGCTGCAAGCCGTTTAGGACAAAATTTGTCGGACATGACCCATAAAATTCGTCAGCTTGGACTTGCACCCCGATGCATCAGTGGCCATGGAAAGGGCTGTGCTGCG
>CAJXYV010000014.1 GCA_913063525.1 uncultured Verrucomicrobiota bacterium
GGCGGATCCCTCGTTCACTGCGACGCTGACTGTTCCTGTCACCGTATTGTAATTGGCTGTATCCGTCGGGGTGAACGTGTAACTTGCGGTGTAGGTGCCCGCGTCAGGCGCCGTGCTCGGCGCGGTGAAGGCGAAACTTCCTGCAACCGATGCGATTCCGCCCGACAGCGTAGAACTGGCGAGTGCTTGGCCATAGGTGATCGCAGAAGCGGTGGGCTGGATTGTCACCATCGGGGTGGCCTTGGAAATCACCAGCGAGCCGCTGGCGCTGCCGGTGTAGTTGACGTCGTTGATCGTGCCGACCACGGTGTAAGTTCCCGCATTCGTCGGGGCGGTGGCGGAGCCTTCGTAGGTGAAATTTACGGTCAGACCGCTAGGCGTGGTGGTTGTCGTGGCGGATTTGGCCGTGCCGTCGTAAGTCGCGGTTAGTTTCCCCAAGGTGACGCTGGCGGTGGCTTTGTTGACGGTGACGCTGGCCGAGGTGCTGGCCGTGTTGTAGTTGCTGGAATCGGTCGGTGTGAAGGTCACGTTCTGGTTCGCGGTGCCTGCGTTGGGTGTCGTGCCGGGGGTCGTGAACGCGAAGGTTCCTGCGACCGAAGCGGTGCCACTCGACAGGGTGGAACTGGCGAGCGTTTGGCCATAAGTGATGGCCGTGGCTGAGGGAGCCACGCTGACCGTCGGCGTCGCCTTGGTCACGGTCAGGGGGACATTGGAAGTTAGTCCTCCACTGGTGGCGGTGACCTGATAAGGGCCGCCCGCCATGGTGGCGGCGAAGAGGCCGCCCGAGCTGATCGTTCCACCGCCGCTGGTGGACCATGTGACGGAGGGATTGTTGATCGTCGCTCCGAATTGATCTGCTATCGCCGCAGTGAATGATGCCGTGGCGCCGACCGCGAGCGTGGTACTTGTAGGGTTGGTGGTTAGGGTCGTTGGCGTTGCGTTGACGGTGACGTTGATCGAACTAGATGCGGTGAGGCCAGGGCCGTCAGTCGCCGTGACGGTTAGTGTGTAGGAGCCAGCACGGGAGAATGTGGCAGTGCTGTTTTTTGCGGCGTTGTTGCCATTTGCTGAAAAACTGACTGCGGCGGGACTGCTGGCTGTCCAAGTATAGGCGAGGTTTGCCTCGCCCGCGTCGTCGGTGGCGGTGACTGAAAGATTGGTGCTGGTGGCGGTGACCGGGTTGGTGGCCGCAGCGGGGCCAGCGGTGATTTGCGGGGGTGTATTGTCGATGACCAAGGAGACCTGGCCCGCGATGTCGGTAGAAAGTCGAGCCGTGGTGCCGACGGGAATTCCGGTGAGGGCGACCGTACCTAACGTGAGGTTCCCGCCATAAGTAAAGAGCGGATAAATGCCGGTACTGGTGGTGGAAGCGAGGCTGATCTGGATTCCGCCAGCTAGGCTTAGATCACCCATCACGACGATAAGATCCGACGAGCTGCCGCCGCGCATTTTGATAATTGCTCCGTCAAAGTTGGCATTGCCCGCAACGCTCAAAGTGCCGGGAGTACCGCTGGAAAATCCTCTTCCTTCGAGCGTGCCGTTGCAGTTGAGGTCGGCCGTCGCGGTGCCATAGCCTGCTAGAGTCGCGCCACTGGAGAGGTTGATTGAGTCGGTGGCTAGAACTCCGCCAGTGAGTAGCAGAGAGGCGCCGCTGGCGACATTGACCGCCCCAGTGCTGTTAACTGTGCCTGTAACCGCGAGTCCTCCTTGACTGATTAGAGTGCCGCCGGCCCAAGCGCTGGTGCCCGCGAGAGTCCAGGTCCCCGCGCCTGTTTTGGTGATATTGGTCAGTGTGCTGCCAGGTGTTTGTTCGGCGATCGCCCCAGAGAAGGTCGCGCTGGTTCCTTTGCCGCCGATGACGTAAGTCAAGGCGCGTCCTCCGGTAACGCCTCCGCACAAAGTAGAGCCGGCGGCTCCGCTGAGTTCTCCGATCGAAATGGAGGTGCCTGCGCCGGCAGAGAGGATGCCGACATGCTTTAGGGTGACGCTGGTGCCTAGGTTGACGGCTGCATTTGGAAAACCATCGGGCGCATAGTTTTCTGCCATACGAAAGTCGGATCCAGTTTGCGCGGTGATGTTGATCTGTCCTGTAAACGCCGACCAGTCGCCGTAAAAATCACCGCGGACATATTTCACTGAGACGTTGAGGGTGCCGCCGCCGGTTAGGCTGCCGCTGAGCCTGCCGCGCTGTGGGGTTTGTAAATAACCGATTTGTCCCGTTGGGACGACTAGGGAATTGGGCATCTCACCCGTATCGGTGCCGTTCGATCCGCTAGTGCCGGCCATGATGAGGGTTCCTCCATTAAAGGTGATCGCGCCGGTGCCGAGCCCCCAGCGGTTCGCCGCTTCGTTGCCGAGTTGGATGGTGCTGTCAGTGCCGATGCTGGTGCCGCCGATGTAACTGTTGCGAGCATGATAAGTGATCGATGCCGCCGCAGCTGTGGTGGCGGTGGTGTTGGAGGCGGTAAGTGTAGTGCCGCTGATCGCAGTGATCGTAGTGCCATAAGCAAAGCCACCGCCGTTGATGGTCATTCCGACCGCCAGCCCAGTGGCATCGGTTACGGTGATTGAGTTGCTTGCTGCCGCAGTAGCGCTGCTCACCGTGACTGTATTGGGAGTAATCGTCAGTGTATTCGTGCCGGTCTTTACCAGTGACGTGCTGCCACTGATCATGCCGTTACCTGTCCAAGTGTAAGCGCGGGTGCTATTGGTGACAACCAATGTCCGAGGCTGGAGAGTGCCGCTTAAAACGACGTCTCCTATCGTGGACGTATCATTAAAAGTCACACTGTCGAAATTGTAGAACGTGGCTGTGGGGCCACCGCTGAAATTGCCAGTTGAGTTAAGATCCCACAATCCGCCACCACTCGTGCCGGTCCAAACGATGGCTGCCGGAGCGGTGCCGCTGACGACAAGGTTGACATAGGCGGGACTTGTCCCGCTGCTCGGGTAATTCAGAGTAAACGTTTGCCGTGCGCCGGTGGGTAGGCCGACGAGGCTGATGCTAGGGACGGGATTGGCTGCCATCGTCGCGGCACCGTCGATGAGGTTGTAGGTGCCACTGCCAAGAACTCCATTGAGGAGGTTCACGTTAATTTTTATGGTCGCACTATTAAGCGTGAGCGTGCCACTGCTGACCGTGATCTTATCGTTGCTGCTGGCGGTCGAGTTGCTGAGGTCGTAATTAAGGGTAGTGGTGCCAGCGAGTGTGAGACCCGCACCTGCGGTTATGGTTCCTGCGACCCCTGCGGAGGCTCCGGGTGCGACTGTGCTGCCGGTGTTTGCCGTGATCAAGGCACCGAAGCTGCCACTGCCTCCCAGCACCGCACCGCTGGCAACAGTTACCGGTGAAGAATTTAAAGCGCCGTTCACTAGCAGCGAGCCCGCGTTGACGGCTGTGCTTCCTGTATGTGTGCTGGTGCCTGTGAGAGTCCACGAGCCAGTACCAACTTTGTTGATGTTCGTGATACCAGAGCCGTTGACGATACTACCAGCAAACGTGCTGTTGTTATTGAGTGCTCCGATGCTGTAGGTGCAGGCCACCGTGCCCGTTTGCGTACCGCTAAGCTGGGTGCTCGTACCAGTTGCAGTCAGCGAACCAATGTCAAAAGCGGTGGTCGTAGAGCCATTTCGATTCATCAACTGCGCACTGCCGCTTCCTAGGTCGATTGCCACAGCGGTGCTTCCATACATCGTGTTCGAGCTGCCGCCATTCAGTCGCATTCTAACGTTGCCCGTCCCAAAATTGATGGGGCCTGTAAAGCCAGTCCAAGTGCCAGAGAGAGTCCATAAATAAGACGATGTGCCATTGATGGTGACGGGCTGTGATCCGGTCCAATTGCCGCCCATGGTCTGTTGCGAACCGACAGTGATTGTGGTCGGAGAATTGAATTCCAAAGCATTTCCGATCGCTGTTCCTAAAGACAAGGATCCACCATTGAGAGACATTTTACCACTTCCTGCTGCCGTATAGGAGGCTAGCGAGAGTGCTCCTTCTTCCAGCGACACGCTGCTAAAGCTGTTCGTGCCCGTGTTATTGATCGTCAATGTGCCGCTTCCACGTTTGGTCAATGTGCTCGTCGCGCTGACGCTACCCGTACCGCTGAGGGTGTAATTTGTCGATGAATTGACATCGACGGTAGATGCTGTGACAGCACCCGGAAGATTTACCATCGGGGCCGCTGATCCGGCATCGTTAAAAGTCACTCGGTCGCCGCCACTGAAGGTGCACGGAGTGCCACTCTTGAGCCAGTTGCTGGCAGTGGTGTCCCAGTCGCCGGCATTGCCTCGCCAGTTCAGGTCGCTTGGCAGGCCGCTGTTAGTCACGCAGATGGCAAATTGTTGGGTCCACGTACTGCCATCGGCATCGGTCACAGTGAACAGGAAGCCGCCTCTGCCTGCCGAGGCTTGTGCGGTGAAAGTAACGGTCTTGTTGCCCGTGCCGCTTTGGACAGCCGTGCCGCCAGTCGTTCCACTGATCGTAAATAACGGCGTATTGCTGAAGCCTGAGGTATAGCGGCTCAGGTCGATCGTCGTAGCCGTGCTTCTCTGCAGCAGAGTGTGCGGGATTGCCATGAAGTGCAGGTATTCCTCCAGCCGAGTGTAACCTGCAGCGGTTCCTGCTGGTAAGAATGTGGTGCCAATCACCGCCGTGTTGTGATCTTGGCTGGCGGCATTCCAGCCGAGGGCCGTCTCGTAGGAATCAGGCATTCCATCTCGATCCGAGTCGATCGGTGCCGCGGTACTCGCCAGAATACCAAAACCACTGGCGCTTGCACCCGTGTCGCTTTCGCGGGTGACGTGGAAGCGAGTCTGCGTTGTGAGTTTGTTTAGCAGGATCGTGTCGACTTCATCGCGGATGCCGCCGGAGAAACTTGAGTCGAGACGGAGGGCTCCGGCTTGGGAAGCGACTTTTTTGTAGGCGAGCAGCGGGGTGTCGATGGTTACCGCCGCGGTGGAACCCGTAAACGGCGTCGCGTTTTTATAATAGCGCGGCACGTCCGCAGTTGTGGTATAGCTGGGTACGACTTCGGCCGCATCAAACTCGCTGCCTTGTACCCGTTCATATCCTGCCGCGGTTCCGTTGAGCACGCCGTCGCCGTCGCGATCCATGAGGTTGTTGTCGAGATAGACGCTGAAGGTGGGGAGGCGTGTCGCATTGCTGTTGAGCCAGCCCTTTTCCAGCGCGTAAGTCTTGATGTTTCCCGGCGGGCAGATGAAGTAATTGCTGCGCACATTCGCCTTGAACGTCGAGGGCGTGTAGGTGTCGCCCATGATGAAGCCAATGTCCCAGTCGAAAGTGACATTGTTGATCCATTCGAGCAATCCGCTGGGCCGTGACTTCGGGTTGCGGGTGTGGTTGTGCGACCAGAGGTTGTGGTGGGCGGAGGCATGGTTTTGGTCCCACAGGCCGCCGCAGGAGTGGCTTTCGAGCCCCCACGAATTGAGCGAGTATTGCAGCGTCAGGTTTTCCGGCGGGCTGCCGTAGCTGGACATGTTTTCGTCCGTGCTGAACTCCATCGAAACGTGGTCGAGGATCGAATTGAGCGATCCGCTGTCGAGGTCGATGCAATCGCCGCCTGAGCCATATTTGCCGTGGCGGAAGCGCAGATGCCGGATGACGACATCGTCGCCCGAGATCCGGAAAAAGTTATTATAAAATCCTACGCCGTCGCCCGGTGCCGTCTGCCCAGCGATGGTGACTTTCGAAGTGGTCATTCGCGTCCCACTCGAACCGCTTGGGAGGCGGATATAGCCGCTCACGTCGAAAATAATCGTCCGTCCCGTGCTAGGCACCGTGGCGATGGCATCGGCAAACGAACCTGCACCCGAGGCGCTGAGATTGGTGACGTGATAAACATCGCCGCCACGGCCTCCGTTCGCATACGCGCCATAGCCTTCCGCGCCAGGAAACGCAGGGATTGCCGCGGCAGCGGGAAGCGCGGCGGCGAGTAGCAGGAGGGTGGATCGATAATTCATGGGTTGGTGCGGAATGGGGCTGCGGGCAGGCCTTCGGAATTGTACAAATTGGCGCCTGCCGGGTTGTCGGCCCAAGCATAGCGGACGGAAACCGGATTGGCGATGGAAGAAGCGGAAACGATCACGCTGTCACCCTCGATCACGGCATCCGCCCAGACATACTTGCCGTCCGCCCCTGCGATTGCGAATTGCTGCAAGGCACCGTCTTTCGCGATGAGTCCACCGCCTGCATGGTCAAACTTGACGCGGATGCGGCCATTTTCGACCGCGCTTTCGCGATAGGTCGGGCCACTCGCCTCGCCCTTTTTGCCATAAGTTCCGGCCAATGCCAGCCCCGCCAAGCGCTTGCCGACATCCAGTTTGTTGGGCGGGTGCACGTTCTTTTCATCGCCGATGTCCAGCGTCACGGCCATGCCCGTCTGGGGAATGGTTAGCGCTTTCGCCTGAGCCTCGCGCATCTCGGCGATCTGGCCGCCACCGCCGGCTTCTTTTGGCGGCGCTTTATAAGCCGCCAGCTGGACGAAGTAAAATGGCAGTCCCGGATTTCCCCACTGCGCCCGCCAATCTTCGATCAACGTCTGCTGCAGCTCGGCATAGAGATTGCGGCTGTTGAGATTCGACTCGCCCTGATACCAGATTGCCCCGCGAATGCCGTAGGGCGCGATCGGCGCGATCATGCCATTGTGCAAGACGGCGGGGTTGTGCTGGTCTTGGAATGGATCGGGATTTCTGGGGCCTTTGCCTTTTTTGGGTTGGGCCAGCGCGGTACCGTAAGTGAGAAACTGCTTCGGATCGTCGCGGAAAGCCAAGGCCTTCTTGCCCAGCGCCTCCATCAAGCCCTTGAACTGTGGGTGTGCCACCAGCGTCTCGCTGCGGATCCATGCTTCGACCGTGCTCGCGCCAAACGCGCAGGTCACCAGTCCCACCGGCACCTTCAGATTTTCCTGCAGTGCCCGTCCGAAATAATACGCCACCGCCGAAAAATCTCCCGCCGTCTGTGGCGAACACACAGCCCACGCACCTGCCACCTCGCGTTGTGGAAACTCATACATCGCCCACTCCGCCGTGTACATCCGCAATCGCGGATGATCCGCCGCCGCCACTTCCTTTTCCCAATCCACCGCCCCCGCAAACGAGCGCTTTGGCGTCTTTGCTAGCGAAAAATCCATGTTCGACTGGCCCGCGCACAACCAAACTTCGCCGATCATTACATCGGAAAATGTCCGTCGCGCTGCACCTGCCACCACTTCTAACTGGAATGGCCCACCCGCCATCAGCGGGGGCAATTCGGCTTTCCAACGGCGATCATCGGCTGCCGTTGCCGTTGCCGATTTTCCAGCCAGAGTGATTTGTACCACCGTGCCAGCCGGCGCCGTTCCCCAAACCGGGATCGGCGAAGCCTGTTGCAACACCAGATGATCCGAAAAAATCGTCGGCAACCATAAGTCTGCGGGTAGCAGGGCTTTCGCAAGGTCGCAGCCTTTTAGCTCGCGGATTGCTTCCGCCATCGCGGCCGCATTGTACGCCGCGCCGACGGGCCCCGTGTGGGTGTGGTCCGTCCCCGCAAACAGCGCCGCGGTCTTTTCCGGTCCCATTTGCTCATAGCGGTCTGCCAGCCGATTGTTGAAATCAATAAACGCCGCGTGTTCCTGCGCCGCCACCTGCTTGGCCCAGCCGCCGAAACTGTCATCCGAGCGGCCGATCTTGCCGTCCTTCCACAGATTCCGCGGGATCAACGAAACCACGATCGGCGTCGCACCTTTGCTCTTCGCCTCGGTGATCAATTTCCGTAAGTACCAGCCGAAACTCTGCACCGTCTCCGGCTGTTGGTCAGTGACGCGGACAATCGACTCCGCATTTTCCCCGATGCCCGGCAGAGATGCGCGGCAGCGCTCGTCGTTCAGCTTGCCGTTATCGTTGTGGCCGAACTGCATCAGCACAAAGTCACCCGGCTTCAAGTGCGCCATCACCGCATCCCAGCGGCCTTGCGTCAAAAAGGTCCGGCTGCTGCGCCCGCCGATTGCTCGATTGATAACGGTGATCTTGGCGGGATCAAACTCGCTGACCAGCGGATCCCCCCAGCCCATCTGGCCGGCCGTGCCGTTGCGTACCGTCGAATCTCCAATAAGGTACAAGGTCGGTTTCGCCCAGCAGCAGGCGATCGCCGCCCACGTGGCAAATAAAGTGATGGTGATCCAGCGCAATGACATTGCAAACATCATCGCCCCAAAGCTGATTCCTGTCGTTCACCCGAATGGGTTAATCCGGACCGGGATTTTGGCCTGCTTTCCCGCCTAAATCCTTGTGCTTGCGAGGTTTTTTTGCAGCATCGGAGAGCGTGGAGCATAGGAGATTCGAACTCCTGACCTTTTCATTGCGAACGAAACGCTCTACCAACTGAGCTAATGCCCCTTCACGACTCTGCCCCCCTACTTTTCACTTTGGGGTCGTGCTCGCAAGCCAGAAGTTCGGCAGAAAAACAACGGGTGTGGCGAGGTTTTCGAGCTGGAGGGCGAAGTGGCTGTTTTCGAGCCGGGAGATGCCGACGAGCGGGTGTTTGGGCAGGAGTGGTATTTGGCAATCGCGGACTACGGTGTTTTGGATGAAGCGAAACGCGCGGCGGAGGCACACGCGCCACAAGCGGAGGCACACGAGCCCCAAGTGAGGTCGCGTGTCCAACGACACTCCCCCTCTTCGATCTCGTTCATTTACCGCTGATGCTGAACAAATGGGTTGACGAGAGTTCGCACAAGGCACGAAGAAACGTATAGTTGGAGCGAGATTTTATCTTCGTCCTTTCGTGTGAGTCAGAAAGCTGATGGGTGTTGCTGCATTCTGCGCGCATCTCGCATCTCAGCTTTCAGAGTTTCCAATTTCAGCCGATCAGCCCGAGTTTGGGGTAGTTGGCACCGAGAATGGATTTGATTTCGGGGGCTTTGAGCCAGTCGCTGAGGACGGTGCCGTAGACGCTGCGGAAATCGACGTTGTGTTTGATGTCGCCTTCGTGGAGGTCGGTGAGGCTGGGGTGGAGGCCGTGGAGGCCACCTTTGACGGCGGGGCCGGCGAGGAAGAGGCAGGAGGCTTTGCCGTGGTCGGTGCCGATGCTGGCGTTTTCCGAGACGCGGCGGCCGAACTCGGAAAAGGTCATGAGGACGACACGCTTGTCGTTGCCCTGCTCCTTGAGGTCGGCGAAGAAGGATTTGAGGCTGCTGTCGAGCTGGCCGAGCAGGCGGTCGTGGGAATTGAGCTGCTGGTTGTGGGTGTCGAAACCGCCGTGGCTGACGTAATAGACGCGGGTGGACATGCCGCCGGCGATCATGCGGGCAACGAGGTTGAGGTTTTTGGCCAGCGGGGTGCCATCGTAGCGGACGCTGGTGCGGTGTTTGGCGGCGATTTCGAGGATGGTTTTTGAGCTGACGCGGGCGTCGAGGGCGACACGTTCGAGGAAGGCGAGGTTTTCCTCGCCGGTGATGCCGCCGATTTTCCCGCCCGCCGCCATGGCGATGGAGCCGCCGGTGTTGGGTTCGTCGTCATGGGAGTCCTCGTCGGGTTTGTTGAGGTTGGCGAAGAATTCCTCGGCTTGGGCTTTTTCGCCGCCGCCGTGAATCCAGCGGTAGAGTTCGGGCGAGTTGAGGCAGACGCCTGGGTTTTTGAGGGCTCCGAAGCTTTCAGGGTGGGTTTTGTTGAAGCTGATGCCGACGGTGGGATCGGCGCCGGGGCAGGCGTTGTCGAAGTAGCGGCCGAGCCAGCCGGTGTTGGAGTGATTGGTGGTGTCGGCGGTTTCCCAGATCGAGGTGGAAACGAAGTGCGAGCGGTTGGGGTTGGGGTAGCCGACGCCTTGGACGATGCTGAGATCGCCTTCTTTAAAGAGCTGCCCGAGGAAGGGCATGGAGCCATTCAGGCCGACGTGATCATTGAGCTTGATGATGTCTTTTTCCTTTTTCCCGAGGCGGGGCCGCGCCCGATAATAGGCGTCATCGCCAAAGGGCACGAGGGTGTTGAGTCCGTCATTGCCACCCGCGAGCTGGAGCACGACGAGGATGGTGTCATCTTTGCCGGTGATGGGCTGGATGGCGAGATCGCGGGCGCCTTCGTGAAGCTGGCCGAAGGTGCGATCGATGAACATCGGCACCGTCCATGCGGCGGACGCACCCAAGACGGTGGAGCGGAGGAAATCGCGGCGGGTTTTCATGGTGGTGAAAGAAGTGGGAAGTGTTCGGTGAGTAGTGATCAGAGGAAGAGGTCTAGCAGAGTTGGTAGTAGGGGGTGCTGAGGATGAGGTGGCAGAGCTCGGCGGTTTCCTTGTTGGTGAAGACGACGCCTTGTTTAGAGTTGGCGTATTCGATGAATGAATTGCGGGCCTTGTCGGGGACGCGGTTTTGGAAAAAGCGGGAGATGAGCGAATCCACCAGTTCGGTAGGGTTTTCGCGCAGGGGGCGAGGGGTGATCTTTTCATAGTCTGGCCCCTGCCAGCCGCGGCCCATGATGCGCGGCGGAGGGGCCATGCCCGGAGTTTTAGTCTGCGCCTCTTTCGGAATTTTATCGAGCTCTCCCGCGCCTTTGGTGAGGAATCCGGCGAGATTGTAGCGGGTGAGTAGGGTGTTGGTATTGATCCACGCTTGGCCCCAGTCCCAGCCCGCGACGTTGGGCGGCATGAACAGGGTTTGGCCTAACTGCTGCTGCGCGGTGATGAGGAAGCCGATGGGAGGTTCGGTGATTTCGAGCTGTTTGAGGAGTCCGACGAGGTATTGGATGGGCGATTTGATCTGCGAGCGGATCGAAGCCTCGGAATAGAATTCCTTGGAGAGGAAGATTTCGCGGAGCAGGGGACCTGTCTGGAAGTTCGACTTTTGGAAACTCGCGGTCAGCGAGTCGAGAGCGACGGGTGAGGGTTTGTTGTAAACGAAGAACTCCCAGAGCTTTTTCGACATGAAGCGGGCGGCTTGGGGTTTTTCAAAGATCAGGCGGATGACATCGTCGCCTTTGAATGGGCCGGTTTTGCCGAAGATCGTTTTGTTGGTCTCGTCCCATTGACGCGGGTTGTGGACGACCTTGCCCGTCTCGCGGTTGAGCTGATAGCCGGTGAAGGCGCGGGCGGCTTCGCGGATGTCCTGCTCGCTGTAGTTGCCCTCGCCGAGGGTGAAGAGCTCCATCACCTCGCGGGCGAAGTTTTCATTCGGGTGGCCCTTTTTCGAACTTTGGGTGTCGAGGTAGAGCATCATCGCGGGGTCCATCAGCACCGCTTGCGTGAGATCCTTGAAACTGCCGAAGGCGTTTTGGCGGAATAGGTGGTTTTGTTGAACCAGCAGAACGGGCTGTCTTACTTTCTGGATCGAGGTGGCGAAGTGGTCGTGCCAAAAGAGCGTCATCTTTTCGCGCAGCGGGGCCTGCGTCAGGAGCATGCGGCGGAACCACCAGCCTTGGGCTTCTAGTCCCTGCTGGCGCTCCTCTTTTTGGATTTTTTGACGGGCTTCGCGTTTGGCCTTTTCCGCCTCCGCCGGAGAAAGGTCGCGCATTGCTTGTTGGGCGAGACGTCGTTGTTCCTTGCGAACGAGCGCATCCGCCAGCATTTGCTCTTCGGTGCTCCAGACGGGAAGCGGGAAAGCGTCCAGCGGCTCGATGGGAGAAATCAGCGATTCCACCGCTTGGGTGCGCCCCAACGCATGGAGGGCCGCGAGCTCCGCCGGGCCGCCGCCGAAGCCAGCACGATTCAACAAATGAGCCGCCTCAAAAAGAGTCCAAGAGTTTTCAGCTTTTGGGAGCATGAGGAGAAAACCCTAGGACGGGGCAGAAGTTGCGTGGGTGGCTTGAGATGCCATAAATAGTCGAATCGAGTGTTCTGGATGATAACCAGAAATCTCGATTGGCGAAGCTGCTCAAATCTGGTAAGGTCAACTTATGAGAATCAACCATCAGACCGTCATTGATAGCCAAGGGCAGCCTGCGGCTGCGCTGATCCCATGGGGTGATTTCCTGCGTATCAGGGAAATGATCGATGGAGACGGGGTGTCAGAAGAGGAAGCCGTCGTCCTTCGCGAAGCTGAGGCGGATCGTCGCTCTGGAAACGATGACGCGTTCTACGATCTTTCGGCACTGAAGACCGAACTTTCTCTGCCTTAAGATGCGACGGATCGCGCTACACCGCCGTGCTGTCAAATATCTGCGAGGCATGCCTCGCGATCGCCAAATAAAGCTCGTACAGGCACTTGAGGAAATTTCAGCACTCCAAAACCTGACGGAGCACCCGAACATCAAGGCACTGTCAGGAGAATTCACAGGGTGGTTCAGGTTGCGAACGGGTATTTACCGCTCGATCCTACAAACTCGCAAAGGCGAGACCGAAGAAGTACTCTAGGTAGATTATATCGGCCCGAGAGGCGATGCTTACTGACGTTCCATGCACGATTGGAATTGCTGAGTTTTCAGCGACACATCCAGCAATGCCAAAAATCGCGCCTGTCCTTTGGCGAATCCCCGTGATTCATTCCGCGCATGCACGCGCGCGACTTTGACATGACTCCCGAACTTCTGGCTCCTGCGGGGAACTGGGACTGCGCCCGTGCGGCGGTGGCGGCCGGGGCGGATGCAATTTATTTCGGATTGCCGCGGTTCAATGCGCGTTTGCGGGCGGATAATTTCATCGATGCGGATTTGGACGAGTTGATGGAATACCTGCACCGCCACGGGGTGAAGGGTTTCGTCGCGATGAACACCCTCATTTTCACCAGCGAAATGAAGGCGGCCGAGGAGCAGTTGCGGAAAATCGCGGCGGCTGGTGTGGATGCGCTGATTATCCAAGACTTGGGGCTGGCGAAACTCGCCCGCGAGGTCGCGCCGAATGTCGAGCTCCACGCTTCGACGCAGATGACGATCACCTCGCCCGAAGGTCTCGCTTTTCTGGAATCGCTGTTCCCGATGGAGCGTGCGGTGCTGGCCCGCGAGCTTTCGATCAAGGAAATCGAGCGTTTTCAGGCGTCTTCCTTGAAACCCAGAACGCCGCTGGAGGTTTTTGTCCACGGCGCTCTCTGCGTCGCCTATTCCGGCCAATGTCTCACCAGCGAGTCGCTCGGCCAGCGCAGTGCCAACCGCGGCGAATGCGCCCAAGCGTGCCGCATGCCTTATGAAATCGTAGTGGACGGTGTGACCCGCGAACTTGGTGCCGTTCGTTACCTGCTCAGTCCGCAGGATCTGGCTGCGGCCGATCTGATCCCCGAGCTCGTCCGCGCTGGGGTGAAATCCTTCAAGATCGAAGGCCGCCTCAAGTCGCCTGAATACGTCTCCGCCGTCACTCGCGTTTATCGCAAGGCGCTCGACGCAGCGATGGAGCAAAAGGAATCGCCGATCACCGCGTCCGACCGCTACGAGCTGGAAATGACGTTCTCCCGCGGCCTCAGCACGGGTTGGTTCGCAGGCACCAACCACCCGTATCTGACGCACGGCAAATTCGGTAAAAAGCGCGGCCCCTTGCTCGGGGAAATCGTCGATTGCGGCCTAGGCTGGATTAAACTTGGCAAGCTCACGGGCGTGCCTTTCAACGCGGGCGATGGGGTCGTCTTTGATGCGGGAGAAAACCGCGATCTCGAACAAGGCGCACGCATCTGGGTGATCGAAGGCGACCGCCTGATTTTTCATCTCACTTACAGCGGGATCAACTTTGACCGCATCAAGCCGGGTCACACGCTCTACAAAACTTCCGACCCCAAACTCGATTCTGAGCTGCGCCGCTTTTGGCAGAACTCGCGCCCCGCCGAGAAAAAATCCCCGCTCCACCTCATTGTCACCGGTAAACCCGGCGAACCGATGGAAGTGCGGAGTGGCGAGTTTGGAGTGCGGAGTGAAGTGCCGCTGCAGGAGGCCGCCAAGCATCCACTCAGCGCCGAGACACTCGCTGCCCAGCTCGGTCGACTCGGTGATTCCTCGTTCGAACTCGGCACGCTGGACAACCAGTTGGAAGGGAATTGCCACATCGCCATTTCCGCGTTGAACCAGCTCCGCCGTGCCATGGTGAAACAGCTGGAAACCGCAGCCGCGATCAAACCCGTCCTGCCGAAGATCACCACCAACCACCGCGATCTTTTTCCAGAAATTCCGCAGGCCGCACTCCAAACTCCGCACTTAAGCGTCCTCTGCCGCACCCTGCCCCAAGTCGGTGCCGCTCTCGAATGCGGCGTGGAAACGGTTTATTGCGACTTTGAAGACCCGCGCCGTTACAAAGAGGCCGTCGCACTTGGCAAAGCAGAAAGCGGAGAACAGAAAACTGAAATCATTCTCGCCACGCCGCGCATCCTCAAGCCCGGAGAAACCGGCTATCTCAAGCTCATCGAAAATGCCGAGCCCGATGGCTTGCTGCTTCGCAATCTCAGCGCGCTTCACTATTACAAAGACCGAGCGGACTTGAAAAAGATCGGCGACTTTTCGCTCAACGTCGCCAACCCAATCACCGCGAAACTGCTGATGGAAAACGCGGGGCTGGATCACCTCACGGTTTCCTACGATCTCAACATCGGCCAAGTTCTGGAACTACTCCACTGCGCCCCGCCCGCTTGGTTTGAGCTCACGCTGCACCAGCACATGCCGATGTTTCATATGGAGCACTGTGTTTTCTGCACCTTTCTCAGCAAGGGCACGACCTACAAAGACTGCGGTCGTCCTTGCGAAACTCACGTCGTGCATCTGCGCGACCGCGTCGGCCAGCTTCACCGCCTGCAAGCGGACGTCGGTTGTCGCAATACGCTCTTCAATGGCAAGGCCCAGACCGGCGCACGCTACTTCCAACACCTGCGCAACGCCGGACTCTCCCGCTTCCGCGTCGAGTTATTGGACGAAGCCGAAGACGCCGCTAAAACGATCCGCGCTTACCAAGACCTGCTCAGCGGCAAGTCCGATGCCTTTGAACTGCTCGACGAAGTCCAGGCCCTCGAAAAACTCGGCGTTACTGAAGGCACCTTGGCCGAACACTGACCCGCGCCAGCCGAGGGCTGTGGCAAAGTGATGCGTGATCTGAGGATTCCTTGAGGATACCTCTGGAATCTTTGGTGTGCCTGTGCTAGATTGGAAATCCATCGATTGTTATCGAAGTTGCGTGATGCTCGACGACTTCCGTCGGCATTCCAGTCTCTCATTGAATGATGGGCGACTGCGGCGGCTTTGCGATCGGTTCTCCCCCCTCCGAAGAAAAGCCCTTCATGTTGCGACTCCTGCCATGGAAATTTTTCGTAAAGCACGCGGCGCGACGCTATGGCGTGCTCGATCCGGCAACGTTGCTGGCGAGGATACGGAGCTTCGCGCAGCCGTCGGAAGTCGCCGAGCCGATGGAATTGCTACGGGCTGGCATCGTCTTTCACGCGCGCGGCCTGGTGAACGCGAAGGCCATCCAACACAATCTCGATTGGGTGTGGCCTTACTGGGTGGAGCGCCAGTTCAATCCCGCTGATCCATCCTTTGTGCCGCGGGCTTTTTCGTTCAGCCATATCAATCTGACTCATCGCAACTGGACCGCCATCGGGCTCCCCGACGTGCCGGTTTATCCCATCATCGATCCCCGCGGTTTGCTCACGCCTTTGCACGACGGGTGGTCGCTGGATTTCTGGATTGTGACGGATCAGGGCCAATGTCTGCTACCCAGCAAGCTGGAGGATGCTGCCGTGATCCAGCAGTTGCTCCTCAAACCCACGCTGACCGTGAAAACCCAGTGTCAACAGGACGGACTGAGGCTGGAACTCGCCACGAATATGGTCCCGATGGACTTGGCAAACGCAGAAGTTTGTACGCGGGTTGTCGCCCATTCGGATAAAGACGGTTGGCTCGTGGTCGCGGTGCGGCCTTACAACCCAGAGGGGGTCCAATTCATCCATCGCATCGAGCTGGAATCCACAGGAGACGCCTTCCGTGTCAACAAAGAGGCGACCGTTAAACTGGGCGAGCGACCTGACTCCCTCCGCATGGCCCACTACGCCGAGGGCGACGTCTATTTAGATCTGCCCGAGCGGGCCGACCAGCACGAGATCTGCTGCGACGTCGGGATGGCGACGGCGGCCGCGCTGTTTCGCATTCAGGCCAGTATCCCTCGCGAGTTGAATGTCTCGGTGACCTTGGAGCGCGATTTGAAAAGGCTCTCAAAACCCGTCAACGTGGCACGGTCTTGGCCTGAAGCATTGAGTGGTAGCGCTGAACTGCGCATCCCCGATGCCCGGATGCAATTTCTTTACGACGCAGCCGTCAGGACGCTTTTGCTTCTCTCGGCGGATGACCTGGTGCCGGGGCCCTACACCTACCGCCGTTTCTGGTTCCGCGACGCCTGCCTGATGCTCCACCCCCTGATGCTGATCGGTCAACTGGAGCGCGCCGATCGGATCTTGGGTGGTTTCCCCGCTCGTCAAAATCGATCCGGTTACTTCCTATCGCAGGAAGGCGAGTGGGATTCCAACGGACAAGTCCTGTGGATTGCCGCCCGTTACGCCGAACTATCTGGAAAACGATTGGGGGGCGAGATCGAGCGATCTCTGCGCAAAGCCGTGCGCTGGCTGGCGAGAAAGCGTGTCACGGCGAATGCTCCGCCCGGCACTGCGGGGCTTTTGCCCGCTGGATTCAGTGCGGAGCATCTGGGGCCAAACGACTTCTACTACTGGGACGATTTCTGGGCCTTGGGCGGTTTGAAAGCGGTGGCGGAGTATCGGCGGCAAGTTGGCGACCTTGAGGCGGATCACGAAGCGGAATTGCTTGCTGCCGAGTTCGCCCAGAGCATTCAAACCAGCATCGAATCCATCCCGAGTTCCCGTGCCAGAGGGGCGATCCCTGCCGCACCCGGCAGGAGGCTGGACGCTGGAGCGATCGGTTCAATGGTCGCGGATTACCCGCTGCAACTCGATCCACCCGGTGAGAAGCGACTGATGAAAACTGCCGAGTTCCTGATGGAACGCTGTTTCCAGCAGGGAGGATTTTTTCAAGAAATGATTCACTCGGGGATCAATGCTTATTTGACCCTTGATCTCGCGCAAACGCTGCTGCGGGCGGGCGATCCACGTTTTGCCCAGCTCGTTCGCGCCGTCGCCGATCTGGCATCGCCCACGGGGCAATGGCCGGAGGCGATTCACCCGCAGACACTGGGTGGCTGCATGGGCGATGGTCAGCACGGGTGGGCCGCAGCTGAGTGGATCATGATGATGCGAAACAGTTTCGTGCGGGAGGAAAAAGACTTTCTCGTGATTGGCTCGGGTATTCTCCCTGAATGGTTGGTCGAGGGTGGCGAAATTCACTTCGGGCCGACTCTCACCGCCTGGGGCCCGGTCAGCGTGAGGCTGGCGGGTCTACTGCTCACTTTGAGCGCCCAGTGGCGCGACACCGCCCCGAACATCAAGATCGCAGTTCCGGGATTTTTAGCCATCGAAGCCGACCCCTCGGATCATCTCTTTCAACTCAAAAAATTATGAAGATCGCCATGTTTACGAATACCTACCTCCCTCACGTCGGTGGCGTGGCGAAGGCGGTGAAAATCTTGGAGGACGCCTGTCGTTCCCTTGGTCACGAAGTGCGGGTCATCGCTCCCCACTTCGAGGGGGCTGATGGATCGCCCTACGTGCTGCGCGTCCCCGCGATTCAGCATTTCAATGGCAGCGATTTTCCGCTGCAGCTGCCGGTCCCCAATCGGATTCGCAGCTTCATCGAGGACTTCGCGCCTGACATTATCCACAGCCACCATCCCTTCTTGCTCGGCGACTCGGCCCTGCGGGAAGCGCGCAAAATGCGGATCCCCATTATCTTTACCCACCACACGCTTTACGAATGCTACACCCACTACGTGCCCATGGATTCACCGGCGCTGAGGCGGGTGGTCATTCAGCTGGCCACCGATTATTGCAACCTTTGCGATCGAGTGATTGCTCCCAGCGAGAGTGTCGCTCGATTGCTGCGCGAGCGTGAGGTGGTGACTCCCATCGACGTCATCCCGACAGGGATCGACCTCGCGGATTTCAGCGGGGGGGATGGCGCGATCTTTCGCGAAAAGTACGATATTTCCCCTGATGCCAAGGTCATCGGTCACGTTGGACGTCTCGCTCTGGAGAAGAATCTCAGTTTTCTGGCGGAAGCTGTCGCGAACTGTCTCGAAAACGACCACGAGGCAGTTTTCCTGGTTGTTGGAGACGGGGAATGTCGCGATGAAATGCTGGAAATTCTCAGAACTGGTTCAGGCGATCGCCAGATCCGCGCCGTCGGGGAGCTCTCGGGCCGAGATCTCGCGGACGCTTATGCTGCCATGGACTGGTTCGTTTTCGCTTCTCAATCGGAGACGCAGGGACTCGTGCTTGCAGAAGCGATGGCGGCGGGTAGGCCCGTCATCGCGCTCGATGGCCCCGGGGTGAGAGAGATCGTGAAAGACGAGGAAAACGGTTTGCTCCTGAGTGGTCACGCTTCCATCCTCGATTTTTCCACCGCCCTGAGTTGTATCATGCACGATCCCGAGCTTACGCATTACTGCTCAGAAAATGCGCGCCGGACGGCCGAAGATTACAGCATCGATCGCAGCGTGCAGAGCCTGCTGGCATCTTACCAGCAGCTGATCGCCGAGCACGTCCCGCCGTCCCACGTTGACTTGACCCACTGGGATCATTTTCTCGCCGGCATTCGCATTGAATGGGATCTGCTGCTCGAAAAAATGTCAGCAGCATCCGCCGCCGTGATCGAAACCCCAGCAAACAAAGCCCACTTTGATTAGCAGTATCGGCATCCGCATGAGATGGTTGCGGCAGAGGCTCCGCCGCACGCACTGGCTTGCACGCTGGCTTCGGGTCATGCCGCCGGTCGGCGAAACCGACGCGCCGGGGCTGATCCTGCTTCAGATTGACGGGCTTTCGCGCGTGCAGATGGAGGACGCGGTCAGAAACGGGAAAATGCCTTTTATCTCCAAACTGTTGCGGCGCGGGCATTTCACGGCCGAAGATTTTTATTCAGGCTTGCCGTCCACCACTCCCGCAGTCCAAGGCGAAATCTTCTTTGGCATCCGCACGGCCGTGCCGAGTTTCGAGTTCCTGCGGCGGAAATCCGGCAAAGTTTTCCGGATGTATGAATCAACGGCTGCGGCAGAGATTCAAAAAGAGTTAGAAAGCCGCTGTCCTGATCCGCTATTAAAGGGCGGGCGCGCCTACCTCGACATCTACCGAGCGGGTGCTGAAGACTCCCGCTACTGCTCTGAGGATACCGCATTTCGGGAAATCCTCCGGCGCTTGTGGCCCTGCAAGTGGCTGCTTCTGGTCGTCGTTTATATCCCGATGCTTTTGCGAGCGGTGGCTCTCATCTTGATAGAATTTGGCTTGGCCATTGTCGATGCAGCCAAAGGCTTGCGACAACGCGAGACCTTCTATCACGAGTTCGGCTTCATTCCCGCGCGCGTTTTCTTCAGCATCTTGTTGAGGGAGTTGGTCCGATTCCGCGTTCTGCTCGACATCGAGCGCGGCGTGCAGGTGATTCATGCCAATTTCCTCGGCTACGACGAACAGGCGCATCGGCGCGGTCCCGATTCCGCCTTTGCCCACTGGACGCTGAAGGGCATCGACCGCGCCGTGCGCGATATTTGTCGCGCTGCGGACTTTTCGGATTACCGAGATTACGAGTGGATTGTTTTTTCCGACCATGGGCAGGAGCGAACCCTTCCGTTTGTTAAAAAAAATGGCCGCGAGATCGACGCGGCCGTACGCGAAGTCTTTTCCTGCGGCCCGCTCGCGGGTCGGGATATCTGGATGAGCCGACTTCCTGAAACCATCGGCCATATGGTGCAGCGCTGGCGATTTTTTCTCGGCATGAAACCGCCCAGTCGCGAGGAAGCTGTAGCACCCGACCCCGCGAACCAGATCGTCATCACGACCATGGGCCCCGTCGGCCATCTTTATTTGCCGGAAATTCTACCCGCACGGGAGATGAAGTCCTACGCCAGCGAACTCGTGAAAACCGCCGGCGTGCCGCTCGTCCTGCTGCGAGAAATATCTGGCGAGATTCGCGCCCATAACCTTCGCGGCGCATGGCGAATGCCTGAGGACGCCGCCGAAGTCCTTGGTGCCGCCCACCCCTATCTCGACGAAGTGGCAAACGATTTGGTTCGGCTCTGTCTTCATCCCGATGCGGGTGATTTCGTGATTTGCGGCTGGGATCCCTACCAATTCCCCCTCAGTTTCTCGATGGAAAACGGCGCCCACGGGGGTCCCGGCTTCGAGGAAACGCGCGGGTTTTTGCTGCTGCCCGACCGCATCCGCCGCTGGCACTTGGCCCATCTGGCCAATACCGCCCACCGCGTCAGGGGCGAAGACTTGCGAAAGATCGCCATGCATTTCCTCGGCCGGGATGGTCTGCGGGAGGAGCGCGTGCCTCACTACCCGCCACGCGATCGCGATTTTACCATCCGCGTGATGACCTACAATATTCATAGCTGCCGCGGACTCGATGGCAAAATCCGCCCAGAGCGCATCGCGCGGGTCATCAACCACTTCGATCCCGATATTGTCGCCGTCCAGGAAATCGACTCCCACCGCCAGCGCAGCGGCAGTCACGACCAAGCGCAACTCATCGCCGACCACCTGCGCATGAGCCACGTCTTCCAAGCGATGTTCGACGAGGAAGAGGAGCGCTACGGCATCGCCATCTTCTCAAAGTACCCATTCAAAGTGCTCAAGGCCGCCCACCTCACCGCTGCCAATCGCCGATTCTTCCGCGAGGCGCGCGGTGCGATCTGGGTCCAGCTCGAATTCGAAGGCCGCCGGCCCTTCCACTTGATCAACACTCACTTTGGCCTCGGCAGGGATGAGAAGCGCCGCCAGGCCGATGAAATTCTCGGCAAAAGCTGGCTCGGAAACATCCCCGCCAACGAACCCGTTATCCTCTGCGGCGATTTCAATTCCGGTCCGCGCTCCAAGCCTTACCGAAAACTGCAAACTCGCTTGCGCGATGTCCAGCATGCCGCCGCCAATCACCAACCCCGCTCTACCTTCGTCTCCCTCAAGCCCTTCATGCGCATCGATCACATCTTCGTGAGCCCGCATTTCAGAGTGGATCGGGTCGAATTGCCCGATACGCCCACCGCAGTGATCGCCTCGGACCACCTTCCGCTTTGCGCCGAGCTGACGCTGCACGCGGAAGGGTGAGCGCAGGCTAAAGTGTCATTGACTTGGAACTTCGGCGAATCGGCGGCGACTCCGCCGCGATGGTTTCCTAAAGGCTTGAGATCTCAGGTCACCAAGCGCTTGGCGAGTGAGATCGCGTCAAATGGCGCGTGTGTTTTAGCGTCGTTGTCAAAATAAGCGTAAACGTCGCGCCCTGCCCTGCGCTTTGGCAGTGGGGGAGTCAGGAGTCTTCCGTCTCGCGGGGTGCCTCCGTCTGACCAATCGCGGATTTTCCGTGCCCATGAGTCGAGGGCGGTCTCCGTGTAGCCGCTGGCGTAAAGCTCCTCGGGCCCGTGCAGCCGGATGTAAATAAAATCCGCCGTCACATCTTCGATCAACGGCCATTTCCCCGCCGTGTCGGCTACGACCATCGCGATGTCATGCTCGCGCAGCAGTGCGACAAACTCCGCGGTTTCAAACGACGGATGCCGGACCTCCAGCGCATGGCGGATCGCGATCTTCGCCCTGGCCTTCAAGGAAGCGCGGACTCGCAACTTCGAATCGTGGCAACGCGCCAGCTTCTCCGCGGCCTCACCGTCGCGCGGCAGAAGGTTGAAGAAATTTTCCAGCAGTCGCCGGTCGTAGTGGAAATTCGGCGGCAATTGCCACAGCAGCGGCCCGAGCTTTTCCTTTAGCTCAAGCACCCCCGAGGCGAAAAAGTTCGCCAGCGGCTTCTTCGGGTCTTTCAGGCGCGTGAGATGCGTCAGATAGCGGCTTCCCTTCACGGCGAACACAAAATCGTCAGGCGTCGCCTCGTGCCACGCCCGGAATCTCGACGGCTTTTGTAGCCCGTAGAAAGTCCCGTTGATCTCGATCGAGTTCACTTGCCGCGACGCATACTCCAGTTCCTGCCCGTGCGGCAGCGCCGCTGGGTAAAACACCCCTCGCCACGGCGGGTAAGTCCAACCCGAGATCCCGATGCGAATTTCACTCATCTTTTCCCTCCGTATCCTTTTATTCGGCCGGATAGAATCGCCTCTTTCCCCGAATTTCTCAAGGAGGAAAGGAGACGCCAGTCGCCATCAAAGCCCGGCCCATGAAAAAAACCTCGTCATTCCGCTTCAGGAACCTGAAATTTCCGCCGTGATCCACCCGACCGCTATTGTCTCACCTCTCGCCACGCTGGGGCGGAATGTCCGCATTGGCCCGTATTGCATCGTGGGTGCCAACGTCGAACTTGGCGACGATTGCGTCCTTCACTCCCACGTTGTCCTCGAAGGCCACTCGAAAATCGGCCGCGGCAACGAGTTTTTCCCCTTCGCGGTCGTCGGCGGTAAAACCCAGGATCTCAAATACCTTGGCGATCCCACCTACCTCGAAGTCGGCGACCACAACGTCTTCCGCGAAAACACCACCGTCCACCGCGGCACCCACGAAAGCCTGCCCACCCGCATCGGCTCGCACAATCTGCTGCTCTGCTACGCCCACGTCGCCCACGACTGCCAACTCGGCAATCACATCATTCTTTCCAATTCCGTTGGCATCGCTGGCCACGTCGTCATCGAGGATCATGCCATCGTTTCAGGCATGGGGGCGGTCCATCAGTTCTGCCGCATCGGCCAGCATTCGATCATCGGCGGCTGCTCCAAAATCGTGCAAGACGTGCCGCCCTTCATGATTGTCGATGGCAATCCCGCCAACACCCGCGGTCTCAACTTGATCGGCCTCCAGCGCCGCGGCTTTGCCGAAGACGACATCAAAGCTCTCAAGTCCGCCTACAAAAAACTCTTCCTCAAAAAAGACGGCAACCTCGCCACCTCCATCAGCTCGCTCAAAGCGATGCATGCCGCAGACACCCCACAGGTCGCGCACCTGATCGAGTTTGTCGAACAATCCGAGCGCGGCGTCACCCGTTGAACTGAAGGGAGGTTGAGTCGATTCGGGTTGACCGAAAATCCGCTCTCGTCAGTCTCTAGAATTTGGCTTGTCTCCTCTTGGCGATCTTTCCAAAGTTTTGGTCATGCATAAACGGCTTTTATTGATTAGCTCGGTCTTGCTACCCGTTGGCATGATCGCTTGGCTATCGTTGGGCCAATCATCGCTCAAGGACAGGTTAACCGAGTATGCTCAGACTAGAATTGCCAGAGGCTCAGGGAGCAAAAGTGTCACACTGGGTGAGGACGTTGGTGATCTGCTCCCCCGTGAAAGCCCACGCCATGCTTCAGGTGAACTTGAAGTCAGTAAGTCATTGGAATTTAAAAGAAAGCAAAGGGATCTTGAGGCGAAAAAAGCCCTGATCGCAGTCCAAATTGATACTTTGTCAAAATATGAAGGCATGCAGTTGTACGCGTATGCTGCGAGCCTCGAACTCCCGCAAAACGCCGTCCGGGAAGTTTTGCCTAAATATTTGGAAGCCATGCGCGGACTAGATCTTTTTAAACGCAGCGGTTTCGGGTCCGAGCATCCGAGCGTTAAGGATCAAGTTGAGAAAATTGCGGAACTGAATCGCGAACTGGATGACAACGTCACCAACCTCCGCAAAACATTAAGTATGCAAAGCGGCGTCACCCGTTGAATTGAAGCTCGACTGCGAGTTCCTTCGCTTTCTTCTCCGCTTCGGCATCGATCGCTGGCGGGGTTGCCAGCAACTGCTCCACTTTCGCAGCCTCCTCCGCATTCGTCGGCCAGTTGGAATCCTCTTCAATCTCCCGCTCCGGCTCAATGGCAGCCGCTTTGAGCAAAGACCCCTGCTTCTTGGATGTTAGCTGGATTTTCATCCGATCACCCTAGCACAGGCTCGCTGGGTTTTCAAATTGTGAATGCAATCCGCTAAGGAGGGTCAACGTCCCGTCGACCCGGGTTGACCGAAGATCAACCCTCCCAAGCCCGCCCCCATTGACTTTTTCTTTTCTTCACTTTTGTTGCGGGACCCGCGCATCCTGTGGGCGAGCCCGCACGGGTTCGCTTTCCTCGTTTTCAAAATGCATCCGACGTCTCTTTCGAAATACCGGCCCTTTCCCGCCGTTGCTCTGCCCGACCGCACTTGGCCGGACCAGACGCTGACCCATGCGCCCGTCTGGTGCTCGGTCGATCTGCGCGATGGCAACCAAGCGCTGCCACAGCCGATGTCGATCGAGGAGAAACTCGACTTCTTCGACCTGCTGGTGCGCGTTGGCTTCAAGCAGATCGAAGTCGGCTTCCCTTCCGCCGCGGACACCGAGTTCAACTTCCTGCGCCGCCTGATCGATGAAAACCGCATCCCCGACGACGTCACCATCCAAGTGCTCGTGCAAACCCGCGAGCCGCTGATCCGCCGCACCTTCGAGGCCATCGACGGCGCGAAACGCGCGATCGTCCACATTTACAACTCCACCTCGCCGCTCCAGCGCCGCGTCACGTTCAGCGATGCCTCTCGCGATTCGATCAAACAAATCGCCATCGACGGCGCGACCTTGGTCAAACAACTCGTGCCCAGCGTCCCGCGCACCGAGGTGGTCCTGCAGTATTCGCCCGAGTCGTTTTCCGACACCGAGCTGGATTTTGCCCTCGAATGCTGCAACGCCGTCATCGACATCTGGCAGCCCACGCCCGAGCGCAAAATGATCATCAACCTGCCGGACACCGTCCAGTGGACCACCCCCAACGTCCACGCCGACATGATCGAGTGGATGTGCCGCCACCTCTCGCGCCGCGATTCGTTGCTCGTTTCCCTGCACACCCACAACGACCGCGGTACGGGTGTGGCCGCCACCGAGCTGGGCCTGATGGCTGGGGCCGACCGCGTCGAAGGCACTCTTTTTGGCAATGGCGAGCGCACGGGCAACCTCGATATTGTCACCGTCGCCTTGAATTTGAACAGCCACGGCGTCGCCACGGGCCTCGACTTCTCCGACCTGCAATCGATCCGCACCGTTTACGAGCGCGTCACCCGCCTCAGCGTGCCCGAGCGCCAACCTTACGCCGGCGAACTCGTTTTCACCGCCTTTTCCGGCTCCCACCAAGACGCCATCAAAAAAGGCCTCGACCGCCGCGGTCGCGAGTTGGCCGCCGACCCCGCCACCCCGTGGGGCGTGCCTTATCTCACCATCGACCCGCAGGACGTCGGCCGCTCTTACGAGGCCATCATCCGCATCAATTCCCAGTCTGGCAAAGGCGGCGTCGCCTACATTCTCGACCGCGAGCACGGCTTCGACCTGCCCAAGTCGATGCACCCGCAAGTCGGCAAGCGCATCTACGACCTCGCCGACGAGCTCGGCCGCGAACTTTCCAACGACGAAATCCGCGACGCGTTTTTCGAGGAATTCGTCAACATCGCCACCCCGCTCGACGTCATCGACTACGAACTCATCCACCAAACGGGCGAGCGCGGCCTCGTCCAGTGCAAGGCCAGCATCCTCATCGACGGCGAAAAGAAGGCCATCGAAGGCCACGGCAACGGCCCGATCAATGCCTTCGTCCACGCCCTCGAAGGCGCGGGGCTCAAGGATTTCAAAGTCACCGACTACCGTTCCCACGCCATCCGCGGCGGGTCGGATGCCAACGCCGCCGCCTATGTCCAAGTCCAGCACGACGACGGCAGTCTCCTCTGGGGCGCGGGTGTCGATCCGTCCATCGAGATGGCCGGCCTCAAAGCCCTCGTCGCCGCCTGGAACCTGCTGCACGCTTGATTCGCCGCCGCGCTAATCCCCAATGCTCTCGCCAAAAGCATTGGGAGTCGAGCGCCTTATGGAGTCCCTCGCCCTCTAAAAGGGGCAAAACATCGGTTGAGGCTTGACGGGCTTTGTCGTTTAAGCTGGGGTTTCGAAAGATGAAAACCTCCTCATTTCCGCTCTTTCTATTTGTCGCCGCGTTGGGATTAACCTTTAACTCGGCAGCTACTGCGCAGGAGGTCATGAATATCGAGGGTCCTCCAAGCGCTCCGATTTACGTTCTTGAGGGACATTTTGTGCAGTCATTCGACTCGAATTTATCCAACGGACAATTCCATGCGGAAGTCGATGCCGATGAGACTATGGACATTAACACTGGCGCGCTTACGGCACAGGGTAGTATGTTGATGGAAGGCGTAGCGTACACCGATTACGGAGCGGCTTCCTTTGACTTGGGCGCTAACATGACGATTAAAGCAGTTGTCAAGCAAGCCGGCACGGCAGTCCGGTGGTCTGGTAAGGCTGCAGTCAAAGGTGGCGGGGGAGTCGATGTGCCATACTACGGCTACGAGCCAGTCACCTTTGCTATGACCCTTACTTATACCAATATGACTCTCGATCCAGCTTCGGGTGAACAAAGTGGCCAAGTTTCGCTCAGCGGTTCAGCGAAAGCGAATGGCGTCAAAGTCCCCATCAAACAGGCACCCACGTACACGGTGATCCCAAGGCCGGAAAATCTCCAGATTTCCGGAGAGTGGAAAGACACTTCGGGGCGCTGGGCTTCTTCAATTAGCCCAAGCGTCGACAGCAAAGGAAAGGTTTCGGGAATTGCACAACTCGTCCTCGGCGACCCCGCTGATCCCTACGCGATCGTAGATCAAAAAGTAGCTGGGAAGCTGAACGCAAAAACCGGCATTGTGGCGATTACTGGCATCGGTGCCTCTAAATCGACCTCCAAGACTAAAATCTCGCTTAGCTACTTACAGTCAACGGTAGAAATAGTCCCCAATAAGAGTTCCGTTTCCGCCTACGGTCAAACTAAGCGATTTTAAAATGGCAGGGTCGGTGCCCGTTAATGGGCTTTTCTCTCTGTGGCTGCCGTTGAGCAATGTCCATTTCTTGGGAAATGAGTATCGAAGTCTTTAGTTTCCTCGGACATGAGAAAACAGAGGCGGAGTTTGGCGGCAAGCCTAGCAGTTCGGCTTGACCGGTTAGTGAGTGTAGTCTGAAGTAACAAGAAATGAAAATTACCTCACATTCAATTCTTCTGCTTGCTGCCGTTTTGGGATTGGCGCTGGAATCGACGGCCCTTGCGCAGGATGTCATGAATATCGGGAGTCCTCCGAATGCGCCGATTTACGTCCTTGAGGGGCAGCTGGCAAAGTCATTTCATTTAATCCTGTCCAATGTTGATGGCGACGCGAGGGTTCAAGCGGATGCGAGCATGGACATCAATACCGGAGCGATTGATGCAGTGGGGCGAATGGAACTTTATGGAGAAGCTTTTAGCCGCTATGGTCGGGGGGGAGTTGATGCGACTGCCGTGATGACGCTCAAGGGGGTGGCTAAACAGGCGGGGACCGCCATTCGCTGGTCAGGCAAAGCGGCGATAAAAGGCGGAGGTTTCGCAAATGGTCCTGATCGTGAATTAGTTAAGGGGTTGGTAACTGCTCCAATATATGATGCAATAGGCAATGTGTTAACCCCTGCTGTCTATGGTTTCCCTTTTGTGCAGCACTTTTTCGTACTTTCGGCCACTTTGACGTGCCGCGATATGGAACTCAATCCCGCCACGGGGGAGCAAAGCGGGATGATGTCGATCAGCGGGTCCTTGAAAGACAAAAAGCTCAACATCCCGCTGCAACAGGCACCGATGTTGACCGTCATTCCTAGGCCTCAAAATCTGGCCGGCCTCGATGGTTGGATGGGGGGTTTCTACACGACGTCTTATCCAGACGGGTGGAGAGACATGACGGGGCGCTGGAGCACAAGTGTTCGTCCCAGTACTGACAGCAAGGGTAAAGTCACGGGTACTGCAGAACTGGTGATTGGCGATCCCAGCGATCCCTATGCGACGGTGGCTCAAAAAATCACGGGCAAGCTGGATTCAAAAACAGGCGTCGTTAGCATCACTGGCGTGGGTATCAATAAATCGACATCAAAAGTGAAGATATTACTCAACTATTGGCTGGAAACCGGCGAGCTTGTTCCTAACAAGAACTCGATCAGTGCCTACGGCCAGACTCAGCGATTTTGAAGATGGCCGGGTCTGTGTATCGCCGATGGGCTTCGGGCATCGCGCTGGGTATCTCATTGCTCGCCCTAGTCGCTTACCTTATCTCGAATTCATTACCGACTGCCAAGTCACCAGCAAAGCATGATTCCCCGAATCTGGCAGCGGCAAAAAACTTGCGAGCACGACCGAATGCGCGCGCCGAGTCCACGAAGCTAGACTCCGCCCAACTGGCGTCTGACGCCGCCCGCATTCGCGAATTAGCAGCTCAGGATGGAGCCCAAGCCCAGGGGGAATTGATCAAGGCGCTGCAAAATTTCGGACGCCACGGGGAAGGCTCGCTGGCGTTGCTTGAGGATTTTCTATCGGCCGACGCGCAGGAGGTCCGCCGCGCCGCGATGCGCGGTTTGGCCATGACCGAGTCCGCGAAAGCAATCGCTCGGCTGAAAGCATTTCTCCGCGAGGACTTGGCTATCGAAGAAAGCACCGAGGCCGCTCTGGCCATGGGCCATATGAAAAGCCCCGCCGTGACAGCGCTGCTGGAAACCGCGCTGGGGCAAATTAAAGAATCGGTCCTGCGCGAACATTTGCTCGACGCGATGGCCGCGCGCCCTTGGTCGCAGTCTGGTCCGTTCATCGAAGGATTTCTCGCTCAGGCCCAAGCACCGTCCTCTGAAAAACAGAATGTCCTGCGAATGCTTGGTTTGGAGGACAGCATCAATGCTGACTATTTGGGAAAATACCTTACGAGCACAGACGAGGCGCTGCGCCTTGGGTCCTATCAAGGTCTCGCATTGGCATCCGATTCAAAACTCTCCGCGCCCTTGGTGGAGCAATTGTCTGCCGAATCCGACGCCTCTGCCCGGCTTTTGATTTATGAAGCACTGGGTAATCAGCTCGATGGTGATCCAGTCGCATTGCTCGCCCTAGCCTCAAGTGAATCCGACACCTCCGCGAAACTGCGAGCACTGAAAGCGTGGACTGATGTTACTGGGCGCCAAGAGTTGCCGCTGGAGGGCAGCCCCAACATCCTCGCCAGTCTGGAACAACTCAGGCAAACGGCGATGGATTGCCCAGACTTCACTGAACGCAGAGTCGCCCTGTTCGCTCTTGGTGCGTTGAGGGCTGACCCCATCGTTCAAAACATTCTCACCTCAATTTCCCAAACCAGCACCTCTCCCAAAATCCAAGCACTGGCGGGTGGGCTTTTAAGAAGCGGATCGCACCCACCGCCGCAACAACCTAAATAGTCCTGCTGAGCGCTTGAGGGAATACCGCGCCAGCGGCGCATCCACTCGCCAGCCCAAGGCAACGTCTTGAAAATCGCGAGCCTCATGGAATCCCAGCGCGGGTTGCTGGACCGACTCGATGTGCGCATCAGTGGTCCTTTCATTCTGGCCACAAAATCATCGTGGGGGCGCTGATGAAGAGGCAGAGGGTGGCTTCAGAATGGATTTCTTATCCCTTCTTCCATCTGCGTTCATGAACGTCCATCTGCGGTTGAAAATCTCCAGCCGCTTGTGATTTTCCGCAAAAAGCCAGCACTACGCGGTTGGCCGTTGGCGATTCCTCGTTCATGGTTCGCCCATGCATCCGCAAGGCCCGCTATCCCAGAAAATCTTCGCCGTCGCCAAGGAACTCATTCCGGGTGGGGTGAATTCGCCCGTGCGCGCCTTCCGCAACGTGGGCGGCGAACCGTTTTTTGTCCGCCGCGCCGCGGGCAGCCGGATCGAGGACATCGATGGCAAACACTACATCGACTACATCGGCTCGTGGGGCCCGAACATTCTCGGCCATGCCCCGATCGCCATCACCAACACGATTCACGAAGTCGCCAAAAGCGGCATTTCCTTCGGCATCCCCAACATGTTCGAAGTCGAAATGGCCCGCACCATCTGCGACTGGGTGCCCTCGGTCGAAAAAGTGCGGATGTGCAGCTCCGGCACGGAGGCGACGATGTCCGCGATCCGCCTCGCCCGCGGCTTCACCAAGCGCGATTATATCGTGAAATTCGACGGCTGTTATCACGGCCACAGCGACTCCTTGCTGGTCGCGGCCGGATCGGGCGCGCTCACCCACGGCGAACCCGATTCCGCCGGCGTGCCGAAGTCCTTCGCCGAAAAAACCATCGTCCTGCCTTACAACGACCCCGCAGCACTCGAAGCCCTCTTCGCCGCCCGCGGCGAGGAAATCGCGGCGATCATCGTCGAATCCTATCCCGCCAACGCCGGACTGGTATTCCCGAAACCCGGTTACCTCGCGCTGCTGACCTCGATCACGAAACAACACGGCGCGCTGCTGATTTTCGACGAGGTGATGACCGGCTTCCGCCTCGGCAAGGCGGGGGTGCAAGGGCTCGAAAATCTCACGCCGGATCTCAGTTGTTTTGGCAAGGTCATCGGCGGTGGTCTGCCGGTGGGTGCCTTCGGCGGTCGCGCCGAAATCATGGACTACCTCGCGCCGATCGGCCCGGTTTACCAAGCGGGCACGCTCAGCGGCAATCCGCTGGCGATGGCCGCGGGTCTGGCCCAACTCCGCGAGCTGAACAACCACTCCGGCTTCGCCCGCCTCGAAACGCTGGGTGCCCACTTCGAGCGCGGTCTGCGCCAACTGCTGGCGGAAAAGGGCGTGCCGCACCGTTTCAACCGCGTTGGCTCGATGTTCTGCCTGTTTTTCACCGACCGCGAAATCGTCAACGTCAGCGACGTGATGAAGCAGGATCTGGAGTTCTTCAAAAAGTTCTTCTGGGGCTGTCTCGACAAGGGCATCTACCTCGCGCCCTCGCCCTACGAAACCGGTTTCATCTCCCTCGCCCACACCGAGGCCGACCTCGACGACACCCTCACCGTCTTTAGCGAAGTGCTAAGCGCGATCTGAGGCCGCCGCCGCGACGCTGACGAGGGTTAGCGCGACGCATGGAAGCGTTGGGTTCCGAGGCAATTTGTGGCTCGAATTTCCTCTGCCTAGTTGCCTTGGAGTGTTACTTCGACGCGAGGAAGCATGACTTCGCCGCTTGGCAGCGGTGACTCTGGCCGCCACAGCGGTGCTTCGCACGACCCACAACCGCATTCGCAATGGCTGCGATTGGATCCCCGTTTTCGTCTTGTCGGGGTGTGTCGCCCCGCCGCCCAATCGTCAAATCGCTTTCTCTGCACCTTTGCGTCCTGATCGCTTGCCGCTCGATTTTGTTCTTAGTCACTCTCCGTAAGCGAAATAGCGTCGATTTGCATCCATTGAATGTATTTACATTCGAAGAGCCCATTACCCCGAAGTTACCCCGCCAAGATCATTGACTTGGGTTCTGCGAATGCGCAATTGTTCCCCTTGTCTTTGCGGGGAGCTCTTTCCTGCAAGCCGTCCAATCCTCAAAAATACCATGAAACACCGCTCCAACCTCTTCGCTTGTGCTTGCGCTTGTGCGCTCCTCACCGCCCCGTCCGCATTCGCGATCACTTACTACTGGGACACCAACGGTAGCACCACGGGGGGCAGCGACAGCAGCGCCGCCGACGGCTTTTGGAACGGTCGCAACTGGAGCAACAATTCCGCAGGAACCTCTTCGACGTCTTACGTCACCACGGCCAACACGGATACCGTCATTTTTTCGGCGGGGACCAATGTCACCGGATCCTCGTCCGTGTCGCTTGGGGTTGACCAAGTGGTCGGCAACATCACTTTTGAGGAAGGCGCTGTAACGATCAGCGGCAACAAAACCCTGACCCTCGGCAACTCTTCTGGCAACGCCGTTATCACCGCCAACAACTACCAAGATTCGATTACATCGGTGATTGCCGGTGCTTCGAACAGTCTGACGAAAAGCGGCACGGGCATGCTATATTTAACTGCGGCTAACACCTACACGGGCGCAACAGTCGTCTCCGCAGGGTTTCTGTTTATTCAAAATGGCTCCAACTTGGGCAGTACCGGCAATGGAACCTCCGTGACGGCGGGGGCCACCTTGGCACTCACAGGCGGCGTCACGATCGGAGATGAAGCGCTGACCATCAATGGCATCGGTAGGAACTCCAATGGTGCCTTGTTCTCCCTCAATGGCAATAACACTTACGGCGGGACGATCACCCTTGGCAGTAATTCGGTAATCAACTCGGGCGGGTACACTCTGTCCCTCACCTCCGCCACGGCCATTTCGGGCAACTATGGCCTGACCTTCACCGGAGCGGGCAATACCATCGTCACTTCCGCCATCGAGACCGGCACCGGGGGGCTGGTCAAGAGCGGCAGCGGCACCTTGACCCTTTCCGGGGTGAGCACCTACACGGGCGGGACGACGGTGGTGGGCGGTTCGTTGAAAGGCACGACCGCGTCGATCCAAGGCGCGGTCGTCAACAACGCGGCGGTGGAATTCAACCAGGCGGACAACGGCACCTACGCCGGAGCGATGAGTGGCACGGGTTCGCTCAGCAAAACCGATGTGGGAGTGCTGACGCTTTCAGGTGCCAACACTTACGCGGGCGGGACGACGGTTTCGGCAGGTTCCTTGAAGGGCACAAGCGCGTCGATCCAAGGCGCGGTCGTCAACAACGCGGCGGTGGAATTCAACCAGGCG
>CAJXYV010000015.1 GCA_913063525.1 uncultured Verrucomicrobiota bacterium
TAGGATTCCTGTCATCACTTCATCCGACTCAACAAGCTAGGAAAAAGTGCTAAAAACAGAACATCCAATCAGGTTTAAAGCTCAACTAGCTTCGGACCACTCCGGACATAAACCCCAAAAAAACCACCGTCCGTCAAGTGATTTCGGCCATGGATCCGTCAGGAAAAATGCCGATCAGCGACCAGCGGCCCGCCGATTTTAAAGACAAGCAAGCCCACAGCTGAAGCCCGTATAAAACCATGAAATTAAGAACCTTGAATTTGTTCTCTGTCGCGTTACTCCGAGGTCATAGCACCACCGCGACCATTATCGTGACCTTGGCAGTGGTCCTGCTCGCCGCACCATGTGCATCGGCCGGTACACTTTACTGGGATGTCAACGGAAATACAGCGGGCTCAGGTGGAACCGGTACGTTCAATGGGTCCAACTTATTCCTCAGCACGTCATCGACGGGCACGGGTGGAACCCTGTCAGCTGCGAACTCGGCAAACGCCGATACTTACGTGTTTGGTGGCACTGCAGGTACCGTCACGCAAAGCACCAATATGGTCTCGCCATCGTTTTCATTCACCACCACGGGTTACACTTGGTATGCCAGCGCCGGCAACCGGCAGATCAACGGGTCTGTGACATTGGCAGACAACGTCAATTTGAATATTGGTTCTTCAACGCGCACCACCGCCTCATCGCTGGTTTTTGGGGGTACGGTCTCGGGTGGGACATCATCGAGTCTGACCCTGATCGGCACAGCGGGTCAAAATATCATCGACATCAGAGGAACGATCGCGGCTAGTGCGCCCATCACGGTCGCGGGCAGCGGCTCTGCTTGGAATACTGCCACGGATTGGCTGGGCTTTGGTAACACCACGGGTGCCGGTGTGATCGCGGCAACGATCACCAACAACGGAACGATCCCCACCACTTTCAGCTCGCAAGGTACATCGAGCTCGCAGTCCTTGTCGGTCAACGGCGTGGTCAGCGGCACGCAGGGGGTTAATTTCGCGACCATGACCACAGGCTACGGTTCCGTTACGGCTCCTACTAACGGGATCGTCATCCTTGGTGCAGCAGGCACTTACACCGGCGACACCCGATTCATCGGTACGGCCGGTGCGTCGCAGTCGACCACGGCAGGCTTGGTCAAACTGAACGTCGCCAACGGGATTTCCACCGCCTCCAAACTCATCATGGGTGCCGCGGCAGGCGTGGGTGAAAACCTCGACCTCGCGGGCTTCAATCAAACGGTCGCGGCACTGGAATCCAACGGCGGTACGGGGCAGATCTTTAACTCGGCTGTCGGCACCTCGACTCTGACCATCAATGGTTCGACCACCAACAGCTACGGTCTGACGATCAACAACGGCAGCACAAGTTCCAGGATCATCAGCCTCGCTCGTGCAGGCACGGGCACGACAACCCTGACGGCGGCTAACAGTTATACCGGCGGCACCTCGATCTCCGGTGGTACCCTCAACGCGAACAACGCGAGCGCACTCGGAACCGGCACGGTCACCCTCAGCGGTGGGACACTCGGCATCGGCGCGGCGATCACCAATGCCATTGCCAGTTCGGGTTCAGGCGGCACGATTCAGATCAACTCGGATGGCAGTCTTTCCGCGAGTTCGATCGGCAGCAATGCCTTGAGCCTGGGTGGCACCAGTGGCCATACGGCGAGCTTTACTGACTCGAAATCGTCGGGGACGCTGTCCACGACGGGCGCCATTACCCTTAGCGGCTATACCAACATCACGCTTACGGATGCGACCAACACGATCACCAGTTCCAGTGGTGCGGTGACCCTCTCGGGCACCAACAACTTGCTGACGCTCGGCGGCACCACCTCCTCAGGCGATCACCTTCTGTTAAGCGGTTCCTCCGCCGTCAGCGGCACGAGTATTTCCATCACCGGTGCCGGTGCCGGCGGTCAGACGATCGCCTTGGGCAGTAATGCAACAGTCGGACGCACGATTTACACGTTCTCCGTCGATGCGGTTAACAATGGCCTGAACCTCAACGTCGGCGGCGGTGCTTGGACTAACACTTGGAGCAATGGCAGCGGCACCTGGGATACCTCTACCGCCAACAACTGGAAGAAGGATAATGCAGGCAGCGCCATTGCTTACTATACAGGCGACAATGCTGTCATCAGCACTGCGGACACCATCACCGTGGCGGCGGGTGGCGTGAGCGCAGGCACGGTGACTGTCAACGGCAGTTCCGGTACCACCACCTTGGCGGGTGCCGATGGAACGGCGATCTTGTCTGCCGTTTCGCTGAGCAAGTCGGGGGCAGGGGCGTTGACGGCGACCAATGCATTGAACCTTTCCGGCGCTCTCTCAGTCAGCGCAGGCACTGCCAGCATCAACGCAGCCAGCACCCTTGCGGGTGGCATCGCGGTTTCGGGCGGTACTGCCAACCTCAACGTGGCCAACACGGTCAGTGGCAGTGTTAACGTGACCGGTGGCACACTTGCTCTCGGTAATGTCAACGGTGCTGGCTCCGGCACGATCACCCTCAACGGCGGCAGCCTCGCCGCAAGCAACGGTCTGACCGTCGCCAACGCAATTGCTCTTGGTTCCAGCGGTGGTAGCGTGGGTGCTGACAGCGGTAACTTCACCCTCGGCGGTGCCATCTCGGGCGCAGGCAACGTTCTCAACAAAACCGGCGCAAACACGGTTACTCTCAGCGGCACAAATACTTTCAGCGGCGCGACCAACGTCAACGCGGGCACGCTCAAAGCAGGTGCCAGCACGGCGCTTTCCGCGGGTGCAATCAACATCGGTGCCGCCGGCACGCTGGACGTTAACACTTATGATGCCACCACTGTGGGCGCTGTCACCTTGGCTTCCGGCGGTACCCTCACGGGTTCCTCGGGCTCGCTTTCCGCCGCCAGCTTTAACTCCAGCGGTGGCACGATCGGAGTCAAACTCGCCGGCGTCAACGCATTGACGGCGGCGGCAGGAACGACCATCCTCAACGCTGCCAACACCTACACAGGTGCGACCAGCGTTTCATCGGGTGCAACCCTCAAGCTCGGCAATGCAACGGCACTGGGTACGACCGCAGGTGCCACGACCGTGGTCAGTGGCGGCACGCTCGACCTCAACGGTCAAACCGTTGGGGCAGAAGGTTTGACGCTTAACGCTTCAGGCAGCAGCACGCCGGCGCTTTCCAACAGCAGCAACAATGCCGCCAGTCTCAGTGGCAATGTGGTTCTGGGAGCTACCAATACCCTCATCTCTCCGGGTACCGGCGGGATGACCTTGAGTGGAATTCTTAGCGCTTCCAGCGGCACCAAGGGCTTGTACATCATGGGCGGCGGCTCGCTGACCCTCTCCAATACCAACACTTACAACGGACTCACTTCGGTTTACTCGGGAACTCTGGTGGTTGACAGCACTGCCAACTTCGCCGGTTCGACCAGTAGCGGTCTGGTGCTGGGGGCGAATGCGTCCACACCCGGCTATCTCAATATGCGCACGGCGGGCAGCTATAGCACGGCGGCCCTGACGATCGTCAACGCCAACCTCATTGGTGCGACCACGGGTGGCGTTTCGACGCTCACCGCCGCTACGGCCAGCTTGTCGGGAAGTTCCTCCAAGACTCTCAGTGTGGATGCGAACTCCGCCTTGGTGCTGACGGGTGGCCTTGACATTATTGGTGCGGCGGGTGCCGCCCGCGGCTTGACCGTGAGCAATGATGGCACGGTGACGGTGAACGGCTCGCTGGGCGATAACGGCTCGTCGCACACTTACGCAGGTTCTCTCACCAAAGCGGGTGCTGGGACCATGTCACTCAATGCGATCAATACCTACACGGGCCTGACAACGGTCAGCGCCGGTGAACTCGACCTCAATGCGACGGGTGGCGTTTCCGTTCCGGGTAATTTGACCGTCACCGGATCGGGCGCGAAGGTAAAACTCCTGCAATCCAGCCAGCTGAATACGACCAGCAGCCTGGTGGTCGGCGGTGGCGCGATCTTCGACCTCAATGGCTTTAGCCAGACGGTCGCCGGTGTCTCCATCGCGGGAACTGGCTCGACCATCCAAGGGGGGACCCTGACCAGCACGACGGACTATGACCTGCAAAAAGCCACGATCAGTGCCAACCTCGCAGGATCGGTTGCGGTCACAAAGACCACTTCTAGCACGGTTACTCTCTCGGGCACCAATACCTACAGCGGAGGCACCAACCTCAATTTGGGTACCTTGAGCTTCACGGGACAAGGTCTCGGCACGGCGGGTACGATCTCCTTTGGCGGTGGTGATCTCCAGTATGGACTGGCGACAACCACGGATTTGTCCGGTCGCTTCAGCCAGGCCGCTTCTCAAGCCTACGCCGTCAGCACCAACGGCAATAACGTGACCTTTGGTACCGCGCTTACCAGCTCGGGTGGTTCCTTGACCAAGACCGGCACGGGTATCCTGACCTTGACGGCCAATAGTACCTACGACGGCGGCACGACGGTGAGTAACGGTACGCTGGCGGTGGGTAATGGCGGCAGCACCGGTTCTCTGACTGGTTCAATCGTCAATAACGCTACGGTCGCCTACAACCGCACAGGCAGTCTCAACGTCGGTGCGCAATCAGGCACGGGTGCTGTCAGCTACACTGGCGGCGCGACCTACACGGTCAACGGTGCGCAAACCTACACGGGGGCAACCAGTGTCAACGGAGGTGTTCTCAAGATATCGAGTACAGGTAGCCTCAATGGCAGCAGCTCGGTGACGGTCGCGGCTGGTGCTCTGCTGACTTATAACAGCAGCACGGCCTTGACGACTGGTTCGCTGAGCTTGAGTGGTAATGGTGCTGAAAATGCAGCGACCCTCGGTGGTTCAGGCACGATTGATGTGGCACTGGCCCTCGACGATGTCGGCGACACCCTCGCCCCTGGCAACAGCCCGGGGACTTTGACTTTCGCTCAAAGCCAGTCTTGGAATTCCTTCACCTACAGCTGGCAGCTAGGGAACTCCACGGGTACGACCGCTGGCATCGACTATGACTCGATCGGCATTACGGGCAGTCTGGAACTGACCGGCACGGCGGGCAGCTACGTGCTGGACATGCTGTCGCTGACGGGGAATACAGGCAGTGGTGGGCTTCTAGGTGAAACGGGTGGGGTTCTGGCGATGAACAGTTCCTGGAATATTATCACCACCTCGGCTGGAATCACGGGCTTCGATGCCTCGGCGTGGACGATCAACACGACGGGATTCACCGCCTCCAGCGCGACCTTCGACAGCTCCAACTTTGAACTGGGCGTGAGCGGCAACAATCTCGTCCTGACCTACGTGCCAGAGCCAGACGCAGCAATGCTAGTCGGCAGCCTCGGGATGCTGGCCCTGCTTCGCCGCCGCCGCTTCAGCAACTGAGGGCATCTGGCCAAGCAACGCACCTCACGCTTTGGTGGCGTGGGGCGTCCTAGCTTGTTGGGGGCACCCGATGGAGGGTTTTTGGGCTCGATCGGGCCTTTGGGACCTTGGCATAGAGGGAATAAGTGCCCGGTCACCTTCATCAAGTCGTTGGAGAAGCTTTCCAAGTGGCTGGTCACCTTTACCAAGTCGATGGAAAAGCTTTCCAAGTGGCCGGTCACCTTTACCAAGTCGATGGAGAAGCTTTCCAAGTGTCTCGGGGTCTGTCCCAAATAACAGACATTGAGAGGGAGGACGCAGCCAACTGGCTCGACCTGAGCGACGCGTGTTTTCGGCCGTCGAAAGGGCTGGCTTTGGTTGAGGGCTTGCGAGTTGGGGGGCTGCGTGATTGAAAGGGGGCCGTGAATTGGACATTCAAAAGCGTGGCGATTGTGGGTTCGGGCGCTGTCGGGCTTTATTATGGGGCGAGACTGGCGGCTGCGGGGGAGGATGTGCGGTTTTTGCTGCGCTCGGATTACGAGGCGATTTCCCGCTGCGGCCTGAAAGTCGCGAGCGCGGATGGGGATTTTGAACTGCCGCAGGTGCAGGCTTTTCGGACGGCGGAGGAAATCGGGCCGGTCGATCTGGTGATCGTGGCGTGGAAGACGACGTCGAATGCGCAATTGGCCACGGTTTTGCCGCCGCTGCTGCACGCGGAGACTCAGGTGCTGACGCTTCAAAATGGTCTGGGGAATTGCGAGGCTTTGGCGGCGATTGTCGGGCCAGCGCGGGTGCTGGGCGGCTTGTGTTTTGTCTGCATCAACCGAACCGCGCCCGGCGCGGTGAGTCATACGGCGGGCGGCAGGGTGACGCTGGGCGAGTGGCGGCCCGACGGCAGGGGGCGCGCGGCGGAACTGGAACGGCGTTTTCGGGCGGCGAATCTTTCGGGTTTCGCAGTGGAAAATCTGGAGAAGTCGCAGTGGGAAAAGCTGATTTGGAACATTCCCTTCAACGGGCTTTCGGTGGCGGAGGGCGGCGTGACTACGGATGTCCTGCTGGATGCGGCAGAGAATGAGGACAATCTGCGCGGGTTGATGGTCGAGGTGATCACCGCGGCCCGCGCGCTGGGATTGGAGGTGAGCGATGACCGAATCCGCTACAATATCGAGCGGACGCGGCCGATGGGGCCGTACCGGACATCGAGCATGATCGACTACGTCGAAGGGCGGGAAGTGGAGGTGGCGCCGATCTGGGAGGAGCCGCTGCGCCGCGCCAAGGCGGCGGGTGTGGCGATGCCGATGACTGAGGATTTGCTGCGGCGGATCGGCGAGCGATTGGCGGAACGAGACCGCCGGCCTCGGAAATCGACAAATTTTTAAGTATTTTACGAGGATTTTTGCAGTATAGTGGAGTCTGGCTTCCGAAATGCTAAGGGTGAGATGTCTCACGAGGATCACGGTTCGCCGGCTGATCCGAAATAATCGGCTGCTTGCAGAAGATTGAGATGGCGATCTCACCAAAAAATCCGCAGTCTCCCTAAGAATAGAGTAACGACCTGAATTTATAGCCGCCAATGTCAGCCAAATCCAAACCTGTTAAGCCACGAATCCTCATCGTCACGCCGGAAATCACCTATTTGCCACCCGGCATGGGGAATATGGCGCAACGGATGTCGGCGAAGGCGGGTGGCTTGGCGGATGTTTCGGCGTCGCTCGTTTCGGCCTTGTTTGAGCTGGGCGCGGATGTGCACGTGGCGATGCCGAACTACCGCCGGATGTTTCAGGGGGATATTTTCAGTTTTCACGAAAAGGAGCTGAGAAAGTACCACGAAGTGCTGCCCGAGGCGCACATCCACCTAGCTGAGGACCGGATCTTCTACTACCGCGAACAAGTTTACAGTTCCCATTCGGACGAGGCGATGCGCATCGCCTTGGTTTTCCAGCGCGAGCTGATCAACCACATCATCCCGCGGGTGATGCCCGATTTGATTCATTGCAACGACTGGATGACGGCGCTGATCCCGGCCATGGCGAGGCGGCGCGGGATCAAGTGCCTGTTCACCGTCCACAACATTCACACCCGCCAGGTCTCGCTGGCGCAGATCGAAGAGGCGGGGATCGACGCCGCAGAGTTTTGGATGAATCTGTATTTCACGGGAAATCCAGTCAGTTACGACCACGCCCGCTCGCATGTGCCGGTGGATTTGCTGACTTCGGGGATCTTTGCCGCCCACTACATCAACACGGTCAGTCCACGATTCCTGTGGGAGATCGTGGAAGGCTGGCACTCGGTGGTTCCCGACTCGGTGCGGGCCGAGCTGCGCGCCAAGTACACGGCGGGCTGCTCTGCAGGGATCCTCAACGCGCCCGATGTATCCTACAACCCCACGACTGACGACGCGCTGATCCAGAACTTCGGCGTGGCGGATTTCCCCACGGGAAAAGCCGCCAATAAATTCGCTCTGCAACGCGAACTCCAGCTGAAGGAAGACCCGAATGCGCCGATCTTTTTCTGGCCGTCGCGGCTCGATCCCGTGCAAAAAGGACCCCAGCTACTGACGGAAATCCTCCACGCCGTGGTCTCCGACTACTGGCACCGCGATTTGCAAATCGTGATCATCGCCAACGGTCCGCACCAAGAATGGATCGATAAAATTGTCTGTGCCTTCGATTTGCGCGAACGGGTGGCCATTGTCGATTTTGAAGAGCGCCTTTCCCGCCTTGCGTACGCCGCGTCGGATTTCATGTTGATGCCGTCGCTGTTTGAGCCCTGCGGTCTGCCGCAGATGACGGCTCCACTCTACGGTTCGCTGCCCATCGTGCACTCCACGGGCGGGCTTTACGATACCATCCGCCCGCTGGATGTTGAAAAATCGACGGGCAATGGGTTCCGCTTCGAGCACTACAATTCCTCGGCCTTCCGCTGGGCGATCGATCGGGCGATGGATTTCTATGCGCTGCCGCAGGAAATCCGCCAGCGCGAGATCCGCCGCATCATGATCGAGAGCGAACTGGAATTCAGCCACAAGGAAGTGGCCCGCCGCTACATCGACATCTACGAGGAAATGCTGGCGCGGCCATTGGTCGAGAAGGAATCAGGCGAAGTCATCAAGGCGATCGCCGAGAGCCTGTCTGAGATCCCGATTCGACCCGCAGCGCGGACAGCGGCTCGATCCTTGGCGAAAGTCTGATCCGCGCGCAAAAGGCCTACTGGCTTGCCACGCGGTTTTGCCACAACGCCGACGTCGGGACATCGTTGGGGCGGCAAACGATGATGCCGGCATGCTTGGCGGCGCCGTTGACGTAGTCGGTGATCGGGCGGTCGATGATGACCTTGCGCCCTTTGTCGCGGTCTGAGGTGGCGTGGCTGAAGTAGGCGCGGTCTTGAACCCGAACGATCATCCCGACGTGGGAGGTGTAGCCGTCGGATCCGCGGGTGGTGATGGCGCAGATGTCGCCGTTCTGGAGGTATTTTTCGGCGTTGCGGACTTTCGACTTGGGCACGTGATAGACGGGGAGGTCTGATACCTGCTCCTCGATTTTCCCCATCGGCGCAATCAACGAGGGGTTGGCGCGCAGGTAGCGGTAGTCCTTCCACTGGACGGTCATTTCGTGGATCTCCCGGTGCAAACGCTCGGCCCCCGGGAGGCGGGAGGTGATATTGGTGGCGTAGCCGCGGCGCTGGTTGTCGTGGAATACCTCTTCCAAGTGGTGCATCCGGCTCAAGTAGCTGCCGGTGCAGACGCCGTTGCGGTAGCGCTCGATTTCCACCATGTGCAGCAAGTCCTGCGGCTTGTAGGGGGCGGGCTGGTACCGCAGCATGCGGGCGAGGGCGAGGGAGTTTTCGTAGTAGGTCCAGCAATCCATCGCCTTGAGGTTGGCGACGGGTGATTCGATGCGGTCATCGACTTCCAGCGAGTAGTTGACGTAGGGGGTGCCGACCAATTCGTGGGCGATGCGCACGGTCCGTTCGCCGAGCGGCAGGTTGCGCCAGTTTTCGCGCTCGGCCTTGGCGATGATGGCTTGAAACTTTGATTCACCTTGGAAAACGGTCGATAGCGGCAAGCGAGGGCCGGCCGACGGTGGAACGGGCTTCTGCGCCAGCACCAGCCCCTGTCCCAAAGCCGCGAATGCAAAGAAATAGCCAAGGATCTTTAAATTCATCAATCATCTATAGCTGAACTCAGCGAGGATGCAAAGACCGATTAGAGGCGATAGCTTTGGCTTGATTGGCCGTGGAAATGATCCATCGTCGGGCTTTGTCTGATTCTTTGTGATTCCCGCTGGGCCTCGCTTCATGCCTCGAATTTTCCACAAACCCCTTGTCCTGAGTCTGTTGGCGCTGGTGGTCTGCGCAGGGTCGTCTGCTGCCGACGTGCAGGGGAATCCTAGGGTTGCGGTTCCGACCGTCACGGTCCCTACGGGCAGCCGTCCCACAGTGGCTGCGCAGTACGGCACTGGATCCGGGCTGCGGATCAATTATCCATGGAAAACGTACGTGACTTACACCATTTTCTGGGTCGGGGAGCAGCCATCGGCACGCAATCCGACGCCCAATACCAAGTCATCCTGGGATCAACAGTGGGTGGCGAATTTTGGCGGCTGCGATGACCCCGAGCCCGCAAATCGCGTGGCAAACCACATGACAGGGGAGTTTCGGCCCAAAAACTTTGTGCCCAGGCTCAATCCATTTTACGTCGCATTGCCCTACAACGACGTGCTTTGCGCGGGGAAATACAAGCCGGAAGCCGAGCGCGTGATCCCATGGTTTTCGCGGGCGCGTTCGGAGCCGGGCAAGTCGGTTTGTAAGGGCCGCTGGGTGCAGATTTACAATGGCCGCCGCAGCTGCTTTGCGCAGTGGGAGGATTGCGGCCCTTGGACGACCGATGACTGGGAGTTCGTCTTTGGCAGCAAATCGCCAAAAACTTCGGAAAACGGCGCGGCGGGAATCGATCTTTCGCCGTCGATCCGCGACTATCTCGGGCTCACTTCCGGCAAAAAAGTCCACTGGCGCTTTGTGGAAGCCGCCCAGGTGCCCGACGGGCCATGGAAAAAATACGGCCAGCAAGTGGCCGTGGCCGAAGATCTCGCGCAGCAGCGCTACATCGAATCTTTGAGGCGAGCCCGCGATGCGGGGTTCCAGCAAAAATCCATCGACCAGATCCAGAACTAGCCCAGTCCGCCCGGCTGCGGCGGATAAAATTCAGGTTTGCTGCGGAATATGGGTTCATTCTTCTTGACTCGGTTGGGAACGAAGCCTAAATCGCCGCTCCCAAACGAAGTTTTACCTCTGATTCCCATGGCCAACGCACAAGTTATTCTCAAAGAAAAAATCGAAGGCCTTGGTGCCGAAGCTGATGTTGTCAAAGTTCGCGCCGGCTACGCCCGCAACTTTCTGATTCCACAAGGTAAGGCATTCGAAGCTAGCCGCTCCAATCTCCGCCACGTCGAGGCCCTGAAGGTCGAACGCGCTCGCCGCGAGGCTGAGGAGTTGATCGTGCTGCAGGCGCTGGCCACCAAGATTTCCAAGCTCAAGCCGAAGTTCGTTCTTTCCACCGGTCAAGGCGGCAAGGCATTCGGTTCGGTCACCAGCATCGACATCCACAAGGAGCTGGAAGCTGCTGGCATTGTGATCGATCGCCACGCGATCGAACTCGAAAAGCCCGTGAAAAAGTCCGGCAAGACCGAAGTCCAAATTCGCCTCCACCCCGAGGTGATCGCTACGCTTACCATCTCGGTGGACGCAGGTGCGGAAGATGCCGCTGAAGCGTGATTCATTTCCGCTAGCTGATTTTCAACAAAGCCCCGGTTCGTTTATCGAACCGGGGCTTTTTGCTGGGGCGGTGGTGGCAAACGCCTCGAAAAAATCATCCGTTCACCGCCGCAGGAAGCTTTTGACGGCCTCGCGCTTGAGTCGGAGCTCGCGCCATTCGTTGACGAGGCGGCTCGCTTCGATAATGCCGCAGCCTGCGGGCAGCACCAGCTTCTGGCCATCCCACCAGATGCCGCGGATGGCGACGATCGCATCGAACTGGCCGTGGTCCCACAGCCCGAACGGCGCCCCAAACTGCGCGGGGCATGCCAGCCGCTCGCGCCAATCCAGTAGCAGCGAGAGGGTCTCGGCGGTGCGCGGCAGCGGACCCAAGGCAGGCGTGGGATGCAGGCGGCGGATCAGTTCTTCCGGAGTCTGTGGGGTGCGTAAATCCAAACCGATGAGCGTCAGGAAATGGACGATCGATCCGAGGTCGAGAATTTCGCGGGCGCTGCGCTGGATATGGCCGAGATCGAGCAATTTCGAGACGAGTGTCTGGGCGACGTACTCGTGCTCGCGGATTTCCTTTTCATCCACGGCGAAAACCTCGCGGTCTTCGCTGCGTGCGGTTCCTGCCAGGGCCATCGTTTCGAGTCGGTCGCCAACGAGCGAGAAGAGTAACTCGGGGGTGGCCCCCGCAAAGCCAGAGCCCGAGTCGAGCCAGCCATAGGAATGCAAGGGGGCGGATTGCCGAAGCATTGCCGCAGCGATCGGCACAGCGGGTGCTGCAGCCGAGCGGCCGCTTTCGATCACCACGGGCACCGTTTTTTCGAAGACGCCGCTGTGGATCGATGACATGATCTCTTGGAAGACTAGGGAGAACGGCGCGGCATCCAGCGGTGCCCATTTGCAGTCCAGCGGGGGACCGTCTGGGGGGCTGGCTTTCAGTTCACGGGGGCTCGTTCGTTTGATGCGGCTCGGCACTTTCCATGGTGCTGGATCTTCGAGCGCAAAGTTTTGGACGTAGAATGCAACGCCGTCAGCCGGCGGGCTGGTGGATTCAGTGAATGGGCCGTGGCCGATCAGCACGGAGCCATCGCGCTTTCTCATCCATGCCATTGAATCCGAAAAGTCATCCATATAGTGCTGTCAAAGCGTGGGCGAGGGGAGTGGCTCCCGCAAGCAGGAACGGCCACCGCTAGCGCGTCAGGGATTGAAATATTTTTAGACACGGTGGCCAAATGAGCGGCCCAAACCTCGGATTTGTATTCTGCTTTTTGAGTTGCTGCGGCCATCGGGAAGCAACGCATCCGCCCGTGCGCCTTCCTCCTATTCCGGTCCGTTGGATCGGAATAGGAGGGACTCGTGCCGGGACGGGACTTAGGCTTGGTCGATGACCTTTTCAGTGGTGGCGTCGATGATGGAGAAGCGTTCGCGATTGAGGGTCGGATCCGAGCGGAAGATGAGACGACCCGAGTGGGAGCGCTCAAGTTCACCGAGAAGTTTGGCATCGTCGCTCTTGAAGCGGTTGAGCACATCGCTGTTCACAATGACGATGATGTCGCCGATGTTATCGCGGTGTTTCTGGATGATCGTATTCAGGCGGCGCTGAATCTCGACGGACATGGTCATCGGGGTTTTGACGCGGGCCCGGCCTTGGCAGTAAGGGCAAGGCTCATACATCGAATCTCGCAGCGACTCGTTGAGGCGCTGGCGGGTCATTTCCATCAGCCCGACGGGTGAGATCTGGAGAACCTGGGTTTTAGCCTTGTCCTTTTTCAGTCGCTCTTTGATCGCTTTGTAAACCGTCTGCTGGTCTTTGCGATGGCGCATATCGATCAAGTCGATGACAACGAGGCCGCCGATGTTGCGCAGTCTGAGCTGGCGGGCAACCTCCTGGGCGGCTTCGACGTTCGTTTCGAGGATCATTTTATCAACATCTTTGGATCCGCGATTGCGGCCCGTGTTGACGTCGATTGCGATCAAAGCCTCGGTTTCATCGATCACGATGTAGCCACCACAAGGCAGCCAGACTTGGCGCGAGAAGGCCTCGTCGATTTGCTTATGAATGCCCACGCGTTCGAAGATCGGCTGGGTGGCAGAGGGGACGTAGTGGATGCGGCGCTTGGCACGGCGGGAAATTTTCCCTGCGATTTCGCGCATCATTTCCGTTGTCTCCGCGTCGTCGCACATGACTTGGTCGATTTCCTCGGTGAGGAAATCGCGGGCGGTGCGCTCGATCAGGTTGGGCTCTTGGAAGATGCACGCGGGTGCCGGATTGTTTGCGCGGCGTGCTTCGATTTCGTCCCACTGCTCCAGCAGCATCGCGAGGTCGCGGACAAAGTGGCGGGCGCGGGTGCCCTGGGCAACGGTGCGCATGATGATTCCCATGCCTTCGGGCACCGAAAGTTTTTGGACGATCTTGCGCAGGCGCTGGCGCTCCTTGGGGTCTTCGATCTTTCGGGAAATGCCGAATTGTTCGGTGTAGGGCATGAGGACGAGATAGCGTCCGGCAAGGGAAATGTTGGTCGTGACCCGCGGTCCTTTGGTACCGATCGGTCCCTTGGAGACTTGGATCACGATCTCAGAACCTATCGGATAGATATCCGGGATGTCCTTGGAGGTGATTTTCTTTTGCTGTTTCTTTTTCCCTTCGCGCTGGATTTCTTCCAAGCCGCCATCGAGCGCGGCCGGGATGGCATCCCAAAAGTGGAGGAAGGCATTTTTGTCGAGACCGATGTCGACGAACATTGCCTTGAGACCTCCTTCGATGTTTTTGACGCGCCCCTTGAAAATACCGCCGACGATGTTTTGGTCACCCTCGCGTTCGACGGTGTACTCTTCGAGAACTCCATCTTCCATGAGTGCGACGCGGCGTTCGAGTTTCTCGACGTTGACGATAATGCTGTTTCCGCGGGTTGGGTTGGGTTTGCCAATGCCGAGAAGTTTTTTGATATGTTGGATCATTTGAATAGTAGTGAAAAAGACGTTAGATAGATTTTTATTTTTGGAGATGCGGAGAAATTAGGGTGTTTTGACGGGGATTGCTCGTGGGATCACGGATCCTTCGGCATCCACTTCGGGGGTGATGGTGGGAGTGGGTGGGGCGGTTTTGGAAAGAGTGTTGCGGGTCGCTGATGTCGTTTCTCCCGCTTCATCGCCAGTTTCTCCGGTTTCATCGCCGGGTGAAAGCTTTGAAGTGGCGGCCTCGGCGATGGCTGCTGGAGCAGGATCGGTTTCACCCGCCTCGACAGCGGCAATAACCTCTGCGGGGATTTCGATGGTCTTTTCGATGCGGTCGGTATTTCCGGGAATTTTTGAAAGTGACTTGAGCGGGAGTTTTACACCCCTGTCGCGGGCGAAAAGTCCCCGGTAAATGAGATTGACGAGGGGGCCGCAAACACCGCCGCCTGAGCCACCGTTTTGCACGAGTACGCAAATGGCATATTTGGGGTTTTGATAGGGGGCAAAGCTCATGACCCAAGAGTTGTTCGATTTTTTACCATTGTCAGTGGTTTGTGCTGTGCCGCTTTTGCAGGAAACCTCGATGTTTGGCAACCTCGCCTTGCCCGAGGTGCCGCCGGGTTGGTTGGTGGACATCCACATTCCTCGCCGGATCAGTTCGATGTCGCTGCTTTTGATGCCGGCTTGGACAAGGTCGATTTCAAGTTTGGGGGCGTCTTTAACTAAGATTTTTCCGTCCTCCGCGACCGCCTGTTTGACGATCCTTGGTTGGTAGTATTTTCCACCGTTGGCCACGCAGGCGGCGACCGCACACATCTGGAGCGGGGTGGCAAGAGTATCGCCCTGCCCGATGGAGAGAAAGGCGGTCAGGGATGGTGTCATCGCCAGCGATGGGTTTGCACTGCGCCACGAGCGGCTTCCGGGCAATATTCCTGCGTCTTCCTTCGGTAGTTCGATGCCAGTTCGCTTGCCGATCCCGACCAGCTCACAGCCATCGACCATCGCCTTCCAGCCGATGGTGTTTGCGAGCTTGTTGAAGTACGGATTGCAGGAATTCTGGATCGCTTGCGAAAGGTTTTCATTGCCATGGTTGCCGCGGTGTTGGTTCCAGATCCAACAGCCGACTTGTTTATTGCCATAGGTGACGTAGCCATCGCAGGAATACTGGCGCGATGCCATGCCTGCCACTGCCCCGGCGATGGCGGTGGGGATTTTCATCGTCGATCCCGGAGTGAATTCCGAAATCGCCCGGTTGGTGAACGGTGCTAATTGTTGGTTGTCGCGGTACGAGTCCCAGGCCTTTTGAGAAATGCTGGGGATGAAATCGTTCGGGTCATAGTCCGGCACCGATGCCATGGCGAGAACCTCTCCCGTGTTAACGTCCATCACGACGCCCGCGGAGCGTCCCGCGAAGCGCAGGGTGTTTTCGAGGAGGTACTGGGCACGGGCGTCGAGGGTCAGTTGGACTTTGGCACCCACGCCCGGCTTGATGTAATCCGACATCCGGATCGTGTGTCCCTTCTCATCCCTGACGATGGTTTTTTGCCCTTCCGGGCCGCGCAGGATTTCGTCCATGGTGTTTTCCACACCCGCGATTCCTTTGCTGTCGCCGATGTAGTGGTCGAATTTATGGGTCGCACTTTCCGGAACGTCGCCCTTTTCCCACTGCTTGAGGTACCCGAGAACATGGCAGGCGAGGGCACCGTATGGGTATTGCCGCTGCGGACGGATGCTGGGGTAAACGCCTGGCAGCTCCAGATTGTGTTCCGCATACTTTGAAAACTCCTCGTAGGTTAGGTCGGAGCGATAGCTGAAGGGGATGAGGCCCCCGTGAGTGAGGAAATGTGAGCGTAGATTGACCGCCTTATAGTTCTTCGCGAGTCCGAGTTGGCGAAGTCGTTCGATAATGCCGTCGTTGACGATGGCCACGATGTCTTTCTCGGATCTCTTGCGCGGCAGCCCGTCTTCCTTGGTCAGGCGGTGGATGGTGGGATCTTCGAGGTGCTGCGTGAGATAAGCTTGGCGGATTTCATCCAAGTTGAACGAGACTTCGTAATTGCGAAAATTCCGGGCCAAGGTGATTCCGTTGCGGTCGGTGATCTCGCCGCGGATCCCAGGCTCGCGAATGGTGACATTGCGGTTTCCGGGTACGAGTTGGAGGAACTCGTCGCGGCGCACAATTTGAAAATCATAGAGTCGGGTCAGCAAGGTTCCGAAGCCGACGAGCATGAGCGCCGTCAGCAGATAGAGTCGGAATCGATAACCGGGTTCCATACTTCAGTGAGTGCGCCGGCGATTGCGTCCGGCCTGCGGGTGGATGGAGTGGCCGCAGCCTTTGGCGATGCGAGATAGCAGCCAGAAAATCAGCGGTGAAAAGAGCATGGTCAGCAGTGACGTGGATGCCATTTGCAAAACAGTCGCCCGGGTGAGGGTGAAATCCCCCCGAATGAAGGTGATGGTGATGTATTCGGCGGCCAGATAGAGAAAGATCGAGATGCCGGATAGAAGCGCTGAAACCCGCCACTTGCCTTGTTTGAAAAGCGGCTGGATCCCTTGCATCAGAAATCCCATCGCGCCAAAAAGTATAATCGAATAGCCGAAGCCCATCGACTCAACCTGCTGGGTGTAGATTTCTGGATTCCCGCCATGCGGGCCCAGCGCACTGTGGGCATCCCAGAAAAAACCGCCGATGAAGGCCAGCAGAAGCATCGTCGGTTGCTCCACGGTGATGGCGCTGCAGAGGAATACCAGCTGCACGAGTAGAATCCGCGACTGGTGCAGCTGGGTAAACGCAGGCAGAAACTCCTGGATCACGAATGACGCGAGCAGGAGTAGAATCGTGATGAATGAGTAACGAATCACGGGTCAGGGATCGGCTGAGAGTACCACGAAAACGGTACCTGGATCCGCGAAGTTCACCGCTGGTCGGACGAGAGCTTCGGAATCCAATGCGCCTTTTTCGACGGAATCGATGGTTCCAAGTAAAATGTTAGGCTGGAAGATCCCCCCCCGGCCGGTCGTGAAAACTTTTTGCCCCTGGTGGAGCGCGGCATCGGTTGATAGGAATCTCAACCGCAACAGCGGGTTGCCGTCAAAGCGGCCTCGTTGGCCGCTGAGGATCCCAACTTCCGGGGACCCCTCGACTTTCGCGGAAACCTGGCATTTTTCGTCCGTCAGCAATAGAACCGATGAACGATTTTGTTCTTTGTAAATGCGGTCGATTTTGCCGACCAGCCCTTCGTTGGAAAGCACTGCGAGCTGGGTGCCGATTCCACTTTCCTCGCCCGCGTCGATATCCACGGTTTGCCACCAGGTGGTGGGTTGGCGGCGGATCACTTGGGCGGCAACCACGTTGAAGTGGGTCGCTTTCTTGTAATCCAGGGCATGCCGCAGACGCTCGTTTTCATGCTCGAGCTCACGAAATCTGGACTCGATCATCGCCAGCCGGCCGAGACTGCTGCGAACGGCAGTCAGCTCCACTTCGAGCTCTTTCGAATGGCGCGTTTCTTGGCGGAACGCATGGGCCTTCGACTCCAGCTTGGATCCCGATCTCAAAAACGGCGACATCGCCGCGAAGTAGCCGTCCTGCACTTCACGTACAGCGCGGTCACTGCGGGTAAATGCCCAGACGCTGCCTCCGAGGAAAAACAGCAGGGCGATGAGGTTGAGCGGCTTCATGCCGAAAGTGGCTTAGCGGTCGGAGTTTGCAACCCGCTTGAGAAGGGCGAGCTCCTGTAGCGCCTTGCCTGTGCCTTCAGCCACAGCGCTCAGCGGATCTTCCGCGATGTGGACGGGCAGTCCCGTTTCCTCGCGCAAGAGACGGTCCAGCCCCTTGAGCAGCGCCCCGCCACCTGCCAATACAATCCCGCGATCCACGAGATCGGCGGCGAGTTCGGGCGGGCAGCGTTCGAGAGTGGTGCGGACAGCATCAACGATGGTGCTCAGCGGGTCGGCCATGGCCTCGCGGATTTCCTGCGAAGTGATGGTGATGGTTTTCGGGAGGCCTGCCACCAGATCGCGGCCCTTCACCTCCATCGTCAATTCCTTCGGCAGCGGCGCGGCCGAACCCAGACGGATTTTGATGTCTTCGGAGGTGCGCTCGCCGATCATCAGATTGTACGCTCGCTTCATGTACTGGATGATCGCCTCGTCCAGCTCATCCCCCGCAGTGCGCACGCTGCGGGCGTAAACGATGCCGGACAGGGAAATCAGCGCCACTTCGGTCGTGCCGCCGCCGATGTCGACAATCATGTTGCCGGAAGCCTCCTGCACGGGCAGTCCCACGCCGATTGCCGCCGCCATCGGCTCTTCGATTAGGTAGACTTCGCGGGCTCCTGCCTGCAAGGCCGACTCGCGCACGGCGCGGCGCTCCACTTCGGTGATCCCTGATGGGATCGCGATGAGCACCCGCGGATTCGAGCGCCGGCCCTTGTTGACCTTGCGGATGAAGTGCCGAAGCATCGCCTCGGTGACTTCGAAATCCGCGATCACGCCGTCCTTCAACGGCCGGATGGCCACGATGTTGCCTGGCGTTCGGCCCAGCATGCGTTTCGCATCGTCGCCCACGGCGAGAACCTCGTTAGTCCCTGCTTTGACGGCGACGACCGATGGCTCGCGCAGGACGATGCCGTGGTCTTTGACGTTGATCAGGGTGTTTGCGGTGCCTAGATCGATGCCAATGTCATTTGAAAATAGATTGCCAAAAAGTTTTTTGAACATGCTTCGTGTTGAAAATGAAAGAATCAGTGGGAAATTCGTGCGGATCTGTGGCGGACTGCTGGGTGACGCTCCATTTCCGGCTGATCTTACCAGTGAAAATGAAGTGAAATATCAGATTCCCCCAAAGGATTGACAGAACTTCATCGCTAAATGCACCGAGGTCAAGCGAGAATCCCGGCCACGGTCAGGGGTTTTCGACGATTTAACTCCTTAGAATCAAAGCCTCGCTGCGGCGTGGCGCTGGAGAAACTCATCGGCCATCGCGGCGTAGGCCTGCGCACCCAGCCCGTTGGGATCATGCTCAAAAATCGTTTTGCCGTGGCTCGGTGCTTCGCCGATCCGGATCGTCCGCGGTATCATCGTCGCGTATATCTGATCCGGGAAAAACTGCGACACCTCCTCGACCACCTGGCGCGATAGCAGTGTCCGGCCATCGTACATGGTCATTACAATGCCTTCGAGCCTGATGTCCGGGTTGGCGTCCGAGTCGCGGATCTGGTCGATGACGTGCACGATTTTGGCCAAACCCTCCAGACCAAACCACTCGCACTGGAGAGGGATCAAAATTTCATCCGCCGCGGCAAGCGCCGAAGTCATCAACACCCCCAGCGAGGGCGGCGTGTCCAAGATGCAGTAATCGAATAGATCATTGGGCTTCAGCGCCTGCAGGATCGTGCGCAGGCGGGTCAGATGGTCGTCGCTGCGCGCAAGCTCGATCTCCACGCCGGCCAGATCCATTTCCGATGGCAGGATCGACAAATTCTCGCGTCCCGTCGGTAAAATCTGCTGGGCAACGGTCGTCTCGCCGATCAGCACGGAATACATGCTGCAGTCCTCGGGCGGCTCCACGCCCAGACCGCTGGTGCAGTTTGCCTGCGGGTCGAGATCGACCAATAGCACCCGCTGCCCCCGCAATGCGAGTGCGGCGGATAGATTCAGAGCGGTGGTGGTTTTACCCACGCCACCTTTTTGGTTAGCGATGGCGACGACTTTCATGCGGAGCGGATGGAGACGCGCAAACAGTCGTGGGTGACTGCGCTGCTGGCAATCAAAACCGCAGGTCGCGAAGAAATGAATCGCGCCGGTGCCCACCAACCCACCGCAGCCGTTGGCTTCTCAATATTCCCCATCGTCCACCAGTTTGGGCGGGATCAGGTAGCACAAGGTGCCTCGGCGCGATGGCGGCTGGATTCTGATGCTGGCGATCGCGCCCTTTTTCACCTCGATGCTGCCGCCTTCGGCACCCAGGAGCCATTCAATGAGGGATGAAAAATCGGGTTCGTGGCCGACGATCGCGACCCGCCCAAACTCGCGGAATGCGACGAGTTCGGCGATGGCGGTCTCCGGCCTCATGCCGCTGGCCAGCCAGCCTTGGATCACCGATCCGGGAATCCCAGCCGCCTGGCAAAACTCATCCGCCGTCTGGCGGGCGCGCAACAGCGGACTGGTCAGCACGATACTTGGCAGCGCGTCCGCGGCTTTTAATAATCGCGCGGCACGGCGCGCCTGTTCCCGGCCCTTCTCGACCAAAACGCGCGAGAAGTCACCATCCGCATTGGTGTCTTGAGCTTTGCCGTGGCGGAGAAGAATGAGTTCCATGCCCTGTCGAAGTTTGCCAAATCCCAAATCACATTGTCATCCCGCCATCGACGGCGATGACTTGCCCCGTGATGTAGCGCGCCGCCGGACTCGCTAGGAAAACGATGGTTTGGGCGATGTCCTGAGTCTCCCCGAAAGTGCCGAGCGGGATCTTGCCGATCACCGCATCCTTGATCGCCTGTGGCAGCTCATCAGTCATATCCGTGGTGATGAATCCCGGTGCCACCGCATTGCAAGTCACGCTGCGGCCCGCCAGTTCGCGGGCCACCGCCTTGGTAAAGCCGATCAATCCGGCCTTGCTGGCGGAATAGTTCGCCTGGCCCGCATTGCCGATCAGACCGATCACCGACGCGATGTTGATGATGCGCGGGTCCTCCGCCTTCATCAGCATCCGCATGAACGCTTTGACCGTGTTGAATGCTCCCTTGAGATTCGTGTCCAACACCGTGTCCCAGTCTTCTTCCTTCATCCGCATCAGCAAGCCGTCGCGGGTCACACCCGCGTTGTTCACTAATATATTCACGGCGCCGAGCTCCTCGCCGATTTTTTTCGCCAAATCCTGCACCGCCTGATGATCCGCCACATCGACCGCATAGGCCGTGGCCGATCCCGGATAGGCAGCGTTGATTTCATCCGCCGCTTTGCCGCAGCTCGCCGCACTGCGGCTGACGACGGCGACCTTTGCGCCCTCCGCAGCGAGCGCGCGGGCGATTTCCTGACCGATCCCGCGGCCACCTCCAGTGACGACGGCGACTTTATTGGCAAAGCGTGACATGCCAGAACCCTGACGAACGGAGGCCACGGCTGTCAACCCCCTCTCGCCAAAGCTTGCCCACGGCCAACTGCGATGCCCCACTTGCTCCAACGATCCGTTGCGCCTTCCCTCCTTTGCGCGGGGATGATCTGCTGCTGTTAAACCAGACTCGCACGAAAGCACAGAGCCGCTAATTTTTAAGAGAGGTGGCAGAAGAATCGGACCAAGAGCAGTGCAGAGCGAAAGCCTGAAAATGCCAATCAAGAAGGGTGCTGTGGATGGGATCCTCCTGATTTTAGCGTGCCCATCGCAATCCCACCTCGACGCCCGCCCGCCGCGCTGCTAACACCCGGCCCATCGAATGATCACTGGCGAAATTAAATCCAAAATCGACCGCATCTGGGACACGTTGTGGTCTGGCGGCATCTCCAACCCGCTCACCATCATCGAGCAGCTCACCTACCTGCTGTTCATCAAGCGGCTCGACGAGCTCCACACGCTTAAGGAAAACAAGGCCGCGCGCCTCAAGTCCCCGATCGAGGACCCCATCTTCACCCCCGCGCAAGACGGCTGGCGCTGGTCGCGCTTCAAGGAGACCGCGCCCGAGCCGATGTTCGCCACCGTCCGCGACCACGCTTTCGGTTTTATCAAAACGATCGGCCAGTCGGCCGATGGCGAGGCCGCCACCACCTACAGCCACCACATGAAGGACGCCACCTTCATGATGCCCACCCCGCGCGTGCTCGCCAATGTCGTCGACCAGCTCGACGCCATCGACATGGCCGACCGCGACACCAAGGGCGACCTTTACGAGTACATGCTCGGCAAAATCGCCAGCGCCGGCCAAAACGGTCAATTCCGCACCCCCCGCCACATCATCGGCCTGATGGTCGACATGCTGGCCCCCACGCCCAAGGACACCATCTGCGATCCCGCCTGCGGCACCGCCGGTTTCCTCATCGCCGCCTCCGAATTCCTCACCCGCCACCACGGCGACGCGATTTACCAAGACGCCGCTTCCCGCCTCCGCTTCAACGAGGCCACCTTCCACGGCTACGACTTCGACAGCACCATGCTGCGCATCGGCAGCATGAACATGCTACTCCACGGCGTGGAAAACCCCGACATCCGCTACAAAGACTCGCTCTCCCAAACCGACGAGGACGACTCGGAAAAATTCTCCGTCATCCTCGCCAATCCGCCCTTCGCCGGCAGCCTCGACTACGAATCCACCGCCAAGGACCTGCTGCAAACCGTCAAAACCAAAAAGACCGAGCTGCTCTTCATGGCGCTTTTCCTGCGGCTGCTCAAAACCGGCGGCCGCGCCGCTGTCATTGTGCCCGATGGCGTGCTCTTTGGCTCGTCCAACGCCCACAAACAACTCCGCAAGCTGCTCGTCGAAGGCCAAAAGCTCGACGCCGTCGTCTCCATGCCCTCCGGCGTGTTCAAGCCCTACGCCGGCGTTTCCACCGCCATCCTGTTTTTCACCAAGACCAATTCCGGCGGCACCGACCACGTCTGGTTCTACGACATGAAGGCCGACGGCTTCAGCCTCGACGACAAACGCGCGCCCCAGCCCGACAATTCCGACCTGCCCGATCTGCTCGCGCGCTGGCAGAATGTCCGCAGCGCCTTCCCCGCCATGCGGCAAGAAGAGGAACAGCGCCCGCGCACCGCCCAGAGTTTCCTCGTCCCCAAGGCCGACATCGCCGCCAACGACTACGACCTATCGCTCAACCGCTACAAGGAAGTCGTGCACCAATCCGTCGCCCACGACACGCCGCAAGACATCCTCGCCCGCCTTGCCCAGCTCGAAGCGGAAATCACCACGGGCCGCGCGGAACTGGAGGGGTTGATCGGATGAAGATTAAAACTAGCCGCCTTGGTGAACTGACGTCAGTCATCACAAAGGGAACTACGCCAACCAGTGTTGGCTTCGATTTTGCAGAGAGTGGTATTCCGTTTCTCCGTGTTCAGAATATTGTTGATGGCGCAGTAGATCTGACAAAAACCCCGCTTTTCATTTCCGAGGTAACTCACAAGGCCTTGGCTCGTTCCTCGATTTGCCCTGGCGATCTTCTGATCTCAATTGCAGGGACTATTGGCAGAGCTGCAGTTGTTAGTGATGATGCGGTGGTAATGAACTCCAATCAGGCTGTTGGTATAGTTCGGTTAAAAGAAGGTCTCAGTAGTAGATTCTTGCTCCACTGGCTGCAAAGTAACGATGCACTTGGACAGATTAAAGGAGCGCAGGTAACTGGAACTATCACAAACCTAAGCCTTACTGAACTTCGGAATCTCAAAATCCCACTTCCGCCGCTGGCGGAGCAGAAGCGGATCGCGGGGATTCTGGATGCGGCGGACGCGCTGCGGGCCAAGCGCCGCGAGTCCCTCGCCCAACTCGACGCCCTCCTCCAATCCACCTTCCTCACCCTCTTCGGCGATCCCGTCGAGAATCCCATGGGCTGGGACGATTCTTCATTACTGGGCACGTTGACTGACATTGTTTCAGGCGTGGCTAAGGGGCGGAAACTCGGAGGAAAGAGCGTTCGTGAGGTCCCTTATCTCGCTGTTGCTAACGTACAGGATAAGCACTTAAAGCTCGACGTGGTGAAATCCATTAATGCTACCGAGGATGAAATTGCAAAGTATCGCCTGCTGAACAACGACCTGCTACTGACTGAAGGCGGCGATCCTGATAAACTCGGCCGTGGCAGTCTATGGCACGAAGACATACCTGAATGCATTCACCAGAACCATATTTTCAGAGTCAGAATCACATCTGGTGAAATTGATCCTATTTTTCTCAATTGGATCATTGGTAGCCCACGAGGGAAAAATTATTTCCTTAGATCAGCCAAACAGACAACGGGCATTGCATCGATCAACATGACGCAGCTTAGAGCCTTTCCGATGTTGCTCCCTCCGCTGCCCCTGCAACAACGGTTTGCGGCGGTGGTGGAATCGGTGGAGCGGCAGAAAAGCGCGCAACGCGCGCACCTCGCGGAGCTGGACGCGCTGTTTGCCGCGCTGCAACACCGCGCCTTCCGCGGCGAACTTTGAGCCCCGGCGCCCGAGGATCAATGGGGCGGCCCGTCCACCCCATCCTGCGGTCGTGCGATGGAGTTTAGCGGTCGATTTTAGGGGTTGTGCGGTCCGCCGCACGAGTCTTGCCGTCGTCCGGACGAGTGTTGCGGCGGACTTCACGAGTGTTGCGGCGGACCTCACGAGTGTTGCGGTCGACCTCACGAGTCTTGCGGCGGACCTCACGAGTCTTGCGGCGGACCTCACGAGTCTTGCGGCGGACCTCACGAGTGTTGCGGCGGACCTCACGAGTGTTGCGGCGGACCTCACAAGTGTTGCGGCGGACCTCACGAGTGTTGCGGTCGACCTCACGAGTGTTGCGGTGGACCTCACGAGTGTTGCGGTGGACCGCACGAGTCCTCCCGTGGACCGCAGAAGTCCGGTTTTCGGGCGTACTAGGAATGGGAAGCGATGGGAATCAATGGGATTAAGCTGATCGGCTGCAGGCGCGCCTTATAAAAACAAAGGGCTACGGAGATTCCCCCGTAGCCACAATGCCAGCTGAGATTTCCCAACCCGCCACAAAGAAACACGGATGAAGGTCCGCGTCAATCGGCGGTTCTGATTTTTGTGTGTATCTACGGGCCGCGTTGCTTTATCCTGCCTAGCTTGCTGGGAGACAACGTTGAAAAGTGACTATGTATCTGATGTATATCGACGAAAGTGGGGATCCGGGGATGGTTAAATCGCCGACACGCTACTTTGTGCTGTCGGGCCTGGTCGTGCATGAGTTGCGCTGGAAGCCCTTTTTGGAGGAGCTGATTTCGTTTCGGCGCGATCTGAAGGCACGCTTCGGCTTGAAATTACGCGACGAAGTCCACGCCGGACACATGTTGACTGCTCCAGGTGAACTGGCGCGGATCCCGAAGTATCAGCGGCTTGAAATTCTAAGGCTTTACGCAGATTTTCTAGCCGGACTTCCAGATTTGTCGGTCATCAATATCGTAGTGGACAAGCAAGGTAAGTCCGAGCATTACCCCGTTTTTGACCGAGCGTGGCAGGCATTGATCCAGCGCTTTGAGAACACGATATCCAGCCGGAACTTTCCCGGGCCGCGCAATGCGGATGAAAGTGGAATGCTCTTTCCGGATGCGACAGATCAAAAGAAGTTGAATTTACTTTTGCGTCGGATGCGAAACTACAATCCGGTTCGTAATCGGGTGGATCACGGTCCAGGATACCGCAATCTCCAGCTTCGGACCCTGATTGAAGAGGCTAACTTTCGCGATTCGGCCACGTCGTATTTCATTCAGTCTGCCGACCTTTGCGCTTTTCTACTCTATCAACAACTGTCGCCGTCCAGCTTCATGAAAAGGAAATCGGGCCAGAACTATTTCAACCGGCTGTTGCCGATTTGCTGCAAACACGCCTCGATCAACGACCCAAACGGGATTGTTCGTCTGTAAAAGAATAAGGGGGCCTTTGCAGGCCCCCGGTGGAATCCTACTACCCAGACAAGCCGGTGTTCAGATCCGCCCAAAAAATAGCCCAAGATCCGCAGCGTTCAAGAAAAATGTGGTGCAGCAACACGGGAGCATTCCTTGCGCAGTTCGGTGTCGGCTGCTACGTTTAAGCCGTGATCCACGAAATTCATTTGCGTGAAGTTTTCGGCCCGCGCCTGAGCGATGGGGCCGAGGCGTATCGCTATCGGGTCTCGAGCATCGATTCCTACGTTTCGCTTTGCGAGCGGGTGGAGCTGGACTTCACGGGCATCCGCAATGCCAACAGTTCGTTTGTGAATGCCTTGATTAGTGGCTTGTTCGAGCAGCACGGCGCGGAAGCACTGGGCAAACTCGTTTTCAAAGGCTGCCTGCCGACCGTGCGGGTGCTGGTGGAAGCTGCCATCGAGCTGGGCATGGACAAACATGCGGAGCGTGTTTGATTTGCCGCGTTTTGTGCTCGTGAGGCGGGGAGGAGCTTGTTAGAAAAATGCCTGTCCTCCCATGAATTCCAACTTTTCCTTCCTGCCGCCCGCGTTTGATTCCGTCGCCGAGTCGGCCCGATTGGCGGAGAGTTGCTTGGTGGGAGATCCGCGGGGGGCGTGTTTCCACGCGCGCTTTGCGCTGGAGGCGGCGGTGCACTGGATCTACCGCTACGATGCGAGTCTGAAGCCGGCGTACGATGCGAGCCTGGGGTCGCTGATCCACGAGCCGACGTTCCAAAATTTGCTGCCCGAGGCGGTGTTCCAGAAGGCGCGGGTGATCCAGCAGATGGGGAACCGGGCGGCGCACGAGTTTGCGGCGCTATCGCAGGCGGATGCGCTGCAGGTAATGAAGGAGCTGCATCATTTTTGTTATTGGATGGTCCGCAGCTACGCGCCGGAGGCCGCGCTGGACGGGGCCGAGTGGTCGGATGGGCGGGGCCCGCAGCCGTTGACGGCCCTACACGTGGCGACGCGCCAGGAGCTGGAGGCGCTGGAACTGCGGTTGGAAGAGCACGCGCAACAAACGTTCCAAAACCAGCTGCGGCTGGATGCGATGGACCAAAAGATGTTGGCGCTGCGCGGCGAGTTCACCGCGAAGCGGGCGGCGGCGGCGCAGCTGCCGGACACCCATGAATATTCAGAGGCGGAAACGCGCCATTATTTGATCGATCTGGAGCTGCACCGCGCGGGCTGGCCGCTGGATCAGGCGCGCGACCGCGAGTATGAGGTGAGCGGGATGCCCAACGGCGCGGGCAGGGGCTACGTCGATTACGTGCTGTGGGGCGACGACGGCAAGGCGCTGGCAGTGGTCGAGGCCAAGCGGACGACGGCCGACGCGCAGGTGGGCCAGCAGCAGGCGAAGCTTTACGCGGATTGTCTGGAGGCGATGCAGGGCCAGCGGCCGCTGATCTTTTACACCAACGGCTACGAGACGTGGCTGTGGGACGACGTGAATTATCCGCCGCGGCGGGTGGCCGGGTTTTACAAAAAGGAGGAGCTGGCGCGGACGATCCTGCGGCGCGGCACCCGGCTGAGCTTGGCCACGGTGGCGGTGAAGTCGGAGATCGCGGGCCGCTATTACCAGAAGCGGGTGATCGCCAGCACTTGCGGGAATTTTGAACAAAAGCTGCGCAAGAGTCTGCTGGTGATGGCGACGGGCTCGGGCAAGACGCGCACGGCGATCGCGCTGGTGGATGTGTTGCAGCGGGCGAACTGGGCGAAGCGGGTGCTGTTTCTGGCGGACCGGGTGTCGCTGGTGAAGCAGGCGGCAGATGAATTCAAAAAAAACCTGCCGGATTCCAGCCCAGTGAATCTGGTGACGGAGAAAGACAGCGAGGGCCGCGTCTATGTCTGCACCTACCCGACGATGATGGGGCTGATCGACCAGACGGACGGGACGGCGGCGCGTTTTGGCGTGGGCCACTTCGACCTGATCATCATCGACGAGGCGCACCGCTCGGTCTATCAGCGCTACCGCGAGATTTTCCGCTACTTCGACTGCCTGCTGGTGGGCCTGACGGCGACGCCGCGCGAACAGATCGACAAAAACACCTACGAGCTGTTTGACCTAGAGCAGGGGGTGCCGACGGACGCCTACGAGCTGGAGCAGGCGGTGGGCGACGGATTCCTGGTGCCGCCACAGGTGCGGCAGGTGGATCTGAAGTTCCCGCGCGACGGCATCCACTACGACGACCTGTCGGACGATGAAAAGGCGGATTGGGAGTCGCTGGACTGGGGCGATCACGGTGAGGGCGCGCCCGACGCGGTTCACGCGACGGCGGTGAACCGCTGGCTGTTCAACACCGACACGGTGGATCAGGTGTGAAACATTTGATGGAGGAGGGGCTGAAAGTCGAGGGTGGCGACCGACTGGGCAAGACGATCCTGTTTGCCCGCAACCACGATCACGCAAAGTTCATCGAGGAGCGTTTCAACCACCACTATCCGCAGCACGCGGGGCACTTTGCGCGGATCATCGATCACTTCGCCAAATACCCGCAGAGTCTGATTGATGAATTTTCGATCAAGGACAATGCACCGCACCTCGCGATCTCGGTGGACATGCTCGACACCGGCATCGACGTGCCGGAGGTGGTGAATCTGGTGTTTTTTAAGCCGGTGTATTCGAAGATCAAGTTCTGGCAGATGATCGGCCGCGGCACCCGGCTGTGCCCAAACCTGTTCGGGCCGGGGCAGGACAAAAAGCACTTCCGGATCTTCGATTTTTGCTACAACTTCGACTACTTCAAGGAGAACCCGGACGGAATCGAGACCAGCGGCAGCGAGCCGCTGGGCGCGCTTGTTCAAGAACCGGGTGCGGCTGTTGAGCGCGATCCAGCAGACGCCGACACTGGAGCCGAGCGGCGAGCTGCGGGCATTGCTGACCCGCACGCTGCACGACGAAGTTTGCGCGATGAACGCGGAGAACTTCATCGTCCGCGGCCATTTGAAGCAGGTCGAGCGCTTCCAGCAAGCAGCGGCGTGGGATTGGCTGAGCGAGGCGGATGTGCAGGAGATCGAACAACACGTGGCCGGGCTGCCGAGCCAGATCGCGACGGACGAGATCGAGGCGCGGCACTTTGATCACAGCGCGCTGCGGTTGCAGATCGCGCTGGTGGAAAACGACCGCGGGCCGTTCGAGAGCTTGCGGCGGAGAGTGGTCGAGATCGCCGCCTTGCTGGAAGAGAAGGACGCAGTGCCGGCCGTGAAGGCGCAGTTGAATTACCTGCGGCTGGTGCAGACGTCGGAATTCTGGGAAGGGGTGGATCTGGCGGGGCTGGAGCAACTGCGCGTCCGCCTGCGCGGGCTGGTCCAGTTCATCGACAAGGCGAAGCGGAAGATCGTTTACACGAATTTCAAGGACGAGCTGATTCCCCGCGAGGAGGAGCTGCTGCTGGCCCTGCCCAAGATGACCGGCGCGCAATACGCCAAGAAGGTCGACGACTACCTGCGCGGTCATCGCGACGATCTGGTGATCCAGCGGCTGCGCCAGAATCAACCGCTGACGGCGACGGACTTGAAGAGTCTGGAAACGACGCTGGTGCAGATCGGCGAGAACGATGGCGCGCGCCTGCTGGGGACTTTGATCGAGCAGCGGGAAACGCCGTCGCTGGCGCATTTTGTCCGCCGAATGGTCGGCATGGACCGCTCGACGGCCCAAGCGGCGTTTTCGGGTTTCATCGACGATCGCAGCCTGAGCGCGCTGCAAATCCGCTTTGTCGAGACGGTCATCGACCAACTGACGGTGCGCGGTTACATGGAAGCGAGCGCCCTTTACGAGCCGCCGTTCAGCGATCTCCACGACGGCGGCCCGGAAGCGTTGTTTGCCGACAAGGCGAACGTCATCGACGCGGTGTTTCAGGCACTGGCGGAGACGCTGCCGCGGGTGTTGGAGGCGTGAGGGGCGGGATTGCCCGTATTTTGCCAGGTGGTACTTGTGCGTGGTTGTCGCGGCTGACGACTCGCCGACGATCGTCTCAGCTCGGGCTTGCGCGGGTGCTTCGGATTGGTTAAGCATTTGGCCATGACACACGATCCGGACCAACACGCCTCGCTGGGCGACATGTATTCCGACTACTTTCTCGATTACGCCAGTTACGTGATTCTCGAACGGGCGGTGCCGCATTTGTACGACGGCCTCAAGCCGGTTCAGCGCCGCATCCTCCACGCGATGGATGAGCTGGACGATGGCCGCTACAACAAGGTGGCCGGGATCGTTGGCAATACGATGAACTACCACCCGCACGGCGACCAGTCGATCGGCGCGGCCATCGTCGGGCTCGGGCAGAAGGATCTGCTCATCGACACCCAGGGAAACTGGGGTAACACCCTGACCGGAGACGGCGCGGCCGCCCCGCGGTACATCGAGGCGCGGCTGACGAAGTTCGCCAACGAGGTCGTCTTCAACCCCAAGACCACCACCTGGCTGCCCAGCTATGACGGCCGCCGCAAGGAGCCGGACACACTGCCGGTGAAATTCCCGTTGCTGCTGGCGCAAGGCGTCGAGGGCATCGCCGTCGGTCTCGCCTGCAAGATCCTGCCGCACAATTTCCACGAACTCATCGAGGCGTCCATCGCCGTCTTGCGCGACCAGCCGTTCACGCTGATTCCCGATTTCCCGACGGCGGGCATTATGGACGCGTCGGACTACCGCGACGGATTGCGCGGCGGCAAGGTGCGGGTCCGCGCCCGCATCGCCACCGACAAAAAAGGCATTCTCCGCATCACGGAAATTCCGTTCGGCACGACCACCGGCGCGCTGATGGAGTCGGTCGTTGCTGCGGCCGACAAAGGCAAAATCAAGATTGCCAAGATCGAGGACAACACCGCCGCCCACGCCGACATTCTCGTCTATCTGCCCGCCGGCGCCGAGCCCGAGCAGACGCGCGACGCCCTCTACGCCTTCACCGATTGCGAACTGAGCATCTCGCCCAACGCCTGCGTCATCGTCGATGGCAAGCCGCAGTTCTTAGGCGTTTCGGAGATTCTCCGCCGCACGACCTTCCACACCCGCAATCTGCTGGAGATGGAATTGCAGATCAAACTCGCCGAGCTGGCCGAGAAGTGGCACTTCAGCTCGCTCGAAAAGATCTTCATCGAAAACCGCATCTACCGCGACATCGAAGAATGCGAAACGTGGGAGGCGGTACTCAAGGCGATCGACGACGGGCTCAAGCCGTTCAAAAAGCTGCTCAAGCGCGAAGTCACCGAGGACGACCTCGCCCGCCTGACCGAGATCAAGATCAAGCGCATCTCCAAGTTCGACTCCTTCAAGGCCGACGAGGAAATCCGCGGTCTCGAAAAACTTATCGAGGAAACCGAGAAGAACCTCCGCAACCTCACCCGCTACACGATCCGTTGGTACGAGGAGCTGGCGAAAAAATACGGCAAGGAGCGAGAGCGCCGCACCGAGATCGCCTCGTTTGAGCGCGTCGACCGCATGCAAGTCGTCGCCGCCACCGAGACTCTTTATCTCGACGCTAAAAACGGTTTCGCCGGTTACGGCTTGAAGAAGGACGGCGAGCCGGTCGAAAAGTGCTCCACCATCGACGACCTTATCACCTTCACCCAAGACGGCAAGATGCGCGTGATGAAGGTGGCGGACAAAGTTTTTGTCGGCCAGAAACCGCTGCGCGTCGCCATCTTCCGCAAGGACGAGGATCTCATTTACTCGATGATTTATCGCGACGGTAAAGACGGATCGATTCTCGCCAAGCGTTTCACCGTCGGCGGCATCACCCGAGACAAGGAGTACGATCTGACCAAGGGCACGCCCGGCAGCCGCGTGCTCTACTTTGCCTTCCACAAGACCAACGAGGAAAGCGCCGCGCAGATGCTGCTGGTCCACCTCAAGTCCGGCCTGCGGATGCGCAATCTGACGCGGCCGCTGCACTTCGCCGAGTTCGGCATCAAGAGCCGCTCCAGCGCGGGCAACCTTGTCACCAAACACGGCATCGAGAAAATCGTGCGCGCTCCCAAGGACTACGATCCGACACTCGGCGCCTGATCGGCGCTGTGTCAGATCCCGTGGCTCAGGCTATCCGTCCTCGATCCCGGTGCGCCGAGATAAGAAACCCACGACTGGGTTTTCGATCTCGGGACGTCGAGATAAGAAACCCACCGCCGGGTTTTCGATCTCGGGGCGTCGAGATAAGA